>NZ_LT629771.1:3667500-3967500 GCF_900105175.1 Jiangella sp. DSM 45060 | reverse complement strand
GAACGCGGGGTCGTAGTGCACGACCGCCGGGTTCGTCGACGCGAGCAGCACCGAGTGGCCGTCCTCGTGCTGCAGCCCCTCGCCGTTGAGCGTGGTGCGCCCGGCCGTGGCGCCGAGGACGAAGCCGCGGGCCAGCTGGTCGGCCGCGGCCCAGAAGCCGTCGCCGGTGCGCTGGAAGCCGAACATCGAGTAGAAGATGTACAGCGGGATCATCGGCTCGCCGTGCGTGGCGTACGACGTGGCCGCCGCGGTCCACGACGCCACCGAGCCGGCCTCGTTGATGCCCTCGTGCAGGATCTGCCCGTCCTTGGCCTCCTTGTAGGACAGGAACAGCTCGCGGTCGACGGGGGTGTAGTTCTGCCCGTGCGGCGAGTAGATCTTCAGCGTCGGGAACAGGGAGTCCATGCCGAACGTGCGGGCCTCGTCGGGGATGACGGGCACCAGCCGCTTGCCGATCTCGGGGTCCTTCAGCAGGTCCTTCACCAGGCGTACCAGCGCCATGGTGGTGGCCACCGCCTGCTTGCCGGAACCCCGCCTGGCTACCTCGTAGACCTTGTCGCCGGGCAGCACCAGCGGCTTCGCCGTGGTGCGGCGGTCGGGCAGGAAGCCGCCCAGCTTCTGCCGCCGCTCCATCATGTAGGCGTGCTCGTCGGAGTCCTGGCCCGGGTGGAAGTACGGCGGGTGGTAGACGTCCTCGAGCGCGGAGTCGGGGATCTCCATGAAGAGGCGGTCGCGGAACAGCTTGAGGTCGTCGCCGGTCAGCTTCTTCATCTGGTGGGTGGCGTTGCGGGCCTCGAAGTGCGAGCCCAGCGTCCAGCCCTTGATCGTCTTGGCGAGAATGACGGTCGGCTGGCCGGTGTGCTCGGTGGCCGCCTTGTACGCCGCGTAGAGCTTGCGGTAGTCGTGGCCGCCGCGCTTGAGCCCCCAGATCTCGTCGTCGGACATGTCCTCGACCATCCTGCGGGTGCGGGGGTCGCGGCCGAAGAAGTGCTCGCGGACGTACGCGCCGGACTCGGCCTTGTACGTCTGGTAGTCGCCGTCGGGCGTGACGTTCATGAGGTTGACCAGCGCGCCGTCGGTGTCGGCGGCCAGCAGCGGGTCCCACTCGCGGCCCCAGATGACCTTGATGACGTTCCAGCCGGCGCCGCGGAACAGCGCCTCCATCTCCTGGATGATCTTGCCGTTGCCGCGCACCGGGCCGTCGAGGCGCTGCAGGTTGCAGTTGACGACGAACGTGAGGTTGTCGAGCTCTTCGCGGGCGGCCACGCCGATGGCGCCGATGGTCTCGGGCTCGTCCATCTCGCCGTCGCCCAGGAACGCCCACACGTGCTGCTGGCTGGTGTCCTTGACGCCGCGGTGGTGCAGGTAGCGGTTGAACCGGGCCTGGTAGATGGCGTTCAGCGGGCCCAGGCCCATGGACACCGTCGGGAACTCCCAGAACTGCGGCATCAGCCGCGGGTGCGGGTACGACGGCAGCCCGCCGCCGAGGCCCGCATGCGACAGCTCCTGCCGGAAGCCGTCGAGCTGGCTCTCGGACAGCCGGCCCTCGAGGTAGGCGCGGGCGTACATGCCGGGGGAGGCGTGGCCCTGGAAGTAGATCTGGTCGCCGCCGCCGGCGTGGTCCTTGCCGCGGAAGAAGTGGTTGAACCCGACCTCGTACAGCGCCGCCGACGACGCGTACGTCGAGATGTGCCCGCCGACGCCCACACCAGGCCGCTGGGCGCGCTGCACCATCATGGCCGCGTTCCACCGGATATAGGCCCGGATGCGGCGTTCGACGAACTCGTCGCCCGGGAACCAGGGCTCCGCCTCGGGCGGGATGGTGTTGATGTAGTCGGTGTTGCGCAGGCTCGGGACACCGACCTGCCGCTCCTGCGCGCGCTGCAGCAGCGCCAGCATCAGATAGCGCGCGCGATTGCGTCCGCGCTGGTCGATGGCGGCGTCGAACGACTCCAGCCACTCCCGGGTCTCGTCGGCGTCGATGTCGGGGAGCTGGCTCGGAAGGCCGTTGATGATGATCGGCGAGCGGTCGGCAGCCACGACTGTCCCTTCGTGATGGTCACTGGTCCCTATCCTGCTCGCTCGGCGGCCGTACGTCACATTCGGACCCCCGGACGTCTTTCCAAGCGCGCTGAGCAGGGGCACCATAGGCCCGTTCGGGCAAGCGTGTCAGGCTTGGTCTGGCGGGTTCACTTGCGCGACGGCGCGTCCTTGGGTGGACTACAGCAAACGCGGAACGCAGGGGGCGGGCCGCGACGACTGCGAGGAGGACGATCGGTGGGCCAGATCGCGGGCCACTCGGACCAGAACGACGGGCCGGCCGCCAAGCTCGGCTTCCGTCCCAACCAGGTGGTCCTGGAGCTCGGCTGGGACGACGACTGCGATGACGATCTGCGTATCGACATCGAGGAAGTCACCGGCACCGAGCTGCTCGACGGCGAGTCCGGCGAGGTCGCCGACGTGGTGCTGCAGTGGTGGCGCGAGGACGACGGTGATCTCACCGACGCCCTCATCGGCGCGACCACCGACCTCGCGCCCGGCGGCGTCGTGTGGCTGCTGACCCCGAAAGTGGGCCGCGACGGCTCCGTCGAGGCCAGCGACATCGCCGACGCCGCGCTGACCGCCGGCCTGTCCACCACGTCCACCGTGTCGGCGGCCGAGGACTGGTCCGGCACCAAACTGGTCGCTCCCAAGGGGTCGGCCCGCAAGTGAGCCTGGTCGGTGCCCCGGCACCGGACTTCGAACTGCCGGACCAGCACGGTTCGGCAGTCCGGCTCTCCTCGTTGCGCGGCCGGCCGGTCGTGCTGGCGTTCTTCCCGTTCGCGTTCACGGACGTGTGCACGGGCGAGCTGGCCGCCATCCGCGACTCCCTGATCCCCGCCGTCGGCGACACCGCGCACGTCCTCGCCGTCTCGTGCGACTCGATGTTCGCGCTGCGGGTCTTCGCCGACGGCGCCGGGCTGGATTTCCCGCTGTTGTCCGACTTCTGGCCACATGGGGCGGTTGCCGCGGCGTACGGTGTCCTCGATCACGACCGCGGCTGTGCGGTTCGGGGTACCTTCGTAGTGGACGCAGGGGGGACCGTCCGCTGGGACGTCGTCAACTCGCTTCCCGATGCCCGGGACGTCGACGACTACCGGCGCGTGCTGGGTTCGCTCGGCGCGGCCTGACGGTCCGGGCGCCTCCGACGTCCGCGGTCCAGAACGACAGCAGGAAGGGAGCTCGCTCGTGCCGTGCTACCGCTGTGGCGCCCGTCAGTCCGACCCCGCCCGGGGGACGAACCTGTGGGTGCGCGGCGTCCGGGCCGATGAGCAGGTGCTGATCTGCCCCGACTGCCAGCAGAACAAGGGCTGGTCGACCGACCTCGACCACTGCTCGGTCTGCGGCGCCACCACGCTCGTGCGCCGGCTCGGGCACACCGTGTGCCGCTCCTGCGAGGCGTCGGCCACGGCCGAGTTCCTCGCCGTCGAGACCACCATGGACCGCGGCTTCGCCATCCGCATGCCCGGCCCCGGCCGGCACCGCCGCACCGACAGCCGCGACCTCTCCGCCGACGTCGCCAGCGCCATCGACCGCGTCCTCGGCCGAGCACCGGCCAGACCCACGCAGTCGGCCATCGCCGACGCCCTCGCCGCGTCCGAACCACAGAAGGCGCCACCCGAGGGCGCCGCCTGACACCGATTTCGGCGTCCCGCCGTTCTCCCGATACCCTGACCCTTCGCACGACGACGGGGCGCATAGCTCAGCGGTAGAGCACTGGTCTTACAAACCAGGGGTCGTAGGTTCGAACCCTACTGCGCCCACCTTTTCACCTGCGGCGATCGCTGGCGTGCGCTGCGGAGTCGCACATGCGTCACGCTGATCCACTCCAGCTCGCACCACGTTCGATCCACAGGGTCGGAGTTCGACATCGGACGTCGGTCGCTTGGCGCTGGACTGCTGCGCGACGGCGGCCCGGATCGCCGACAGTTGAGCGCGGTAGCGACCCCGCGAGCCACGCCGACTGGCTACGGCTCGAGCCGTAAGAGGTAGGTCTCATGTTGGCGGCACTCGATCGTGACCCTGTCCGTGTGGCGTGCGATCGGACTCCGGCTGCGGGCGAAGGCGTCGGTGACGACCTCGGCCACGCTGGGCAGGTGGATGGTGCGCGGGCCGTCGGAGGTCGCGTGCAGGGCGACGAAGCGACGGCTGGCGTAGACGACGTCGTCGCTGTCGACGTAGACATGCGCGCCGGCCTCCTTCGCCGCGTTGCGAAGGAGCCGCGGTGGCATCCGCGGCGCCACCGAGTACGTCGAATGACCACCGAGCCGGTGCGCGACCCGCACGACGCCGGGTGTCGACGTTCCCTCGACGGTGGCCAGCACCTCGCCGTTGCCGCCGGTCGGATGGATCAGCGGGGCGCCGACGGCGCTCGTCGTGCCGAACGTCGTGCCGGGTGCGATGCCGGCAAGGGCGGCGGACGCGCTCTCGACGGTGGTCACCCGCAGCCGCGCCGCCTGCTCCGTCGTCGTCATCTCGACGCCCGTGAGGTCGGTGACGCCGCCGGCGCCGGGGGTGTCCCCGTAGCCGAACCAGCCCGCGCCGTGACCCCACACGAAGCTCTTGCCCCGATCGCGCAGCCGCTGGACCACTCGGCGTAGGTCGCGGTCGACCTTGACGGTGTTGAGGAACACGTAGAGCGAGTAGTCGTGGGTGCGCTCGTCGGGCAGGTCCTGGAAGTGGAAGATGTTGTACGGCGTGCCCATCGACCCGAGCTCGAGCCGCTGGCCGTAGAGGAACTGCTGGTTGTGGTTCCGGCTGTAGCCGAAGTGGGCCATGCTGGCCTCGTCGGCGAACACGGCGACATCGGCCGTCGAGCGGCGGTCGGCGGTCAGCGACTCCGCGACCAGGTCGCGTGCCTTCGCCATGAACGCCATCATCTCCGGGTCGTCGTACCAGCCGCCCCACATGTCGAACCACCACAGCCCGGCGCCGTTGGTGATGGCGCGGGCGAGATTGTTCCGCAACAACGACATCGTGATCCGCGGATCGTCCGGCCCATGCCAGAGCGCGGTGTCGTAGGGGCCGGGGACGGAGCCGGTGGGATTGACTTCGGGCGCAGCGATCGACAGGCCCACCGTCAGGTGCGTCCGGGTGTCGGCCTCGCTCATCCAGAGCTTGCCGTGCAGCTTGACCGAGTCGGTGAGGCTGAAGTACGGCCAGTCGTTGCCCGGCTGGCGGCGGATGTAGCTGCTCGGGCTGGCGAGGAACTCGACGTACGGCGACGTGAGGATGTGGTGCAGCGCGTGCTGCCCGACGTCCACATGGGTGGTCTCGAAGATGTACCCGTAGAACGCGCCGGCGAGTGCGGAGTCGCCGACCTCCTTCTTGACCGTGCGGCAGAAGTGGACCACGGCGTCGGCGGCCGCGTACGAATGGAACCGGTAGTAGTCGATCACCTGCTGCTCGGAGTCCGGGTCGCGGAAGAGCCGGGCCGAATCACCGGTCCGGGCGGCCGCGTCCGGGACGGTGGCGGTGGGGAGCGACACGGCCGGATCGTGCCAGGCGGCGCGCAGCGCGGCGTCGGACCCGTACGTCCGGCGCAGCCAGGAACGGAACGCCCGCTGGTGCGGCTCGCTGTAGTCGGGCAGCCGGTCACGGTTGCCGTGGTACATCCACTCCTCGGTCTGTCCCGCCCCCAGGTGGTAGGCGATGAGGTTGTCCGCATAGGGCGAGGCGGCGATGTGCCTGATGAGCGCCACGAGAGCCTGCCCGGCCTCGTCCCTCCAGACGGCCGAGCTGAACGACTGCCGCAGCGTGCCGCCGTCGGCGGACACGCTCAGCTCGCCGGGGTGCCGCGACTCCCACCACTGCGGGACGTCGAGGTTGACCCTCAGGATGACGAGCGCGTTCGGTTGCGCCCCGACGACGCGGGCGAGGTCCTCGTCCACGGCGGAGAAGTCGTAGTCGCCGGGTCCCACCCAGAGGCCGGGCCGGAACGGCTTGATCCCGCTGGTGGAGTTGATGCCGCGGTCGCCGAAGTAGCAGGCCACGCTGTACACGCCGTACCCGGCGCCGGCGAAGTCCTCGTACTGCCCGCGGTGCGGGAGATACGTCATGTACGCGATGGCCGGCAGCGCCTGGTCGCCGATCATGATCGCCGGTGCGCCGTGGTGCTCGCGGATCGCGATCCGCCGGCCGGTGCCGGCCGTGATCGCTCCGGCCGCCGGCGCTCCGGCCGGCCCGGCCGCTGCGGCACCGGTGCCGCCGAGGAACCCGGCAACGGCGGCCGAGGCCGCGAGCGACTTCATGAAGGCTCGTCTGGTCAGGTCGTCGGCATCCATGGCGGCCGTCCTCTCTCGCAGTCGGACAGGATCGAAGTCATCAGAGTTCTAGACCAATGACATCAGAAGTCTTGAAGATTCATCAGATGTCGGAGATGGTAGGAGCCCGCACCACCACGGTCAAGACCTGCCAGGACGCCGGCGTGCACGAACGAGGCGGTCAGTGGCCGACGGGCGAATGGCATAGACCATTCGCCCGGTGCGCCCCGCCGACGAGCAGGCGTCCGATGTCGCACTCATGTCCCAGCGATGTGATCGGAGTGAACCGATGACCCACGCCCACCCCTACCCGAGACGGCGACTGCGCGCCGTCGCCTGCCTGCTGGCGCTGAGCACCGTCGTCGCCGCGAGCCAGATGCTGGGCGAGCACGCCGGGGCCGCCGCACCCGCGCCTGAGCCCGATCAACGGCAGGCCTCCGCGCCGCCGCTCACCCGGGACACCTTCGCCGACCCGCCGAACGAGGTCCGGCCGAGGTACCGCTGGTGGCAGCCCCTGGCCTTCACCGACGACCGCCGGCTGACCGCCGAGCTGGAGCAGCTGAGACAGGTCGGCGCGGGCGGGGCCGAGGTCAGCCTTCAGCGCTCGAACGGCCCGGGCCACTACGAGGCCGAACACCTGAGCACGTATGGCTGGGGAACGCCACTGTGGGCGGACAAGGTCGAGACCATGCTCTCGGCGGCGAACGCGAACGGCCTGAGCCTCGACCTCAGCCTCGGCCCGCGGTGGCCGGCCACCGTGCCGACGGTCGCCGACGTGAACGATCCGCGAGCGGCGCAGAAGCTGGTCTTCTCGCACGAGTTCCACGCCGGCGGCACGACCCGCTCCGGGCCGCTGCCCGCCAACTACGACACCGCACCGCCTGCAGGCGCGCGGATGACGCTCGTCGCGGCGCTGGTGGCGAAGTGCGAGGACCCTGGCTGCGCGAGTCAGCCGTCGCGGCGGTTGCTCGACCAGTCCACCGTCGTCGACGTCACGGCGCAGGTGGACGCCGGTGGCGAGCTGAGCCTCGACCTCCCGGGCGACGCGGACAGCACGTACGCGCTGATCGCCTTTTACCAGACCGCGAACGGGCACACGTTGTCCGGTTACACCGCCACCGTCGACAACTACTCGCTCGACACGTTGAGCGAGGCCGGCGCCAGGGCGAGCACCGACTTCTACGACGACGCCATCCTGACCCCGGCCGTCCGGTCGTTGCTGGACGAGATGGGCACCGCCGAGCTCTTCGAGGACTCGCTGGAGCTGGGCGGGCAGAAGTGGACGACGGGCTTCGTCGACGAATGGACCACGCGCCGGGGCTACTCGCCGATCGAGCTCCTGCCGGCGCTGGCCGGCGCCGGCGCACAGGGCGGCCTGCCCGGACGATTCCCGGGGGAGCCGTTCTTCGACTTCGCCGGCGGCGTGGGCGACCGGGTGCGCCACGACTACCGGCAGACCCTGAGCGACCTCTACATCGACAACCGGCTCGACGTACTGCGCGACTGGGCCCACGGGCGCGACCTGAAGACCCGGGTCCAGCCCTACGGCGAAGCCATCGACAGCTCCGAGGCGGCCGGCCACGTCGACGTCCCGGAGGGGGAGTCGCTGGCCTTCGGCCGCAACGACAGCGCCCACAGCAACGTGCAGAACTACAAGGTCGTCGCCTCCGGCGCGCACCTGTCCGGCGCGCCCGTCGTCTCCGACGAGTGCTGCGCGTTCCGGGGACACGTCTGGGGGGCCACCGTGGGGGAGGCGACCGACCGGTCCAACCTGCAGGCGGTCTACCGGGGCTACGCCGGCGGCGTCAACCAGATCGTCTGGCACGGCTTCCCCTATCTCAGCCGCGGCGTGGCCGGCCATGGCGAGCAGACGCTGTGGCCGGGCATGAGCTATGGCGGCAACGACTCCTACTCGGCGGCGTTCGGCGCCAAGGGCGACCCCAGCTGGGCCGACTACCGGCAGGTCAACGACCACCTGGCCCGCATGCAGCTGGTGCTGCGCCAGGGAAAGCCGGCGTTCGACCTGGCCGTCTACCGCCATGACCTCGGTCTCGGCCTGACCGGCCTGACGTCGGACACCCTGATCCCCAGCTCGTCCGCGCTCGCCGCGGCCGGCTACACCTACGAGTACGTCAGCCCGGCGCAGTTGCGGCTCGAGGACGCGAAGGTCCGCGACGGCGTGCTGTTCCCCGACGCCTCGGCCTACAACGCCCTGCTGCTCAACGACCAGACGACGATGCCGCTGGACGCCGCGCACAGCATCCTGCGATTCGTCCGCCGGGGACTCCCGGTGGTGATCCTGGGCGACCTGCCTGCCACGACCCCCGGGTACCGGCCCGACCAGGACGTCCGGCTGCGCGCCGTCATCGCCGAGCTGCTCCGCCAGCCCGGCGTCACACGCGTCGACGATGAGAGTGAGCTGCCCGCGGCACTCGAGCGCGCGGGTGTCGAGGCGGCCGCCGCGCACACGACGCCGTCCGACGCGATCCTCGACGTCCGCCGCCGCGCCGAAGGCGTCGACTACTACTACTTGTTCAACCATCACTCGACCGCGACGTCGCAGACCGTGACGCTGGCCGGGCAGGGCACGCCGTACCGCCTCGACACGTGGACGGGCGAGATCACCCCGATCTCGGACTACCAAGAGGGTCCGGGCACCGTCACCGTCCACGTGCGGCTGGCCGGCCACGACGCCGAGGTCATCGCCGTCACGCCGCGCCGCGACGCCACCTTCCGCGGCCCCGCGCCGAGCGACGAGGTGCCAGCGGCGTCCTCCGGCGCCGCCCCGGAGCCGTTGCGGCTCACGGACTGGTCGCTCAGCGTGGACAGTTGGACGCCCGGCCCGAGCGGCCTGCCCGGCGACACGGCGCACACGGCGATCGGACCGGTGGAGGTCACGGCCACCGCGGACGGCGCGCTGCCGGCGTGGTCCGAGCTCGGCCCGGACCTCGCCGACGTCTCGGGCATCGGCACCTACAGCGCCGAGTTCCGGCTCGACGCCGGCTGGGACGGCGTCACCGGCGCCCGCCTCGATCTCGGCACCGTCGTCGACACGGTCCGCGTGAGCGTCAACGGCGAGGAACTGCCGCCGATCGACCAGCTGGACCTGAGGCACATCGACGTCGGCGACCGGCTGCGCCCCGGCGTCAACACGATCACAGTGCGGGCCGCGTCGACCCTGCTCAACGCCGTCCGGATCGCTCCCGGCGTCGACGCCGGGGACCGGGACCGGATGCGCTACGGGCTGCTCGGCCCCGTCACCATCGAGCCGTATGCCGCCGCGGCGCCGGTGCTCACGCTCGAGGCGCAGCAGCGTTCGCTGCCGGTCGCCGACGGCGGGTACAACGAGGCCGAGCTGCTGGTGACCAACGCCTCCGACCGTCCGGTCAGCGCCACGCTGACCGCGACCGGAGCGGACGGCATCGCCGCGACCGCTCCGGCGGCCACGTCCATTCCGGCCGGCGGCTCGGTGACGGTTCCCGTCGCGGTGCGCAACACCGGTCTCGCCTCGGGCACGAGCACCCTCGCCGTGACAGCGCGCGCCGGCAACGGCCTGGAGGCGACGGAGAACCTGACCCTGACCCATTCGGCGAACCTCGCGCTCAACTCCCAGCTCACGCGGTTCCCGAGGATCCTGCCCGAGACCACCACCGCCCAGGACCGCTTCCCCGAGCACCTGGCGGTGGACGGATCGCCGGCGTCGTACTACGCGTCCTGGGGGAAGACGGCCGGGCTGGGGCCGACCGAGGCGAACCCGTCCACGTTCGGGCTGGACTTCGGCGCGCCGGTCACGTTCGGTTCGGTGACCGTCGCCGGACGAGCCGATGGGGCGACCCACCTCGGCCCGCGCGACTACACCATCGACGTGTCGGACGACGGCGTGTCCTGGCGGACCGTCGCCGTCGCCGACCATCCCGCCACCGGCGGCACCACGTCGTTCGCCCCGGTCACCGCGCGGTATCTGCGGCTGTGGATCACCGACACCTGGGACCCGATCCGCCCGGCGCGCAACGTGCAGATCAGCGAGCTCTCTGTCGCCCGGTGAACTGACGCCGAGGGGTGGCTCCACGGCGAGTGGGGCCACCCCTCGGGTGCAGCGGGCTCGGGTCAGCTCGTCAGCCAGTCGAGGTCGAGGCGGACGACATGCAGCGGCGCGGCGTTGGCGACGACACGGCGGTTGCTCATGTAGCCGACGACGATGGCGCCGTCGCCGGTCACGGCGATGTCGGAGTAGCGGGCGCTCGGCGCGCTCGCCGTGATGTTCTTCTCGTCGATCCACGTGCGGCCCTCGTCGACGCTGCGGCGAATGTAGAGCTGGTTGGACCGGGTGACCGACATCAGCAGGGTGCGGTAGTCGTAGCGGACGAAGCCGAGGTTGGTGTCCGCGCCGAAGTCGTGGACCACGGTCCCGCGATAGGCGTACTCGTGCCCGAGCCGCACCCGCCCCATGCGGCCGATCTTGTCGCGCGTCCGCCACGGGACGAGGGCGGTCAGGCCATCCCTGGCGGGCTGGGTCTTCGTCTCGACGGTCTCGGCGAACTCGGGTGTCGCGGTCCAGCTCCGGCCGCGGTCGTCGCTGTAGAGCACGCACATCCGGCCCGGGAGGACGATCCGGCCGGTCGCCAGGGTGAAGCCCTTGCCGCCGTTGGTGGGCAGGCCGTTGGCGTGATCGCTGGTGACGGACGGGTGCGACACCTCGGACCAGGTCAGGCCGCCGTCGTCGCTCGTGCGGCAGTGCACGACGAGGTCGGCCGGCTCCCAGTTCTGCGGGCCGACCGTGTAGAGGGCCGTGAGGCGTCTGCCGATCATCGTCACGACACTCGCGTACCCGCAGTCGCCGTCGGCCCCGCCGGCTTCGTGGACGGGCGCGCCCGGCGACCAGGTGCGGCCGCCGTCCAGGCTCCGGAAGGTGACGATGTCGGCGGCGCCCTTGTCGACGTTCACGCCCGCCGCGACCGGGTACCGGCTCTGCGCCACCATCGTCAGGGCGTCGGGCCCGGTCGCGATGATCGTGGGCAGTTGGTGGTGACCCGCGGAGATCTGGCCGACGTCCTCGAACATCCCGCCTGTCTGGGCCCGGGCACGCAGGGGACGCGTGACATCCGGGAGGAGCACGGCGCCGATGCCGGCCGCCGCTCCGGTGAGGAAGCTCCGTCGCTTCATGGTGAATCCCTTCTGAGCCCCGCCGCACGCCGGCGATGTTCACCGCGTCTCGGGGCCGATCGTCGTTGGATCGAGCGCTCACAGGGCGCAGACATCATATGAGCGAGCGACTCATCTGATCAATACAGTGACTGGGGTTGATTCATCAGAGCACTTGCCCTAGTCTTCAGTTGTCCCGTCACGAGACCCGAAGGCGCGTCATGTCCGCACTGCCCAAGTACCGCGAAACGCAGCTCAAGCTGCGTGCCTACATCGCCGAGCACGGACTGCGCGCAGGCGATCAGCTGCCTCCCGAGGCGGAACTGGCCGAGGTGTTCGGCGTGGGCCGGTTGTCGCTGCGTGAGGCCATCAAGGGCCTCGAGACCGTCGGTGTCGTGCGCACCCGCCACGGTGGCGGAACCTACGTCGAACCCTTCTCGTTCGCGCCGATCCTCGAGAACCTGCCGTACGCCTTCCAGGTCGAGGGGCGCGACCTGCTGAACCTCCTCGAGCTCCGCGCCGCCCTCGAGGAGGGGCTCATCGCCCGCGCGTCGGAGTGGATCCGGCGTCGCGATGTCGAGGAGTTGCGCGGCATCGCGACGGCCATGGGCGCCGAGGGTTGCACGCCCGACGAGCACGCGGCCCTGGACCGGCGGTTCCACCGCCGCCTGTACGAACCCCTGGACAACCCGCTCGTCAGCCAGGTGATCGATCTGTTCTGGGAGATGTTCCACCGGCTGCATCGTGCGACGGTCGCCGAGCCGTCCACTCCGGCGGAGCTCGCTCGGATGCATTTGGACATCGTCGACGCGGTCGCCGCGCAGAGCGGCGAGGTCGAGGCGATGTACCGCCACTTCGAGAACATCCGCACGCGGCTCTAGAACCGCTGCGCCCTTTCGTTCTGATTCTCAGCTCAAGGAGGAGCGATGAACCGCGCCTGGAAACGTAAGGCCGTCGTGTGCGGCGTCGCCGCGGTCGCCGTCGTCCTGACCGCGTGCGGTTCCGACGACGCCGGGTCGACCGGCGACGAGGGGAGCACCGGCGAACTGGAGATCTGGGTCTTCTCCAGCTCCGCGCCCCCGGTCATCGAGGACGGCTTCACCGCCGCGTTCCCGCAGTACGACGTCGAGGTCGTGGAGATACCGATCGCCGACGTGACCCAGCGCCTCGTCGTCGCCCTGCAGGGTGGCGACGACCTGCCGGACGTCGTCCAGCTCCCGCTGCGCGAGTCGGGTGGGCTGTTCTCCACCGGCCAGTTCCTGGACCTGTCCGAGGAACTCGGCCCGATGGAGGACGACTTCGCCGACGGCATCCTGGTCGGCGGCAACGGCGAGATCAACTCGTTCACGATGGGACCGGGCAACATGGGCCTCTGGGTGAACCAGGCGGCCCTCGCCGAGCACGGCCTCGCCATCCCCGAGAACCCCACGTGGGACGACGTCGTCGCCGTTGCGCGCGAGCTCGAGACGGCGTCCGGCGGGACGCAGTACCTGTTCGTGCAGCCACCGGCGACCAACGGCGCCAACATGTTCAACGCGTTCTACAACTCGCGCGGCGGCACCTGGTGGGACGAGAACGGCGAACTGGCCGTCGACGAGGACCTCGCGACACAGACGCTCGAGTTCATGGTCGGTCTCGACCAGGAGGGCCTCGTCTACCACGGCGTGTGGACCGACGCGACCTACTGGGACGCGATCCGCAACCAGGAGATCGTCGGCTGGACCATGAACTTCGGCGTCGGCAGCACCAGCCTGCAGGAGAACGTGCCGGAGCAGTCCGGACAGTGGCAGCTCGTGACCTGGCCGACCTGGGCCGCGGGCGAGGAGCAGCGCACGGGCGTCTTCGGCGGCAGCCTCTACGCCGGGCTCGACGGCGCCGACAACCCGCAGGGGGCGCGCGACTTCATCATGTGGTGGCTCACCCCCGAGGGACTTCAGGCGCAGGCCGACACCCTCGGCCTGGTCTCGTACCAACGGGCCGCGGAGGAGATCGACCTCGACGTCGAGGACCCGTACTTCGGCGGCCAGAACGTCCGTCAAGAGCTGGCGTCCGTGCCCTACCCGCCGTTCCATTTCTTCCACTGGCCGGAGACCGAGGCGGCGATCACCGCGGCCGTCGACCAGGCCTACGCCGGCGACCTGAGCCCCGAGGAAGCCGTGGAGCAGATCGTCGCGGAGCTCAGCGCACTGTGACCGCGACCGCCCGCCGCGGCGCCCGCAAGTACCCGGCCTCGGCGCCGTACCTGTTCATCGCGCCGTTCTTCGTGCTGTTCATCCCGTTCGGCGCGGGGTCGGTACTGCTGGCGCTCGGCATCGCGTTCGTGGACTGGCCGCTCGGTCAGTCGCCGGAGTTCGCCGGGCTCGACAAGTTCACGACCGTCCTGGACGACCCGCTGTTCGGGCAGGCCATGGGCAACACGCTCTACATGCTGGTCGGGTTCCTGCTGGCCCTGCTCCCGTTGTGCCTGTTCGTCGCCGTGCTGCTCAAGCAGCTGCGCCGGCAGACGGCGAACTTCGTGCAGGTGGTGATCTTCGCACCGATCACCATGTCGTTGATCGCCGTCGCGCTCGTCTTCGACCTGCTCTACAACGAACGGGTCGGGTTCGTGAACGGCGTACTCGACCTGGTGGGTGTCGGCCCGGTCCCGTTCCTCACCGACGCCGACCTGGCGCCTTGGTCGATCATCGCGCTGCGCATCTGGCGGGTGCTGGGCTACTACGCGGTCATCCTCTACGCCGGTCTGCAGTCGATCCCGGACGAGTACTACGAGGCCGCGCAGCTCGACGGCGCCGGTGCCTGGCAGCGCTTCCGGCACGTGACGTTCCCACTGCTGAAGCCGGTGACGCTGTTCGTCCTCGTCGCGTCGAGCATCGCGGCGTGGGAGCTGTTCGCGGAGGTCCAGGTGCTCACTGACGGCGGGCCGGCCAGGTCGACGCTCACCGCCGTCATGTACATCTTCGGGGCCTCGTTCGAACAGTTCGACCTCGGCAAGGGCGCGGCCGCCTCCGTGCTGCTGGCGGTCGCGATCATCGTCAGCACCGCCGTCGCGAGCCGCCTGCTGAGGAGTGATGACCGTGTCTAGCGGAGCAATCGCGCAACGGCTGGGGCGCGGCGCCGTCGTCGGGCTGATCGTGGTGGTGACGGCGTTCCCGCTGTACTGGCTGCTCATCTCCTCGCTCAAGCCGAGCACCCGGCTCGGTGAGGTGGCGCTGATCCCGTCGGTCGTGACGCTCGACAACTACGTCGCCGCCTTCGACACGCAGATCCCGCGGTGGTTGCTCAACACCTTCGGCATCGCGCTGCTCACGACGCTGCTGGGTGTGACGGTCGCCGCGCTGGCCGGGTTCGGGTTCGCCCGCTACCGGTTCCGGGGGCGCTCGGTGCTGTTCGGGATGGTCCTGGCGAGTCTGGCGATTCCCGAGTACGCCCTGGTGCTGCCGCAGTTCACCATCATGCGCCAGTTCGGCCTGCTCAACACCTGGGCGGCGGTGATCCTGCCGCTCGCGGCCAACGCGCTGGTGCTGTTCCTGCTGCGGCAGTACTTCTCGCAACTGCCCGAGGAGCTGTTCGACGCGGCCCGGCTGGACGGCAGCGGCGAGTTCCGGCTGTTCTGGACCGTCGCCGTGCCGCTGGTCCGCCCGGGGCTCGGCGCGGCCGGCCTGCTGCTGTTCCTGAACGCGTGGAACGCGTACCTGCTGCCGCTGGTCATGCTCACGAACTCGGACCAGTTCACCATGCCGATCGGGCTGGCCTTCCTGCATTCGCAGCTCAACTTCGGCATCGTCGAGCAGTCGCCGTGGGGCGCGATCACCGCCGGCACCGTCATCTCGATCGTGCCGCTCATCCTCTGCCTGCTCGTCATGCAGCGCCAGTTCATCGGAAGCCTCACCGCCGGCGCGGTGAAGGCGTGACCGCAACGATCAGAAGGGCCGTCATGAATCCGCAGCAGCTGTCGGGGATGATCCCCCCGGTCGTCTCGCCCCTGACCGCCGAGCACCGGCCGGACATCGACGCCGTGCGACGCCTCGCGGCCCATGTCGTCGGCGGCGGCGCCACCGGCGTCTTCGTGCTCGGATCCTGCGGCGAGGGCCCGACCCTGGAACCGGACGTCGCCGCGGCGATCACCACGGCCTACGTCGACGCGGTGGCCGGGGCCGTCCCGGTGCTCGCGGGCGTCGGCGAGACGAGCACCGAGCGGGCCGTGCGCGCCGCTGTGGGCCTCGAGCAGCTCGGGGTGGAGGCACTGGTTGTGATGGCGCCCATGTACTTCGACGCCGAGACCGACGGCGCCGTGATCCGCCACGTCACCGCGGTGGCCGAGGCGACCAGCCTGCCGCTCGTCGTCTACAACATCCCGCACCTGACGCACCACCCGATCACGCCGCGGGCGCTGCGCGAGATCGGCGCGATCGATGCTGTCGTGGCGCTCAAGGAGTCGTCCGGGAGCTGGGACGTCTACGCCGCTCTGGCGCAGACCGCCCGCGCCGCCGGGCTCCGGGTGTTTCAGGGCGCCGAGGCGCTCATCGGGCGCAGCCTCCTCGCCGGGGCCGACGGCGCCGTGCCCGGGATCGCCAACGTCGTCCCGGAGCTGGCCACCGCACTCGTGCGGGCCGGCCTGAGCGGTGACGCCGCGCAGGTCGGCACCCTGCAGGCCCGGCTGGACGACGTGTGCACCCTCTACCGGTCCGGGTTCTGGCTGACCTCGCTCAAGTCGGCGCTGGCCGAGCTCGGGATCACCGGTGACACCGCCGGGACAGCGCTGCCTCCGCTCGATCCAGGCGGGTCGGACGAGGTGCGCCGGGTCCTGACGACGCTCGGGCTGCTCGGGACGCCGGCATGACGCTGGTGGAGGCCGACGTGCTGGTCGTGGGCGGTGGGGTGGGTGGCGTCGCCGCCGCGCTCGCCGCCGCCGACGCCGGGGCGACGGTCATCCTCACCGAGGCGACCCGCTGGATCGGCGGCCAGTTCACGTCGCAGGCGGTGCCGCCGGACGAGCACCCGTGGATCGAACAGTTCGGCGCGACCGCGAGCTACCGCCGGTTCCGCGACGAAGTCCGCCGGCACTACCGCCGGTGGTACCCGCTGTCCGAGTCCGCCAGGTCGGCGCTGCACCTGAACCCGGGAAACGGCGCGGTCAGCGCGCTGTGCCACGAACCCCGGGTCGCGCTCGCCGTGCTGCAGGCGATGCTCGCGCCGCACCAGCGCTCGAACCGGCTGGCCGTGCGCACCGAGCTCACGCCCTGCCGGGTCCAGCGCGACGGGAGCCGGATCACCGGTGTCGCCTTCCGGTCTGCCTCCGGAACGGTGGAGTGGCTCACCGGCCGCTACGTTCTCGACGCGACCGAGACGGGGGAGCTGCTCGCGCTGGCCGGGATCCCGTACGTCACCGGCACCGAGTCCGCCGCCGAGACCGGCGAGCCCGACGCTCCCGACGTGGGCGACCCGCAGATGATGCAGGGGTTCACCGTCTGCTTCGCCATGGACCACGTCGCCGGCGAGAACCACGTGATCGACCGGCCCGCCCAGTACGACCGGTGGACGGTGCCGGATGCACCAGTACGCCCCGCGCCGCAGATCGGCTGGCCGGCGCCGTCCGCCGACCCGGCCGAACGCGGGCGCCGCGTGCTCAGGCCGAACCCCGATCCGGCCACCGACCCGGCGGTCATCGTCTCGGCCAGTCACCAGGGGCGGTTCGGCGACAACGGCGACTACAGTCCGATCGAGGACATCTGGCGCTTCCGCAGGCTCGTGGCCCGCGGAAACTTCGACCCGGCGCCGCCCAGCGACATCACTCTGATCAACTGCTCCGCGAACGACTACATCGCCGGCTCCATCGTCGACGTCGAGCCCGAGGTAGCGGCCGCGCACCTGGAAGGAGCCCGGCAGCTCAGCCTCAGCTTCCTCTACTGGCTGCAGACCGAGGCGCCGCGCGCCGACGGCGGCACCGGCTTCCCGGGACTGCGCCTGCGTGGCGACGTGACGGGCACCGAGGACGGCCTGGCCATGGCGCCCTACATCCGCGAGGGCCGGCGTCTGCGCGCACTCGAGACCATCACGCAGAACGACATCGCGGCGTCGGTGCGGGGGACGGCCGGGGCGCGGGAGTACGAGGACAGCGTCGGCGTCGGAAGCTACAAGATCGACCTGCACCCGTCGACGCACGGCGGGGAGCGCAAGTACGACGCCGCCTGGCCGTTCCAGATCCCGCTGGGCGCGCTGCTGTCACCGGACGTCGACAACCTCGTCGCCGCCGCCAAGAACATCGGGACGACGCACATCACGAACGGCTGTTACCGCGTCCACCCGGTCGAATGGAACGTCGGCGAGGCGGCGGGCACGCTGGCCGCGTTCTGCGTCACCGGCGGCGCCGATCCGATCGGCGTCCGGCAGTCCGCGGCCCGCCGTGCCGATTTCCAGCGAACACTCGTCGCACGCGGCGTGGAGCTCTCCTGGCCCCGCGTTGCCCCGTACTGACTCGAGGACGAACCTGATGCACAGCGATGAATGGGAAGTCGTGGTCGTCGGAGGCGGAGCGGCCGGCATTGCCGCCGCACTCGCGGCCGGCCGGACAGGAGCACGGACGCTCCTGATCGAGCGAGCCGGCTTCGTCGGCGGGGTGTCGGCGACGCTGCCCTGGCTGGGATTCCACGACCAGAGCTACCGGCGGGTCGTCCGCGGCCTGGCCGGCGAGTTCGTCGAGACGCTCGCCCGCTCGGGCCACGCCTCCCCGATCACGCTCGACCCGAAATGCGGCTCGCTCGCCGCCGTCCACTCGCACTACTGGAAGATCCTGGCCCTGCGGCTGCTGCGCGAGGCCGGGGTCGCGGTTCTCATGCATGCCGTGTTCGTCGACACCGTCAGGTCCGGCGATCGGATCACGGGTGTCGTCATCGAGTCCAAGTCCGGCCGCGAGACGATCACGGGCCATATGGTGATCGATTGTTCGGGCGACGGTGACGTCGCGGCGCGCGGGGGAGTGGCCTGGGAGAAGGGCCGCACGAGTGACGGCCTGGTGCAGTCGCCGACCCTGGTGTTCCGCCTCGGCGGCATCGACGACGACGCCTTCCGCAAGGCCTGCCAGGACCCCGCCTTCAACTACCGCGAGTGGCTCGCTCCCTACCCGCACCTGTTCGCCCAGATGGCCGAGAAGCTCGAGACGGTCGACACCTACGTCCTCGGTGGCTTCGCCGGCGTCGTCGAACAGGCGCGCCGCGCCGGCGACCTGAACGTGCCACAGACCCGAATCGTCGGCGTCAAGCTCCACACCCGAGAGACCCCGCACGAGCTGAGCGTCGTGATGACCCGGGTCCTCGGCCTCGACCCCACCGACGTCGACTCGCTCAGCGAGGCCTACGCGCGGGTCTACGAGCAGGTCCCCGAACTCATCCGGTTCTTCCGCACCTACGTACCCGGCTGCGAGCGGGCCCACCTCGTCGAGATCGCGCCGATGCTGGGTATCCGCGAGTCGCGCCGGATCATGGGCGACTACCTGCTGACGGCCGACGACCTCGTCACCGGCGCGCGCCATGACGACGACGTCGCGATGGGCGGCTACCACATCGACATCCACCGGCCCAGCGGCAGCTGGGTCAGCTCCACAAACGTGCGTGCCTACGGCATCCCGCTCCGCTCGCTCATCGCCCGAGACGTCGACGGACTCCTGATGGCCGGCAAGTGCATCTCCGCCACGCACGAGGCCATCGCCTCCACGCGAGTCATTCCGATCTGCATCGCCGAGGGACAGGCCGCGGGCACGGCCGCCGCGCTGGCCGCGCTGTCACGCCGCGACGTCCGCTCGGTGCCGGTGCCCGAGCTCCAGACGGCGCTCGTCGCCGCCGGCGCCGAACTCGGACTGGACGAGCTCGAGCGGCATCCCGACGCCGACTCGTGGCCGCAGCTTCCGTTCGAGGAGACCCAGGTCGCCCCCGACCCCGTCATCGCCGATAGCGGCTGGCTGACCTGAGCTCGTCGCCGTCGCCGTCGCCGTCGCCGTCGCCGTCGCGGCGCCTGTGCGCCCTATTCGAGGGTGAGCTGGAACGCGAGCAGGCCCATGCCGCGGGCGTCGACGACGCGGGGGCCGGCGCCGTTGTGGGAGAGGTAGGCCACGGAGGCGCCGGCGGGCGCCGGCCGGTCGAGGGTCAGGACCAGGCCGAGCCCGCGCTGCCAGCGCACCGACTCGACGACGGCGCCGGACACCCGGAAGTCCGCCGCCGCGCCGTCCTCGACGGTCAGCGGGGTGGCGGGGGAGCGCAGCGTCACCGTGAGCTGGTTCGGCGCGTCGTCGACCCGGTGGACCGCGGCGGGGCCGGGCGGCGCGATGGACGGCGTGCCCGGGCGGTACAGGTCGTCGAGCAGCATGGTGGCGACGTGCTCGCCGAGGGTGCGGTAGCCGTCGACGTAGTCGAAGTGGCAGCCGTCGTGGCCGTTGAGGCCGGTGGTCGACACCACCCGCAGGCCGTCGACGGTGTCGGGCAGCCGCCGCTGGGCGTCGCGCAGCGCCACCGGGCCGGACTGCCCGCACGGTGAGGTGCGCACCTGGTGGACGTAGACGGGCAGCCCGGCGCCGTAGTCCTCGCGCCAGTCCGCGACCAGGTCGGTGAAGCCGGCGACGTGGGTGGCGGCGTCGTCGCGGTCGGCCTCGCCCTGGTACCAGAGCATGACGTCGATGGCGTCGGGCCCGGCCAGCCCGGCCCGGGTGAGCCGGCGCAGCAGCATCCCGTAGCTGGTGGAGCCGTCGCCGGGGTCGGTGTCGTTGCGGGCGAAGTAGCCGATCGGCTGTCCGCCGCGGGCGCCGTTGACGACGGCGATCGGGACGCCGAGCTCGGCCGACATCACCTGGCCCATCCGGACCGCCCACTGGCCGATCGCCGCGACCCGCTGGATGTCGTCGCCCATGGCGTACGTCCACCCGCCGATGGCGCCGGCCAGCCGCGGATTGTTGTTGTTCGACGTGCCGAAGGTGCGGACCCAGCGGGACCGGTCGGCGTCGGACGTGGTCGATCGCGGCTGCCGACCGGCCTGCGCGTTCGACTGGCCCTGCACGACAACGACGTCGCCGGCGACGACGTCCACCGCGCGGCTCACCCGGGAGCGGGCGCCGTCGCCGGTGATCGCCACCAGTTCCAGGTCGGTCGACGTCAGCGCCACCGGCAGCGAGACGGTGAACGAGAACCGCGGCGACGCCGGCGACACCCGCGCCCGCCGGACCGAGGTCGCGCCGTCGCGCGTGGTGCGCAGCTCGACCGCGACGACGGACGGGTCCGTCGCGACGCCGCTGACCGGAACCGTGACACGGCCGGTGGTGCGGCCGGGACGGGGGACCAGCTGCCGGGACCGCGGTGCGGCGTCGACCCGGACCAGCGCCGGCCGCGCGAAGACGCTGAGCCGGCGCCCGGTGTAGTCGCCGGCGTTCTGCGCGAACGTCCAGTCGGGCTCGCCGCTGGGCGCGGCGCCGATGCCGACGTCCATGGTCTGCGGCCCGGCGGTGAACGCGTTGACGGCCAGCACCGGCGTCGCGGCGGGCGCGTCGGCGGCGCGCGGGCCGCGGGCGTCGCGGGCATCGGCGAACGCGTGCACCTGGAACGAGCCGTACCCGTTCGCCCAGAGGACGGCGTCGTCGGAGTCGCGGGCGGTCCGCGACGCGCCCGGCACCTGCCCGGACCCGGTGCCGTCGTACTGGTTGGGCCACAGCTCGACCCAGCCGGAGCCGCCGTCGAGCCGCCGCACGCCGGGCACGTTGGACGCGACCGTGAGGTCGTCGACGTACTGGTGCCGCGCCTGCTCCATGTACGTCGGCAGGCCGAGGCCGGCGGGGTCGTCGCCGAGCGCCTCCGACGACGTCCACACCCAGGTCGTGCCCGCGTCGGTAGTCAGCTCCAGGCAGTAGCCGACGCGGTCGAACCCGCCCGTGAGGCCGGCGGTGTCGTCGAACGCGTACGGCGGGGTGGTGTCGCGCCAGTTAGCGGCGGTGGGCAGGTCGAGCACCCGCACCAGCCGGTAGCCCGCGGCCTCGGCGTCGCAGGACGTCGTCCGGTCGTCGGCGGCAGGCTCCGCGGCGGCGGGCTCCGCCGCGGCGCCGCCGGGTGTGGACATGGTCGCGGCGGCCACGGCCAGGACAGCGCAGCCGCCGGCCAGCCGGCGGGTTCGGGAACGGGAGGGGGCGGGGGTCCGAACGGCCGGCATGGGTGACCTCCTGGGCGGGGGCTACGGGGCGGGGTCGGGCGGGGGATCCTCGGTGAGCTTGGACTCGATGCCGACGTAGTGGTCCTGTATCGCCTCGCGCGCCTGGTCCGGATCGCCGGTGAGGATGGCGTCGAGGATGGCGGCGTGGCCCCGGTAGGCGTCCATCGGCGTGCGGCCGCGCGTGGGCGGGGCCGCCGCGTGGAACGCCAGCCAGAACAGGTCGAACAGCCGCAGCAGCATGGTGTTGTCGAGATCGCGGAACAGCAGCTGGTGGAACCGGCGGTCGTGCTCGGCGAACTGCTCGCCGCGTTCGGCCAGCCCGCGCATGGTGTCGAGGACCTCGCGCAGGGCCGCGACGCTCTCGGGCGTCATGGCCTGCATGGCGTCGGTGATGAGGGCGGACTCGAGCGTCTTGCGCAACGCGGCGAGCTCGCGCAGTGCCCGGTGGCCCTGCATGAGGCCGTAGGGGAGGTGGTCGAGCAGCGGGGCGAAGGAGAAGTCGCGGATGTAGACGCCGCTGCCGCGGCGCGTCTCGAGGACGCCGGTGGACTCCAGCGCCTTGACCGCTTCGCGCACCGAGTTGCGGCTGACCCCGAACAGCCGGGCCAGCTCGGACTCGGACTTGAGGGGGTCGCCGGGGCGCAGCCCCTCCTTGAGGATGTGGTTCCTGATCTCGTGCTGCACGATCTGGTGCAGGGGAGCCCTGTCGTCCAGTCGCCGGAAGTCCGGCTCAACGTCGTCCTGCTGAGTCGCCACGCTCTGGCTGCCCTCCCTGTCGAAACTGACTTGTAGGATATCTTGCGAGTATTGACACCATCAAGCCTCGACTCTACGGTAGCGAAAACTGTAGGACATCTTGCAGAAACCTGCGGTCCACGGTGAGCGACGAGGAGGTCGGCGGGTGTCTGGTGGAGCTCTCGGCGGTGCGACCCGGGACGAGGCCGTCCTGGCTGGTCACGACTCCAGCCGGCCGGTGCTGAGCCTGCGCGACCTGGTCGTGGAGTTCGCGACGCCGGCTGGTGTGGTGCGCGCGGTCGACGGCATGAGCTACGACGTCTTCGGCGGCGAGACGCTCAGCGTCGTCGGCGAGACCGGGTCGGGCAAGAGCGTGTCGGTGCTCGCCGCGCTGGGCCTGCTCCGCACGCCGAACCTGCTCCGGGTGTCCGGTGCGGCCCTGCTCGGCGACGTCGACCTGCTGACGCTGCCCGAGCCGGAGCTGCGGCGGCGCCTCGGACGCGACGTCGCGATGATCTTCCAGGACGCGATCTCGGCGCTGAACCCGGTCCAGAAGGTCGGTCACCAGATCGCCGAGGCGCTGCGGGTGCACGACCGCGCGCTGACCGCCGCGGCGGCGCGGGCCCGGGTGGTCGAACTGCTCGACATGGTCGGCGTGCCGCACGCCGACACCCGCTACGACCAGTACCCGCACCAGTTCTCCGGCGGCATGTGCCAGCGGGTGATGATCGCGATGGCCATCGCCAACCGCCCGAAGGTGCTGATCGCCGACGAGCCCACGACGGCGCTGGACGTCAGCGTGCAGGCGCAGATCCTGGACCTGCTGCGGGTGGCCCGGCAGGAGACCGGCGCCGGGGTGGTGCTGATCACCCACGACCTCGGGGTGGTCGCCGAGACCGCCGACCGCGTCAGCGTCACCTACGGCGGGCGCATCGTGGAGTCCGGCGACGTCACCGAGATCTTCACCCGGCCGCGGCACCCGTACACGGCCGCCCTGCTCGGCGCGCTGCCGCGGCTCGACGCCGCGGCCGGCCGGCTGCTCCCGATCCCCGGCCAGCCGCCGGACCCGAGCGAGCTCCCGCCGGGCTGCGCCTTCGCGCCCCGGTGCCCGATCTCCCGCGGCCGCGCCGTCTGCACCGAGCAGCGGCCCGAGGCACTGCCCGGCCCCGACGGCGTGGGCGTCAGCGCCTGCCACTTTCCCGCCGAGGCGGCGGCGCTGATCACCCGGGAGGACGGCACCGGGGACGCCGACGCTCCCGAGGCCGGCGGCGCCCCGCACCTGGGGGAGCCCGTGCTCGACGTCCACGAGGCCGTGGCGCGCTTCCCGGTGCGCTCGGGCGTGCTCGCCCGCCCGTCCGCGTGGGTGCACGCGGTCGACGGGGTGTCGCTGCGGGTGCCGGCCGGGCGCACGCTCGGCCTCGTCGGTGAGTCCGGCTGTGGCAAGACCACACTCGCGCGGCTGGTCCTGCGCCTCGTCGAGCCGACCGGCGGCCAGATCCTGGTCGACGGCCGCGACGTCGGCGCCGCGGGCCGGTCGGAGTTGCGGCGGATCCGGCGCAGCGCGCAGATGGTGTTCCAGGACCCGTACGCCTCGCTCAACCCCCGGCTGAGCGTCGGCGACAACGTCGCCGAGCCGCTGCGGCTGCAAGGGGTGCCCTACGCCCGGCGGCGCGGCCAGGTCGCCGACCTGTTCGCCCGGGTGGGGCTGCGGACGGAGCACGCCGACCGGCTGCCGTCGGAGTTCTCCGGCGGCCAGCGCCAGCGGGTCGCCATCGCGCGGGCGCTGGCGTCGCGGCCGGGGCTGCTGATCCTCGACGAGCCGGTGTCGGCGCTGGACGTGTCCGTGCAGGCGCAGGTGCTGAACCTGCTCGCCGACCTGCAGCGCGAGTCGTCGATGGCGTACCTGTTCGTCAGCCACGACCTCGCCGTGATCCGTCAGGTCGCCGACGAGGTCGCCGTCATGTACCTGGGCCGCATCGTCGAGTCCGGGTCGGTGCGGCGGGTGTACGACGACCCGCGCCACCCGTACACGCGCGCCCTGCTGGCGTCGGTGCCGGTACCCGATCCCATCGGCCGGGCCGATCGGCGGCGGGTGCCGCTGGGCGGCGACGTCCCGAGCCCGGTCGATCCGCCGTCGGGCTGCCGGTTCCGGACCCGCTGCCCGATCGCGGCCGATATCTGCGCGGAGAAGGAACCGCCGCTGCGTCTCGTCGCTGGCGGGCACACCGCCTGCCACTTCGCTGATGAGACGGCCGAGCTGACGCCGGAGGCGGCCCGATGAGCGCGGCGCCGAACCCGCCCACGACCACGCCGGCCTCCGCGCCGGCGCGACGCCGGCGACTGGCGGCACTGCGCCGGTTCGCCCGGTCCCGGTCCGCCGTCGTCGGCGCGGTGGGCCTGCTGCTGCTGGTCGCGGTCGCGCTGCTGGCGCCGCTGGTCGCTCCATACGGCCCGGCCGCACAGGACGGCGAGCCGCTGCTGGGCCCGTCCGGCGCGCACCTGCTCGGCACCGACCAGCTCGGCCGCGACATCCTGTCCCGCCTGATCTACGGCGCCCGCGCCTCGCTCATCGCCGCGGCCGGGGCCGCCGCGGTCGGCGCGGGCATCGGGGTGCCGCTGGGGCTGCTCGCCGGCTACCTGGGACGGTGGGTCGACGCGGTCGCGATGCGGCTGGTCGACCTGTTGCTCGCGGTGCCGGGGATCCTGCTCGCCCTGGTCATGATCGTGGTGCTGGGGCCCGGCCGGTTCAACCTGATCCTCGCCATCGGCATCGGCGCGGTGCCGGAGTTCGCCCGGCTGACGCGGGTGGCGACGCTGAGCATCCGCGACCGCGACTTCGTGCTGGCGGCCCGCGGCATGGGCGCCAGCACGCCCGACACCATGCTGCGCACGGTGCTGCCAAACGTGCTCGGCCCCATCGTCATCCAGGTGGTCGTCACCGCGTCGATGGCGGTCGTGGTCGAGGCGGGTCTGGCCTTCCTCGGCCTGGGCACTCCGCCGCCGGCGCCGTCGTGGGGCGGCATGCTCCAGGACGCGCGCTCGTACCTGTACCAGAGCCCGAGCTACGGGCTGTTCCCCGGACTCTGCCTGGTCCTCACCGTGTTCTGCCTCGACCGCATCGGTCGCGGCCTGCAACTGGCGGTGAGCGGCGGCAGCCAGCACCTGGGGACGCGCGTCACGAGCGGAGGTGCGGTCTAGATGTACGGCCACCTGATTCGCCGGCTGCTGCAGTTCGCCGTCGTGCTGGTGCTCGGCTCCATCGCGGTCTGGGCGTTCACGTTCGCGCTGCCCGGCGACCCCGCGACGGTGCTGCTCGGCCCGGACGCCAGCGAGTCCGAGCTGGCCGCGACCCGCGCCCGGCTCGGCCTCGACGGCTCCGTCGTCGAGCAGTACCTCTCCTGGATCGGTCACGCCGTGGGCGGCGACCTGGGCGCCTCGTACTACTCCGGCCAGCCGGTGGTCCGCGAGCTGCTCGACCGCATCCCCGCGACGATCCAGTTGGCCGGGTTCGCGATGACGCTGACCCTGCTCATCGCCGTGCCGGTGGGCATCGTGGTGGCGCTGCGGCCGCACTCGGTGGCCGGCCGGGTGCTGCAGGGCTACCTCACGGCGGGCCTCGCGGTGCCGACGTTCTGGCTCGGGTTGCTGCTGATCATCGTGCTGGCCGTGCAGCTGCAGTGGCTGCCGGCGTCGAGCGACTTCGTGCCGATCTGGCGCGACCCGGCCGGGGCCGTGAACGCCACGATCCTGCCGGCGATCGCCATCGCCGTGCACACCTCCAGCGTCACCGCCCGCTTCCTCGCGACCTCGCTGGGCGAGGTGATGGGCAAGGACTACATCCGCACCGCCCGGGCCAAGGGCGTGCCCGAACGCGACGTGATCCGCCGCCACGCGCTGCGCAACGCGTCGCTGCCCACCGTCACCATCGTCGGGCTCCAGCTCGGCAGCTTCCTCGGAGGCACCGTCGTCATCGAAGCCGTCTTCAACTACCCCGGGCTGGGACGGCTGCTCTACACCGCGATCGGCGAACGCGACTACGCCCTCGTGCAGGGTGGTGTGCTGTTCGTCGTGGCCACGTTCCTGCTGCTCAACCTGCTGGTGGACGTGTTCTACGCCGTTCTGGATCCACGTATCCGGCTGACCTGAGCTCCACCCGTCCTGAACCTCGGGAGGCATCATCATGCCCGTTTCGCCGTACCAGTCCCGCCTGATCGCCCGCCGCACGCTGCTGCGGGCCGGGTTCCTCGCGGCCGGCGCGATCGCCGGCGCGCCCCTGCTCAGCGCCTGTGGTTCCGGGAGCAGCGAGAGCACGGGTGGCGACGCGACCGGCAAGATCACGCTCGGCACGACGAAGATCATGCAGTTCGATCCCTACCTCACCAACACCGACATCCACATCCATTCCTTCTACACGTACCTGCTGGACTACCCGCCGGACGGCACCTACGAGCCCCTTCCGGCCGGGGCCGAGTCGTGGGAGTTCGCACCCGACTTCAGGTCGGTGACGATCACGCTGCGCCAGGCCACCTTCCACTCGGGGGAGCCGGTGACCGCGGGCGACGTCGTCACCGGCGTCCAGCGGGCCCAGGACCCGGACGCCGCGTTCACCCTCGCCCAGCCGACGGCGTTCATCGCGGCGGCGACCGCGGTCGACGAGAAGACCGTGCGGCTGGACTTCAAGCAGCCCACGCCCGAGTCGCTCGTGCTCGACTGGATGTTCGCCTTCCCGCTGGTGCTGGCGGCCAGCAACACCCCGGAGCAACTGGAGCACGAGCCGGCCGGCTCCGGCCCGTTCCGGCTCGCGGACTTCCGCCGCGACCAGCGCCTCGTGCTGGAGAAGAACCCCGACTTCTGGGACTCCGGCAAGCCGTACCTGGACGAGGTGGAGTACCGCTTCTTCACCGACGAGGACGCGCTCATCGCCGGGCTGGAGTCGGGCTCGGTCGACGGCGCCGCGTACATCGGGTTCCGCCACGCCGACCGGCTGCGTGACCGGTTCACGCTGGTGGAGGGCAACGGCCGGATGTCGCTGTTCTTCATGAACGCGCTCATCCCGCCGTTCGACAACAAGCTGCTGCGCCAGGCGCTCGCCCGGGCGATCGACCGCGACCGCATCCTCGAGCAGGTCAACTTCGGCATCGGCGACCCGGTCTACGCGCCCTTCATGCCGTCCTCGCCGGCGTTCGACCCGTCCTACCTCGACTCGGGGTCGTTCGACCTGGACGCCGCCGCGGCGCTGCTGGAGCAGTCCGGCGACGTGCGCAACGCCGTCGCGGGCGTGGCCTCGGGGACGCCGGCGGTCCAGACGCTCGAGATCATCCAGGCCGACCTGAAGAAGATCGGCTTCGACCTAGAGATCGCCCCGCAGGAGGAGGCGGCCTACCTCGAGGCGCTGTTCGCCAGCCAGCTGCAGTGCACCGTCGCGTTCCAGCCGAACAACCTGCAGAGCCCGTCGCTGGTGGCCCGCGGCCGGCAGATGCTCACCACCGAGGCGAACACCACGTTCGGCCCCAACGTGCCGCCGGCGTACGTCGCCGCGGTGGCCGCGGCCGGCTCGGCCATGACGCCGGAGGACCAGGAGGCCGCCTACGCCGCGCTGAACAGCGCGATCGTCGACGAGTCCTGGGCCATCGGCATCTCCACCGTGCCGTCCCTGTTCGCGCTGGACAAACGCATCACCGGGCTGGTCACCGACTCCCGCGACTTCGTCAACCTCACCGACACCAAGGGCTGACCTTGCCGAAAGGAACCACATGACCGGGTTGCGCTACTCCGCCGACGGCCCCGACATGGCGTTGCTCACCGCCGTGTTCACCCCGTTCACCGAGACCGGCGAGGTCGCCCTCGACACCGTGCCGAAGCAGGCCGACGCCCTGCTCGGATGGGGGTCGGCGGCGGCCTACATCGGGGGCACCGCCGGTGAGGGCGCCTCGCTCTCGACGGCGGAACGGATGGCCCTGGCCGAGCGGTGGTGCGAGGTCGCCGACGGACGGCTCGACGTCATCGTGCACGTGGGCCATGCCAGCCTCACCGAGGCCCGCCGGCTGGCGGCGCACGCCGAGTCCGTGGGCGCCCGGGCGATCTCGTCCGTCGCACCCTACTTCCACCGTCCGGACACGGTGGCGGCGCTGGTGGACGCCTGCGCCGCCATCGCCGACGCCGCACCGTCACTGCCGTTCACCTACTACCACATCCCCTCGATGACCGGGGTGGACCTGCGGGCCAGCGACGTGCTCGTGGTCGCGCGGGAGAAGATCCCGACGTTCGCGGGCGTCAAGTTCGCCCACAACGACATGGTCGACCTGCAGCGCTGCCTGCACCTCGCCGGCACTGACCACGAGGTGTTCGTCGGCGTCGCCAAACTGGTGCTGGCCGCGTGGCAGTGGGGCGCGCGAGCCGCCATCGGGTCGGTGTACAACTTCGCCGGCCCGCTGTTCAGGCGGCTGCTCGACCATGCCGCCCGCGGCGAGGTGGAGCAGGCACGGGCCGCGCAGCAGCTGGCGCACCAGGTCATCGACGCGGCGTCGCGGTACGGCGGGGAACTGGCCGGCTTCAAGGCGCTGGGCGCGCTGACCGGGGTCGACTGCGGCGCGTGCCGCCCGCCGCTTGTGTCGCCCGGGCCCGAGCAGCTGGCCGTGCTGCGCGCCGAGGTGACGGAGCTCGGGTTCCTCGACGAGGACCGCTGACGGTGCCGAACGTCCTGATCATCCAGGCCGACCAGTTCCGGGCGGACTGTCTGGGCGTGGCCGGGAACCCCGACGTGCGCACGCCGCACCTGGACCGGCTGGCCGCCGACGGCGTGCATCACCGCGAGGCGTACTGCTCGTTCCCGGTCTGCACCCCGTCGCGGTACTCGCTGCTGACCGGCCTGCACGTCCGCCAGCACGGCGGCTGGACGAACCGCTGCACGCTCGCGCCCGGCATCGACACCTTCCCGCGGGCGCTGCGGCGCGCCGGGTACCGCACGGCCGCCGTCGGCAAGATGCACTTCACGCCGACCTATCTCGACGTGGGCTACGACCAGCTGGAACTGGCTGAACAGGACGGGCCCGGCCGGTACGACGACGACTACCACCGGGACCTCGCGGCGGCCGGGCTGGCGCCGGTGACCGACCTGATCGACCAGGAGCGCGAGTTCCGGGCGAGCGCGCCGGACGCCTACTGGGACACGTTCGGCACCGGCCGGTCCAACCTGCCGGAGGAGTGGCACTCCACCAGCTGGATCGGCGAGCGGGCCCGGCGAGTGATCGCCGGCTGGACCGAGGCCGGCGACCACCTGCTGCACGTGTCGTTCGTCAAACCGCATCACCCGTTCGACCCGCCCGCCGGGTGGGACGACCTCTACGACCCGGCGGCGTTGACGCCGCTGCCGGGCTGGACCGACACGATCCCGGCCGCGGACCAGCGCCACCGGCGGGAGTACTTCGACTACGCGCCGCTGGACCTGCCGCGGCTGCGGCAGGTGATGGCCCACTACTACGCCACCATCACGCACCTGGACCACGAGGTCGGGCGCCTGCTCGACCTGCTGCGCGAGCGCGGGCTCTACGACGACACCCTCATCGTCTTCACCGCCGACCACGGCGAGTACCTCGGCTTCCACCACCTGCTGCTCAAGGACGGGCCGATGTACGACCCGGTGGTGAAGGTGCCGCTGCTGGTCAAGTTCCCGGGGCAGCGGCGACGCGGCGAGGTCTCGGACGCGCTGGTCTCGCTGATCGACGTCGCGCCGACGGTGCTCGCCACCTGCGGCCTGCGGCCGTCGGCGCCGCTGCCGGGCGCCGACCTGACCGACCCGGCGGCCGGGCACGAGGCCGTCCTCGCCGAGGACCGCCGGCACGGCGTCGCGGGCATGATCCGGACCGGACGGCACAAGCTGCTCTGGTCCGACGTCGCCGGCGACGCCCTGTTCGACCTGGCCGCCGACCCGCACGAGCTGACGAACGTCATCGACGACCCCGCGCACGACGACGCGCTGCGGCGCCTGCGCGAGGCCGCCGCGCGGTGGGCGCTGTACGACGCGACACCGCCCACCTACGTGGACCACGCCGCCCCGCAGCGCGGCGTGGTCACCGACGACCGGGCGGCCCGGCAGCAGCTGTTCGCCGGCGCCGTCGAGAGGTACCGCACCGAACCCTGACGCTCGACGAAGAGAGGACCCGACGATCGTGACCACTCATCGTTCGACCCGATTCCGTGCGGCGCTGGTCGCCGCCGTCGTGACCGCCACGGCGCTGACATCGCTGCAGAGCGCTCCGGCGTCGTCCGGCGCCTCGACCGTGGACCCGTTCGCGGACCGGACCACCGTCCTGTTCAGCAGTCCGAACGTCCCGTCCGGGTGCTATCGCATCCCCGCGATCGTGCAGGCGGTGGACGGCTCGCTGCTGGCCTTCGCCGAACGGCGGCTGCACACGTGCGCGGACAAGTCCGACATGGAGGTGGTGCTGCGGCGGCTGCCGGCCGGCGCCACCGAATGGCTGCCCGCGCAGACCGTCGTGCGCGGCGAGGACGACGACGCCGACGCCCCCGCGACCCGGGGCAACCCCGGCCCGGTGGTCTACCGCCGGATGCCCGGCGCGCCCGAGTCCAGCGCGCCGGACGGCCGCATCCTGCTGCTGGGCACGCACAATCCGGTGAACCCGGAGACGCCCGGGTCGAACCACCGGACCGCGCCGCGCACGCCGTACGTGGTGCACAGTGACGACAACGGCGCCACCTGGAGCCCGCCTCGCAACCTGTACGAGGAGCTGGACGACCCGACGTGGGGTCACATGCAGACCGCGCCCGTGCACGCCGTGCAGCTCACTCGCGGCGAGCACGCCGGCCGCATCGTGGCCGGCGTCAACTACATCACCGCCGGTCAGCACTTCGGGCTGATGCTCGCCTACACCGACGACGGCGGCGACACCTGGCACAAGGGCGCCATGGTCGAGTACGCGCCCTCGCAGCAGCAGAACCTCGGCGAGCTGAGCCTGGTCGAGCTGGTCAACGGCGACATCCTGGTGTGGGCCCGGCAGAACCACAACGCGGGCACCCCGGAGGAGCAGGCCGATCCGTACGTGCGGCCGCACCGGTCCATCGCGATCAGCCGCGACGGCGGCGAGACCTATCACCGCGAGTACACCAACGTGCCCGGGTTCGAGGCGCCACCGATCCAGTCGTCGGCGTTGCGGGTGCGGGCCACGGACGAGGGGGACGGCTACAACCAGATCATCTCCATGGCGCCGTCGGTGAATGTGGAGCCGCGGATCCGTCCGACGATCCGGTCGTCGTTCGACGAGGGGTTGACCTGGCAGTCGGTGGACACGCCGCTGGAGTCCACCGATGAGGGTGTGCAGGTGTACGGGACGAACGACCGGGACGTCTCGGTGGAGGAGTGTGCCTGTTGGGGCGGCTACTCGGACATGGTGGCGCTGCCGGGCGGCGGGCTCGGGCTGCTCTACGAACGGGGCACCACCGACTACAGGTCCGAGATCGCGTTCGTGCGGCTGACGGCTCGGGACCTGAACACGCCGGGCACGACGCCCGATGTGCCGGGCCGGTCGGCGCTGGTGTTCGACGGCGTCACCACCACGGCCGGACGCTACGGCCAGGGGTTCGCGTTCGACGGGGACCGTGGCCGGGTGCAGGTGCCGTTCCGGACGACGCCGGTGCTGGGTGCGGGCGACTTCACCGTGTCGACGTGGGTTCGCTACGACGACGCGAGCCGGGACCAGGCCGTCTTCTGGGCGTACGGGATGGACGGCGCGCCGCAGGTGTGGCTGCGGGCCGAGCCCGGCCAGGACCGGATCCGGGGCATGGTGACCACGGCTGGCGGTTCGGCGAGCGTGGCCTCCGACGGTGCCTACGCGGACGGTGCGTGGCACCACGTGGCGCTGCGCCGGCAGGGCGATGTGGTCGAGCTGTTCGTCGACGGCGCGCAGGTGGCGTCGGCGTCCGGCGCGGGCGGGGCGGTGAGCGGGGACGACCCCACGCCCATCTACCTGGGGCAGCGCCTCGACGGCGCGAACCGGCTGCACGGCGCGCTGGACGAGTTCCGCGTCTACGACCGCGCCCTGACCGCCGCCGAGCTGACCCGGCTGCGCACCCGCAACGCCCACGGCATCCCGGGCCTCACCGCCCACCTGCCGATGAACGCCGTCATCCCGCCCGGCGCCTGAGGAGGAGTGGACCATGACCATTCATCGTTCGATCCGCTACGGCGCGGTGCTGGTCGCCGCCATGGTGAGCGCGACGCTGGCGTTGGCGCCGGTCCAGAACGCGCCCGCGGCGGCCGACGCCGCCTCGACCGTGGACCCGTTCCAGGACCGGACCACCGTGCTCTTCTCCACCCCGCACGTGCCGTCCGGCTGCCACCGCATCCCGGCGATCGTCCGCGCGGTGGACGGCTCGTTGCTGGCGTTCGCCGAGCGCCGGATGCACACCTGTGCCGACAAGTCTCACATCCGGACGGTGGTCCGGCGGCTGCCACCGGGCGCCACCGAGTGGCTGCCGGAGCAGACGGTGGTCAGCGGCGAGGCCGATGATCCCGAGGCCCCGGCGACGCGCGGCAACCCGGGTCCGGTCGTGTACCGGCGGCTGCCCGGCGCGCCGGCGACCGACGCGCCGGACGGCCGGATCGTGCTGCTGGGCACGCACAACCCGGTGAACCCGGAGACGCCCGGCTCGAACCACCGGACCGCGCCGCGCACCCCGTACGTGGTGCACAGCGACGACAACGGGGTGACCTGGAGCGCGCCGCGCGCCCTGCCCGAACTGGACGACCCGGCCTGGGGGCACTACGCCACCGGGCCGGTGCACGCCATCCAGCTCACCCGCGGCGAGCACGCCGGCCGGATCGTCGCGGGCGCCAACTACGACCCCGGCGACGGGTTCGGCGCCATGCTCGTCTACAGCGACGACGGCGGCGTCACCTGGCACAAGGGCGCTCAGGCGCGGTACGCCACCGGCGAGGGCCTCATCCCGCAGGAGATCAGCCTGGTGGAGCTGGCCAACGGGGACGTCTTCGCGTGGACGCGGCAGAACTGGGGCGGCGGCACGCCCGAGGAGGAGGCCGACCCCTACGTCCGCCCGCACCGGGCGGTCGCGATCAGCAAGGACGGCGGCCAGACGTACGCGAGCGGCTTCACGCTGCAGCCGGGCTTCGAGGCGCCGCCGATCCAGTCGTCGGCGTTGCGGGTGCGGGCGACCGACGAGGGTGACGGCTACAACCAGATCATCTCCATGGCGCCGTCGGTGAACGTGGAGCCGCGGATCCGTCCGACGATCCGGTCGTCGTTCGACGAGGGGCTGACCTGGCAGTCGGTGGACACGCCGCTGGAGTCCACCGATGAGGGTGTTCAGGTGTACGGGACGAACGACCGGGCTGTCTCGGTGGAGGAGTGCGCCTGCTGGGGCGGCTACTCGGACATGGTCGAGCTGCCGGGCGGCGGGCTCGGGCTGCTCTACGAGCGCGGCACCACTGACTACCGGTCCGAGATCGCGTTCGTCCGGCTGACCGCGCAGGATCTGAACACCCCGGCCACCACCACGGACGCTCGTGGCCGCTCCGCGCTGGTGTTCGACGGTGTGACCACCACGCAGGGCCGGTATGGCCAGGGGTTCGCGTTCGACGGGGACCGGGGCCGGGTGCAGCTGCCGTTCCGGACGACGCCGGTGCTGGGTGCGGGCGACTTCACGGTGTCGACGTGGGTTCGCTATGACGACGCGAGCCGGGACCAGGCGCTGTTCTGGGCGTACGGGATGGACGGTGCGCCGCAGGTGTGGTTGCGGGCCGAGCCCGGCCAGGACCGGATCCGGGGCATGGTGACCACGGCTGGCGGTTCGGCGAGCGTGGCCTCCGACGGTGCCTACGCGGACGGCGCGTGGCACCACGTGGCGCTGCGCCGCGAGGGCGACACGGTGTCGCTGCACGTCGACGGGGTCGAGGTGGCGTCGGCATCCGGGGCGGCCGGGGCGGTGAGCGGGGACGATCCGACCCCGATCTATCTCGGGCAGCGGCTGGACGGGGCCAACCGGCTGGACGGCGCGCTGGACGAGTTCCGCGTCTACGACCGCGCCCTGACCGCCGCCGAGCTGATCCGGCTGCGTACCCGCAACGCCAACGGCATCCCGGGTCTCACCGCCCACCTGCCGATGAACGCCGTCATCCCGCCCGGCGCCTGAGGAGGTGCTCACGATGCGTACAGCCTTGGCCGTGAGCTCCATCGCGGCGACGCTGATCGGCGGCGTCCTGGCCGCCGGGCCCCCGACACAAGCGGCCCCGCCGGCCCCGCCGGCCTCCGCCGCCGAGCTCGCTCCGGCGCTGACCGCCGAGACGTTCGCCGACCCGCCGCCGCAGGTGCGGCCGAAGTACCGCTGGTGGATGCCGATGGCCTTCACCGACGACGAGCAGCTGGCGGCCGAACTGGCCGACATCAAGGCGATCGGGGCCGGCGGCGCGGAGGTTCAGACGACGACCGCCACCGGCCCCAGGGCGTTCGACCCCGGGTTCCTCGCCGAGTACGGCTGGGGCTCGCCTCTGTGGGCACGGAAGGTCCAGACCATGGCCGAGCGCGCGGACGAGCTGGACCTGGCCCTGGACTTCACCATCAGCCCGCGGTGGCCGGCGATCGTCCCCACGGTCACCGATGTCAACGACCCGCGTGCGGCGCAACAGCTGGTGTTCGCGCACGCGTTCCTCGACGGCGGCACCCGCTACGACGGCGCCCTGCCGGACGACTTCGAGCCGCGGCCGCCGGCGGGCGCGGACCGCACGCTGGTCGCCGCCCTGCTGGCCCGGTGCGCCGACCCGGCCTGCGACACGCAGGACACCGGGCCGCGGCTGCTGGATCGCGGCAGCGTGCTCGACCTCACCGGCAGCGTCGGCGACGACGGCACGCTCAGGGTCGACGTGCCGGGCGACGCCGGCGACACCTATGTGCTGATCGCCTTCGTCCAGACCGCCGACGGCATGGCGCGCAACAACTTCACGACCACCAAGCCGAACTACGTCCTCGACCACCTCAGCGAGCAGGGGGTGCAGGCCACGGCGGAGTTCTACGACTCGTCCATCCTCACGCCCGCGGTGCGCGAGGCGCTCGAGGGCGTCGGCCGGGTCGACCTCTTCGAGGACTCGCTCGAGCTCGGCGACAACCAGAAGTGGACGTGGGACTTCGCCGGGGAATGGGAGCGGCGGCGCGGCTACTCGCCGATCTCCGTGCTCCCGGCGCTGGCCGGCGCGGGGTCCAGCGGCCTGACCGAGGCGGCGTTCTTCGACTTCGCCGACGGCAGCGGTGAGCGCATCCGCACCGACTACCGGCAGACGTGGAACGACCTCTACATCGACGCCCGCCTCGACCCGCTGCGGCAGTGGGCGAACGAGCGCAGCATGGCACTGCGCAGCCAGCCCTACGGCGGGCCCATCGACACCTCGGAGGCGGCGACCCACGTCGACGTGCCCGAGGGGGAGTCGCTGGTCTTCTACGACAACATCGAGGCGTACCGCCTGGTGTCCGTCGGCGCGCACCTCAACGGCACGCCCGTGGTGTCCAGCGAGTGCTGCGCGGCCCGGGAGAGCGTCTGGGCGTCGACCGCCGGGGGCTGGCGGGACCCGGGCAACCTGCGCTCGGTCTACCGCGGCTACGCGGGCGGCGTGACGCAGGTGATCTGGCACGGCTACCCCTACCTGACGAAGGGGGAGGGTACGGACCAGCAGGCCGTCTGGCCGGGCATGTCGTACGGCGGCAACACCTCGTTCGCCGAGGCGTGGGGCGCCAAGGGCGGGCCGAACTGGGCCGGCTACCGGGCGATCAACGACCACCTGGGCCGGCTGCAGCTGGTGCTGCGACAGGGCCGGCCGTCCTTCGACGTGGCGCTGTACCTGCAGGACTTCGGCCTGCGCTCGCCCGCCACCCGGCTGACCGGACCGGACGCCCTGCTGGAGAGCGACTCGGCGCTGGCGCGGCACGGCTACACCTACGAGTACCTCAGCCCGGCCCACCTGCGGCTGCCGTCCGCGCGGGTGGCGGACGGGCGGCTGTTCCCGGACGCCGGCGGCCACCGCGCCATCGTCGTCGCGAACCAGACGACGATGGCGGTCGACACCGCGCGCCGCCTGCTCGACCTCGCCGGGGACGGCCTGCCGGTCGTCGTCGTGGGCGACCTGCCCGCGTCGACCCCGGGCTTCCACGACGCGGCGGCGCAGGACGCCGAACTGGGCCGCGTCCTGGCCGAGCTGATCGAGCAGCCCGCCGTGCACCGGGTCGCGGACCTCGACGCCGTGCCGGACCTGCTCGCCGGCCTCGGGGTGACGCCCGCCGCCGCACCCGCCGCCGACTCCGCCGACGTGCTGAGCGTGCGCCGCAGCGACCCGGACGTCGACTACTACTACCTGTTCAACCAGCGGTCCTGGGCGACACAGCAGCAGGTGACGCTCAGCGGCGACGGGCAGCCGTACGAGCTGGACACGTGGACCGGCGAGATCACGCCGCTCACCGACTACCGGCGGACCGCGGACGGCGTGGTGGTCGACGTCGCTCTCGAAGCCGCCGACGCCCGGGTCATCGCGCTGACCACGCGCGACGACGACACGTTCCGCCCGCCGGCCGGCAGCGGCACGGACCCGGTGGCCGCTCGCAACGACGGGCTCGGCCCGGTGGTCCTGGACGACTGGACGCTCCAGGTCGAGAGCTGGAGCCGGGGCGAGTCGGGGCTGCCGGGAGACACCGGCCGCGCACAGCTCCCCGCCACCGCGCTGACCGCCGGCGAGCACGGTGCGCTGCCGCCGTGGTCCGCCGTCACCCCGGCGAACGGGTACGACGTCGACCTCGGCGACGTGTCCGGCGCCGGGACCTACACCTCCACGTTCACCCTGGACGACTCGTGGGACGGCGTCCGCACCGCGCAGCTCGACCTCGGCGCCGTCGTCGACACCGCGACCGTCACCCTGAACGACACCGAGCTGCCACCGCTGGACCCGCAGGACCTCCGGCACATCGAGGTGGGCCACCTCCTGCGCCCGGGCGAGAACACCATGACGGTGCGCGTCGCGTCGACACTGCTCAACGCGGTCCGGGCGGCGCCGGGCACCGGCGCGGCCGGCCGGGCGCGGATGGACTACGGACTGTTCGGGCCGGTGCGGCTGACACCGGTCGACGCGCCGCAGCCGACCCTGACCGTCGAGGCGCTCGAACGCGAGCTGCCGCTGGCGGCCGGCGGCGTCAACCGGTCGCGCGTGCGCATCGCCAACCACTCGCCGCGGCCGGTGGTGGTGTCGGTCGACGTGACTACCGATGACGGCGTCGACGCCGCACCGGAGCGACGGCGGCTGCAGGTTCCGGGCGGGGCGGCGGCGACGACCACGGTGACCCTGCACGGCGCGAACGAGACCGGTTCGTCCGGCCTCGTGGTCGACGTCGCGGCCTCGAACGGGGCGCGCGGCCAGGCACACGTCGTCCTGCGGCACTCCGGCAACCTGGCGCTCAACACGACCGGCAGCCCGTACCCGCGCGTGTGGGCATCGAGCTACCAGTACCAGCGTCCGCCGTCGTTCCTGACCGACGGGCAGACGTCGACGTTCTGGGCGTCGAACGGCCAGACGCCGGGGGAGGCGCCCACCGCCGAGCGGCCCCAGGTCGTCGCCGTCGACCTCGGGCTCCCCACGGCGGTGGGGTCGGTGGGGACGAGCGGACGGGGCAACTGGGCGCCACGCACGTACGACGTGCAGACGTCACTGGACGGTGAGCAGTGGACGACCGTGGCGTCGGTGGTGGACGCGCCGAGGTCCAGCGACCTCAACGTCACGATCTTCCCGGCGACGCGGGCGCGTCATGTGCGGCTGCACATCACCCAGGGGTGGTATCCGAGCCAGCCGGGTCTCAACACCCAGCTGGCCGAGTTCTCCGTCCACGCGGAATCCGGAGGCCCACGATGAGTTCTCGCCCCATCCTGGCCGCCGCGTGTGCCGTCGCGGCGCTCGCGTCGGTGCTCTCGGCGCCGCCGGTGGCCGCCGGTTCCGGCGGGTTGCGGCTCGTGCCGCTGTCGGCCCGGGCCGAGGTCGTCACGGGAGGCGACGTGCTGGTCGCCGCCGAGGTACCGGGCGACACGCCGCTGGACGAGGTGCGGCTCACCCTCGACGGCGCCGACGTCACCGGCGCGTTCCGGCCCGACACCGCCACGCACACCCTCACCGGCCTGGTCGACGGGCTGCGGCCGGGCCGCAACCACCTCGTCGCCACCGCCGGGCGGCAGCGCGACCGCCTCGACATGACGAACCACCCGGCCACCGGACCGGTGATCAGCGGCCCGCAGCAGACGCCGTTCGCCTGTACGACCGACCTGTTCCGGCTGGTCGGCGGCGGCACGCTGGGTGCGCCGCTCGACGACGACTGCTCGGCCGCCACGCGGGTCGACTACGCGTACCGGACGACCGGCGGGCAGACGAAGCCGCTGCCGGACCCGTCCGCGCGGCCCGCCGACCTCGCCTGGACGACCACCCTCACCGGCGAGACCGTGCCGTTCCTGATCCGGATCGAGACCGGCACGCTCAACCGGGCGATCTACCAGATCGCCATGCTGCACGACCCGGCCACACCGGATCCCGCCTTCGACCGCCGCGGCCCCGGCTGGAACGACCGGCTGATCTACACCTTCGGTGGCGGCTGCCGGCGCGGCTGGTACACCCAGGGCACGGACACCGGCGGCGTGCTGGACCCGCGGATGCTGGGCCGCGGCTACGCAGTCGCGTCGGCGTCGCTGAACGTCTTCGGCAACAACTGCAACGACCTGCTGGCGGCCGAGACGATGATGATGGTGAAGGAGCGCTTCGTCGAACGGTACGGCGAGCCGCTGTTCACCATCGGCTGGGGCTCGTCGGGCGGCGCTTACCAGAGCCATCAGATCGCCGACAACTATCCGGGTCTGCTCGACGGCATCGTGGTCGGGCGCAGCTTTCCCGACGTCGCGTCGGCGACCAACCTCACCCTGTTCGACGCCCGGCTGCTCGAGCACTACTTCACCGACGTCGCCCCCGGCGAGTTCAGCCAGGAGCAGCAGCGGCAGATCGCCGGCTTCCTGCGCTGGCAGAGCATCGGCAACCTCAGCGCCGGCGCGAACCGGCTCGACCCGGCCGCCGAGTTCCCCGCGGAGCTGCCGGCGCAGCTGCGCTACGACGCGCTGACCAACCCCGGCGGCGCACGCGGGGACGTCTACGACCACACCGTCAACGTGTACGGACGCGACCCGGTCACCGGGTTCGCCCGGCGGCCGCTGGACAACGTGGGTGTGCAGTACGGCCTGGCCGCGCTCGAGTCCGGCGCGATCAGCGCCGAGCAGTTCCTCGACCTCAACGAGGGCATCGGCGGGCTGGACGCGGACGCCCGGCCGACCACGGGGCGCACGGTGGCCGACCCGATCGCCACGCGCGCCGCGTACGACAGCGGACGCATCCTGTCCAGTGGGCTGGGCCTGGCCACGACGCCGATCATCGACTACCGCGCGTACTCCGAGGACGCCGCGAACGGCGACATCCACATGGCGACGCACGGGTTCGCCACCCGGGCGCGGCTGGAGGCGGCGAACGGCGACGCGGACAACCAGGTCCTCCTGGTCGAGGACAGCCGGTACGGAGGGTTCAGCCTGACCAGCCCGGCCCTCCGGTACGCGCTGACCACCATGGACCAGTGGCTGACCGCGCTGGCCGGCGACGAGGCGGCGCCCACGCACGGGCGGGTGGTCCGGGCCAAACCGGCCGGGCTGACCGACGCCTGCTGGAGCCGCGACGCCGAGCCGCGGCGGATCGTCCAGCCGATCACGCCGGACAACGCCGGCGTGTGCGGCGAGCTGTACCCCGCCTACTCCACCCCGCGGCTGGTGGCCGGCGCGCCGCTCACCGACGACGTCGTGGCGTGCCGGCGCAAGGACGTCGACCGGAGCGACTACACCGTCGACTTCACCCCGGCCGAGTACGCCCGGCTGCTCGAGATCTTCCCGTCCGGCGTCTGCGACTGGTCGCGGCCCGGCGCCGGCCAGCGGCCGCCGCGCGGCACCTGGCAGACGTTCTGACGCACTGCCCCACCCCTCGAGAGGAAGGAGCACGATGTCGACCACGAAAAGTCGCACCACCCGCCTGCTCGCCGCGACCGGCCTGGCCGGTCTGGCCCTGGCAGGCGTGCCCGGACCGGCCGGCGCGGGCTGGTCCCCATCGGCGGCCGGCGCCCCACCCGGGCGGGCGATCGAGCAGAGCACCGTCTTCAGCCGCGGCCAGGACGGCTACCACACCTTCCGCATCCCGGCCGTCGCCCAGGCGCAGGACGGCACCCTGCTGGCCTTCGCCGAGGGCCGGGTCGACAGCCCGGGCGACGACGGCAACATCGACCTGGTCCTCAAGCGCTCCACCGACGGCGGCCGCACCTGGGGGCCGCTGCAGGTGGTCGCCGACGCCGGGTCGGACAAGTTCGGCAACCCGGTTCCCATCGTCGACGAGCGCACCGGGCGCATCGTCCTGAACGTCACCCGGACCGGCGGCGACGTCTCCGGCGACGACATCCGCTGCGGCCGCGCGGACGCCGAGCAGACCCGTCGCTCGTTCGTCCTGTACAGCGACGACCACGGCGCCACCTGGTCCGACCCGGTGGAGATCACCGCCGACGTCAAACCGGCCGACTGGCGGCACTTCGTCGGCGGACCCGGGCACGGGATCCAGATCACCCAGGGCGAGCACGCCGGCCGGCTGGTCGTCCCCGGCAACCACTCGGCCGCGCCACCGCCCGGCTCGGGCATCGCGTGCACCGACGACCGGCTGTTCGGCGCCCACTCGCTGTACAGCGACGACGGCGGCGCCACCTGGCATCTCGGCGGCGTGGACACCACACCGGAGGGCGTGGTGAACCCGAACGAGAACACCGTCGTGGAGCTGAGCGACGGCACGCTGTACTTCAACGCGCGCGACCAGAACGGCACCAGTGTCGGCGCCCGCGCCGGCACCGTCAGCAGCGACGGCGGCGCGTCGTTCGACACGCCGTACCAGGAGATCACCGACCTCGTGGCGCCGGTCGTCCAGGGCTCGATCCTGGGTTTGTCGCGCGACGCCGACCGGCGCGAGCGGCTCGTGTTCGCCGCGCCCGGGCACCGGACGGCGCGCGAGAACCTGACGCTGTGGACCAGCGACGACGACGCCGGCAGCTGGGAGCGCGGCCCGGTGGTCTACGAGGGCCCGGCCGGCTACTCCGACCTGGTCCAGATCGACGGCCACGGGAACGCCCGCCGGCTCGGCGTGATCTACGAGAACGGCGACCGGCTGGGCGAGGGCGCGACGCTGACATACCACCAGCGCATCAGCTTCGCCCGGGTGATCGTGCCGACCCTGGACGCGCCGTCGCCGCCGCCCAGCACCACGCCCGACGCGTCCGGCCACGGGCTCGACGCCGTCGTCAGCGGGACGCCGCGGCGCGTCGGCGGCGTCGTCGGCTCCGCCCTGGAGCTCGCCGGCGACTACGTCGAGACCCCGGCCGATCCCGCGCTCGAGTTCGGCGACGGCCCGTTCACGGCCGCGGCCTGGTTCCGCAGCGACGGCACGGAGCTGCAGACCATCCTGTGGGCGTACTCCAACCGCGACGTCGACCCGAAGTGGTGGATCCGGCTGGAGCCGGCGCAGGGACGCATCCGCGGCCACGTCAACACCGGCGCGGAGAACAGGTTCGTGGCGGCGGCCGGCGACTACGCCGACGGCGCCTGGCACCACGTGGCCCTCACCCGCGGCGACGACGCCGTGACGCTCTACGTCGACGGCGAGCCGCTCGGGACGTCGGCGCCGGTCGCGGGCTCGGTGTCGGCCGGCGCCCTCACCGGCATCCGCGTCGGCGCCCGGGTCGACGGCATCAACAACCCGCTCGACGGCGCGGTCGACGACGTCTGGATGTTCGACCAGGAGCTCAGCGCCGCCCAGATCGCGGAGCTCGCCGCCGGCGACCCGCCGTCCGGCGCGCAGCCCGTCCTCCACCTCCCGCTGGACCGCGTCAGGGCCTGACGCGCTGGGGTGTCTCCCACGTCCACGGCCCACCGCGCGACGCCCATGCGGCGCCCGCGGTGGGCTGGGACTCGACGTGACGAGCGCGTGTCATCCACGGGGCCCAGGTCCAGACATAAGCGCTGCCTATGGGAGAGTTAAACATCATGTGGATTGCCTTGGCCGCAGACCCGTGCGACCGTGTCCGGACACGTCAGCGCCGCCGACATGACCAGCAGGTTCCCCCGCGCGGAAGGACCACGCACTGTGAGTGAGGATCTCCAGCCGACCGGCCCCGGCACCCGACGTCGCCGTGTCGTCGCGGTGGTCGTCGGCCTCGTCCTGGCCGGCCTGATGGTCGCGCCGTGGCCCCAGGGTGAGCACGAGCCGATCATCCTCGGGGTGATGCCGGCCTCGCTGTTCTTCTGGATCCTGTGGACCGCCGGCTCCGTCGGCTACGTGGCCTGGATCGCGTATCGCTGGGACCCGTACGCCGAGATCGTCAGGCGCAACTCCCCGTCGTCCGACGACGAGAGCTGAGAGGCAGGACATGTCCGTCACCGCCATGTGGATCGCTCTGTGCTGCTTCGCCGGCGTCATGGTCTACCTGGGCTACCTGGGCCATCGCGGCACGAGCAGCACGATGGAGGACTTCGTCCTCGGCAGCCGCAAGCTCGGGAAGATCCCGGCCTTCTTCACTGTGACCGCCACCCTGTTCAGCGCCTTCTCCTACTTCGGCATCACCGGGCAGTACTACACCGACGGCATCGGGCCGTGGATCCAGGTGGTCAGCACCGCCGTGGTCGGCCCGATCCTGTACTTCGCGGGAACCCGTATCTGGCTGGTGGCCCGGCGCTACGGCTTCGTCAACGTCACCGAGTACCTGTCCGACCGGTTCCAGGCGCGCTCCGTCGGGCTGGTGGCCGGGATCATCATGATCGTCGCGCTGGTGCCGTACATGGGCGCGCAGTTCCGCGGCAGCGGCCTGACCCTCGAGGCCGTGACCGGCGGCGGGATCCCGTACTGGGCCGGCGCGGTCTTCCTCGCCGTGGTGGTCACCCTGTACGTGATGTCCGGCGGGTTCCGCAGCGTGGTGTGGACCGACGTGGTGCAGGGCGCGCTGATGTACATCCTGCTCGGCGTGGCCATGCTGATCCTCGTCTACAGCGCCACCGGCGGGTTCACCGACCTGATGGACGCCGTCGAGGAGCAGTCGCCCGAGCTGTTGTCCGTCCCCGGCCCCAACGGGGTCTTCGGCCTGCCGTACCTGATCTCGGTGATGGTCATCTTCGCCGCGGCGCACTTCACGATGCCGCAGCTGCAGCAGCGGTGGATGGCGGCCCGCAACCACAGCACGCTGAAGTTCATGGCGCTGTCGCTGCCGCTCGGCACCGCGATCATCTACGTCTTCGCCTTCTTCATCGCCATGGTCGGCGTCGTCACCCTGCCCGGCTTCGACGCCCCGGAGGCCATCTACCCGACGATGATCATCGATGTGCTGCCCGAGTGGCTGACGCTCATCGCCATCCTGGCCATCATCGCCGCCACCGGGAGCACGGCGAACTCGATCGTGCTCACCATGAGCTCCATGGTGGCGAAGGAGTACGTCGCCCCGGTCGTGCGCCGCCGCGGCGGCGACGAGTCCGACCGGTTCCTCACCCTGACGACGCGGGTCATGCTGCCGCTGCTGGTGGCCGGCGGACTGCTGGTGGCGTTCTACGGGCCGAGCACGATCCTGTCGATCATTCTCGGTATCACCTGGCCGGCGGTCTTCCTCATCTTCCCGACGCTGATGGCCGGGCTCTACTGGCGTCGCGCCACGGCGGTCGCGGCGGTGGCGTCGATGGTGGTCTCCGAGGGCCTGTTCCTCTGCCTGTACCAGGGCTGGATCCCGCTCGACCTCGGCGGCTGGAACCCCGCGCTCCCGGCCGGCGTCGTCGGCGTGCTGATCCTCGTCGGCGGCAGCCTGGTCACGACCCCGCCCTCGCGGGACCATCTCGACCGCCACTTCGCCATGTTCGACGACGCCGAACGGGTCCGGTCATGACCGCGGCCGATGAGCGGCCGGTGGCGGTCGTCACCGGCGGCACGGCGGGCATCGGGCTCGAGGTGTGCCGGCGGCTGGAGGCGGACGGCTACCGGGCCCTGCCGGTCGGGCGCACCAGCGCCCGCTACGGCGCGGACGTCAGCGATCCGGCCGCCGTCGAGGCCGTCGCCGCACGCGTGCTCGCCGACACCGGGCGGGTCGACGCGCTGGTCACCTGTGCCGGCATCGTGGGCCGGAGCGAGCTCGCCACGGCGGCGCCCGACGACCTCGTCCACCAGGTCGAGGTCAACCTGCTCGGCACGATGTACTCGTGCCGGGCGTTCGCACCGGCCCTGTCCGCCGGCGGCGGCTCGATCGTCACCGTGAGCTCGTCCATCGCCGCCAGCCCGCAGGCCGGCGTGAGCGCCTACGCGGCGGCCAAGGGCGGCGTCGAGACGTTCACCCGCGCGCTGGCCCTGGAGCTCGCCCCTGACGGGGTCCGGGTCAACGCGGTCCGCCCCTCGCTGGTCGAGAGCCGCATCTGGATCGAGAGCGGCATGGACCCCGCCGACTACCGCGCACTGCTGGACCGCCGCGCCGCCGAGTACCCGCTGGGGCGGGTGGGCCGGCCCGAGGACGTCGCCGCCGCCGTGGCGTTCCTGGTGTCGGCCGACGCGGCGTGGATCACCGGCGTCATCCTCCCGGTCGACGGCGGCAGCGGTCTCGTCGGGCGATAGTGCGAGCCCGTGGGGTCACACGTGCTCGAGCACCGGCGTGCCGGAGAGGAAGTCCTCGATCGCGGCCAGGTGCGGCTCCGGGTCGAGGCCCTGCGCCGCTCGCCAGGCGTCGTCGTGGAACGTGTCGGCGTACCGGTCGCCGCGATCGCAGATCAGCGTGACGACGCTGCCTGTCATCCCCGCGCGCACGAGCTCGGAGACGAGCTGGAACGCGCCCCAGAGGTTGGTGCCGGTCGACGGTCCGGCCACGCTGCCGGTGGCGCCACGCAACTGGAGCATGGCCGCGACGGAGGCGGCGTCGGGCACCGGCAGCATCCGGTCGACGACCCCGGGCACGAACGACGGCTCCACGCGGGGACGGCCGATGCCCTCGATCCGCGAGCCGGCCGTGGTGACCGTCTGGTCGCCCGTGCGCCAGGCCTGGTAGTACGCCGAGCCCTCCGGGTCGACGGCGACGATGCCGGTGGGCAGCCGGTGCCGCCGGACGTAGCGCCCGAGCGTCGCGCTGGTGCCGCCGGTGCCCACGCCGACGACGATCCACCGCGGCACCGGATGGCGCTCCAGCCGCATCTGGTCCATGATCGACTGCGCCAGCCCCGGCGTGCCGGCGGCGTCGTTGGCCGCCGCGGCGTGGGTGAACTGGTCGAGGTAGTGGCCGCCGAGCTCGTCCGCCAGCCGGGCCGCCTCGGCGTACACCGCCGCGGCGTCGTCGACGAGATGACACCGCCCGCCGTAGCTCTCGATCAGGGCCAGCTTCGCCGGGCTGGTGCGGCGCGGGACGACGGCGACGAACGGCAGGTCGAGCAGCCGCGCGAAGTAGGCCTCGGAGACGGCCGTGGAGCCGCTCGACGCCTCGACGATCGTCGTGCCCTCCCTGATCCAGCCGTTGATCAGCCCGTAGAGCATCAGCGAACGGGCCAGCCGGTGCTTCAGCGAGCCGGTCGGGTACACCGACTCGTCCTTGAGGTAGAGGTCCACGCCCCACTGCGGTGGCAGCGGGAAGCGCAGCAGATGGGTGTCGCCGGTGCGGTTGTGGTCCGCCTCCAGCACGGCCAGGGCGTTGTTCAGCCAGTGACGTTCGGGGAGGTCGAGCGCAGACATGATGCCACCCTGACACCGAGGCGACCTCAAAGGAAGACACATATTTGTTAGCGTTTGCATTGGTACTGCTTATGGGAGGCCCGCATGATCGAGATCCGTCACCTCCAGCTCCTGCAGAAGGTCGCCGCGACGGGTTCGCTCTCCGCGGCGGCGCGTGAGCTCGGGTTCTCCCAGCCCGCCGCGAGCCAGCAGATGCGGGCGCTCGAACGGGCGGTGCGCACGCCGATCCTGTTGCGCAATCCCGGCAGGACGCGGTTGACCGAGGCGGGCGAGGTGTTGCTGCGGCACGCCGACGCCATCCTGGCGCGGCTGGCGCTGGCGACCAAGGAGGTCTCCGCGATCACCGATCTCGAGACCGGTACCGTGCGGCTCGCGTCGTTCCCCAGCAGCAGCGCCACGATCCTGCCGCGGGCGCTGAGCATGGTCGGCCGCGACCACCCGGGCGTCCACTTCACCCTGGTGGAGGCCGAGCCGCCCGAGTCGCTGGATCTGCTGCGCCAGGGCGAGTGCGACATCGTCATCGGCTACACCTACCGCCGTCCGCCCGAGTCCGAGCCGCCGGAGCTGCTGCGGGTGCCGCTCTGCGACGACCCGCTGCACCTGGCGCTCCCGCAGGGCCACAGGCTGGCCGGCGACGAACGGCCCATCGCGTTCGGCCGGCTGCGTGGGGAGCGCTGGATCGCCGGCTGCCCGCGCTGTCGCCGTCAGCTGATGGACACCTGCCAGGACGCCGGCTTCGAACCGGACATCGGGTTCTCCACCGACGACTACGTGGCCGTGCACAGCCTGGTCACCGAGGGCTTCGGGGTGGCCCTGTTGTCCGGCCTGATGCTCTCGTCGATCCGGCTGGGCACGCTGGAACTGCGTTCGGTCACGCCCACACCCGTCCGCGCGATCAGTGCCTACACGACGCCCGCGCTGGCGACCGTGCCCGCCGTCCGGACGACGTTGCAGGCACTGGCCGCCGTCAGCCGTCAGCTGCGCGCGGAGGACGCTCTCGACCCGGTGTCGGCGCCGACGTGAGTCACGGCGCCGCGGTGCTGTACAACCCCCGCGCGACGGCGAGCTGCCGGCCGTCGCCGTTGGTCACGACGACGTCGGCGACGCCGAGCGTGCGGCCCCTGCGCACGACCGTGCCGGTGGCGCGCAGGTGGTCGCCGGGCTGGGCCGGCCGGAGGTAGTCGACCCGCAGGTCGATGGTGGGCAGGCCGTAGCCGAGCTCGGTCACCAGGGCGAAGTCACCGGCGATGTCGGCGAGCGTGGCGAGCAGGCCGCCGTGCACGTACGTCCCGTCCGTGTTGCCGCCGAAGTCGGGCCGGCAGGCCATGCCGATGACCACGCCGCCGGGCCGGGCGTCGAGCAGTTCCAGGCCGAGCCACTGGTGGTAGGCGGGCCCGGTCAGCAGGGACTCGACCAGCTCGCGGTCGACCTCGGCGTTCGTCACGTCGTCTCCGTTCGGTTCATGCGTTCGGTGGCCCACTCGACGAGCAGGCCGCGGTCGATCTTGCCGGTGCCGCCCAGCGGGAGCTCGCCGACGAACCAGACCCGGCGCGGGTGCGCGTGCGGCGCCCCCTGGGCCAGGGTGTACGCCTTGACGTCGTCCTCGGTGAGTCCGTCGGCCTTGACGAACGCCACGGGCACCTGGCCCTTGCGCGGGTGCGGGACGGGGACGACGGCGGCCTGCCGGACTCCCGGCATGGTCAGCAACAGCTTCTCGACCTCGATCGGGTACACGTTCTCGCCGCCGACGTTCATCATGTCGTCGGCCCGGCCGAGCACCCGGTACCAGCCGTCGTCGTCGGCGATGGCCAGGTCGCCCGTGCGTAGCCAGCCGTCGGAGCTGATGCGGGCCGCCGTCACGGCGGGCAGGTGGTAGTAGCCGCTGGTCACGCCGGGGTTGCGGACCCACATCTCGCCCACGGCGCCGACGGGCACCTCCGGAACGCCGGACAGGCCGCCCACCGGCATGTCGTCGACGTCGAGGAGGCGGACCTCGGACCCCGGCAGTGGCCGCCCCGCGTGGCCGTAGCGGGGCTCGCCGGCGCGTGGGTTCATCAGCACCTGCGGGCCGCCCTCGGTCAGCCCGTACGCCTCGATGACCCGGACGCCGAGCCCGTCGGCGAAGCGCCGGCCGAGCTCGTCGGACAGCGGCGCGGAGCCGCAGATCACGAAGCGCAGCGTCGACAGGTCGTGCTTCTCCTGCTCGCCGCTGTCGAGCAGCAACTCGTACGTCGCCGGCACGCCGGTCGTGTAGGTGCAGCCATGACGCTCGACCTCGGCCGGGATGGCCGCCGGACTGGGTGACTCGCCGATGACGATGGTGCCGCCGACCAGCAGCAGCGGCTTGACCACGCAGATCATCGCGTTCTTGTGGTAGATCGGCGCGGTGATGAGGCCGCGGTCGTCGTCGGTGAGCTCCCACACCTCGGCCACGGTCGACGCGTTCCAGTACTGGCCGCCGTGCGTCAGCAGGCACCCCTTCGGCGCGCCGGTGGAGCCCGAGGTGTACGGCTGCAGGCAGATGTCGCCGGGGGAGACGGGGTGGGCGGCGTCGTCCGCCGCCGGAGCCGTGGCCGCCCAGCCGTCGTCGGCGACGAGGACCGGTGTGCCGGCCGGCCCGGCCAGCTCCGCGGCACGCCCGGCGAGCTCGGGGTGGGTGACGAGCACCGCGGGGGCCGCGTCGGCCAGCACGTGCCGCAGTGAGGCCAGGCCGGCCCGGGTGTTGAGCGGCACGGCGACGGCGCCGATGCGGATCGCGGCCAGGAGCGCCTCGATGAACCGGTGGTCGTTGGGGAACAGCAGGGCGACGCGGTGCCCGGGCTCGACGCCGGCGCGACGCAGCGCCGCCCCGGCCTGCCGGACCGACCGGTCCAGGTCGGCGTAGCCGATGGCGAGGTCGCCCTGGCGGATCGCGATCCGGTCCGGATCGCCGGCGGCTCGGCGCAGCAGCCGGACCGCCAGATTGGTGTCGGCGTCGGGCGGGGTCACGGCGTGATGACGACCTTGCCGAAGACCAGTCGCTCCTCGATGAGCCGCTCGGCCTCGCGGATCTCGTCGAGAGGGAGCACCCGGTCGATGACCGGCTCCAGCCGCCCGTCCTGGACCATCTCCAGCAGCGCGACGAGGTCCTCGCGCCGCCAGCCGTTGCTGCCGCGGATGTCCAGCTCGCGCACCCACACGTAGGGCTGGTACTGGGTGACCTCGTAGCCGCTGGTGGCGCCGCAGGTGACGACCCGGCCGCCGGGCTTGGTGGCGCGGATCGACTGCTGCCAGGTGGCGGCGCCGGTGTTGTCGACCATGAGGTCGACGCCCTGCTTGCCGGTGGCCTTCCAGATCTGCGCGCCCCAGTCGTCGGCGCTGCTGTCGATGACGACGTCGGCGCCGAGCTCGGTGAGCCGCTTCAGCTTGTCCGGCGAGCTGGCGCACGCGATGACCGTCGCGCCCACGGCCTTGGCGATCATGACGGCGCCGGTGCCGAGGCCGCCGGCGGCGCCGAGGATCGCCACGGTCTCACCGGCCCGCAGCCCGCCCCGGGTGATCAGCTGCCGGCGGGCCGTGCCGTAGGCGATCGGCAGCGCGGCGGCCTGCTCGTAGGCGACGTCGTCGGGCAGCGGGATGCAGTTCTCGGCCGGGACCGCCGCGTACTCGGCGAGGCCGCCCTGCAGGTCCTCACCGAGCGCCTTCCCGTCGATCAACGGGTCGACGAGGACGCGCTGGCCGACCTCGAGGCCGGACACCTCGGCGCCGGCCTCGGCGACCTCGCCGGCGATGTCGCCGCCGGAGATGTGCGGCAGCGGCAGGTGCGTGCCGGCAACGCCCTTGCGGACGAACACGTCGAGGTGGTTGAGCGAACAGGCACGCACCCGGATCAGCACGTCGCGCGGCCCGGCCGTCGGGCGCGGGTGACTCTGGACGACGCGGCCCTCGGGACCGCCGCGCTCGACGACGACGGCGGCGCGCATGTCCTGCGCGCTCGTGGGGTGGCTGACCACTGAACGACCTCCGGCTCGTAGACGTTGCCCCTCACTCTGGCCAGCACGCCAGGCGAAAAGCAAGACGGCAATGGTTTAGGCATCTCATAAGCCATCCTTATTCGTGGGCCGCCACGTGGGATCGCTACCGTGGGCCCATGGATGTCGACGTCGACCATCTGGTGTGGGCCGGCCCCGATCTCGACCGGCTGGTCGAGCACGTCGCGGCGCAGACCGGAACAACGCCCGTCTACGGCGGGCGCCACGAGGGCCGCGGCACGCACAACTACCTGGTCGGGCTCGGTTCCGGCCGGTACCTGGAACTGCTCGGGCCGGACCCCGGGCAGCCCGAGCCGTCCCGGCCGCGGCCCATGCGCGTCGACGGGCTGACAGATGCCGCGCTCGTCGGATGGGCGGTGCGCACCGACGACATCGACGGGCGCGTCGCGGCGGCCCGCGACCGCGGGTACGACCCGGGCGACGTGGCGCAGATGTCGCGCCGCACGTCCGACGGCACCCTGCTCAGCTGGCGGCTGACCCCGCCCGAGGGCGGTTTCGGCGGTGTCGTGCCGTTCGTGATCGACTGGCTGGACAGCCCGCACCCGGCGGCAGGGCTGTCGTCGTCCATGTCGCTGAGCCGGCTCACGTTGCGGCACCCCCGGCCGGACGAGGTGAGCGAGGCGCTCACGGCGCTGGGCCTCGACGGCTGGGCCGAGGTCGTCGGGGCGGCCACCCCGGGCATCTCCGCCGTGCTGACGACTCCGCGGGGCGACGTCCCGATCGGCTGACCTCCCGTCCGCGACCTCGGCGCCCCACTCGTCTCGGTCACGATCGCGGGCTGCTCCGGGCTCGGTCCTACGCCGTGACCTCCGGCCCGAAGTCGTGCGCGATCTGCGCGTCGAGCGCGGCTTCGATCTGCTCGCTGGCGAGGGTGTGCAGGAGGGCGGTGTTCTCGCCGAGCACCTCGGTGAACTTGGCCGCCATCGTCGCGTCGATCTCGGCGATCAGCAGCCGGCCCTTGTCGGTGGCGGTGTAGTAGACGCCGCGACGGTCGCTCTCGGCCGTCTCGCGCTCGACCAGGCCCATGCGCTCGAGACCGGCGGTCAGGGACGCGATGGCCGGCCGGCTGGTCGACGTGTAGCTGGCGATCTCGTGGGCCCGCCGCCGGTCGGCGACCACGATGCTCAGCCCGCGGTACTGCGGAAGGGTGAGCCCGTTCTCGTCGCAGACCTGCTGCGCCAGGCGGGCCAGCCGGATCGTGGTGCGGATGGCGGCGACGAGTGGGTCGGATGGGGGGTTCATGGCTGCGGCACCTCGTAGGACGTCGGACCCCAGACTAGCGGCCGGGCTCACTCCGGCCGCGCTGGACGCGACGGCGCGCCCGCCCCTACGACTCCGGCGGCGATCAGCGCCTCGATGGCGTCGGCGCCGAGATCGAGCTCGCGCAGGATCGCCCGCGAGTGCTCGCCCAGGTGTGGTGGCGGCAGGGCGATGCCTCCCGGGGTCGCGCTGAAGTCGATGGGGACGTCGGCCATGGGCATCGGGCCGATGCCGGGAACGTCCACCTGCGTGATCATCTCACCGGCCTGGACCTGGGGATGGGCGACGATCTTGTCGACGGGGTTGACCACGGTGCACGCGACGCCCGCTCTCACCATGACCTCCTCCCAGGCGGCGGCGGGGCGAGTCGTGAAGATCTCGGTCAGCTCCGCGGCCAGGAGCTCGCGATGATCGACCCGTCCGGCCACCGTGCTGAACCGTGGGTCGTCGGCCCATGCGGGACGCTCGATCGCCGCGCAGCACGCCCGCCACATCGCGTCGTTGAAGACGGCGACCACGATCCATTCGTCCGCCGTGGGAAAGGCCTGGTAGGGCATGCCGAACTGGGTGCCGGAGCCATGCCGCCGAGGCGGCTGGCCAGTCGCGAAGTACGACATCAGGTGGTAGGAGAGCATGGTGAGCTGGCCCTCCAGCAACGAGGTCCGGACGTGCTGCCCGCGGCCCGTGTCCTGCCGGACGGAGAGGGCGGCCAGGATGCCGATCGCCGCGAACATGCCGGCGCCGATGTCGGCGACGGAGATGCCCATCTTCGCGGGCGCGCCGCCGGGCTCGCCGGTGATGCTCATGCCGCCGGAGAACGCCTGCATGAACAGGTCGTTGGCCGGATCGTGGCGACGCGGCCCGGTCCGCCCGAATCCGCTGATCGAGCAGTACACCAGCCGCGGGTTGAGCTCGGCCATGGCCGTGTACCCCAGCCCGGCCCGCTCGAGTGCGCCCAGCCGGTAGTTCTCGATCACGACGTCGGCGCCGGCGATCAGCTGCCGCGCGATGCCGGCGCCGGCGTCGGACTTGAGATCCAGGGCGAGGCTGCGCTTGTTGCGATTGGCCGACGCGAAGTAGTGCGACATCGTGCCGGCGAAGTGCGGGGGCCAGTCCCTGCTGTCGTCGCCGCGGTCGGCCCGCTCGATCTTGACCACCTCGGCGCCGAGGTCGCCGAGCACCATGCCGCAGAACGGCCCGGCCATCGCGACACTGATCTCGATCACCTTGAGCCCGTGGAGTGGACCGGTCATGCTCCTTCTCCTCTCCCCGTGGTCGTGGGCAGGCGTTCGGCCCGCAGCGCCGAGCGGCGGACCTTGCCCGAGTCGTCGCGCAGCGGCCGGTCGACGAACTCGAAGGCCTTCGGCAGCTTGTAGTGGGCTAGCCGCTCCGCGAGGTGGCCGCGCAACTCGTCGTGGTCGATCGGCTCGGACTCGACGATGGCGTGGATGCGCTGCCCCAGATCGTCGTCGGGAAGGCCGATGACCGCGCTGGAGCGCACGCGCGGGTGGGACTCCAGGGCGGCTTCGATCTCGGCCGGGTAGATGTTGCGGCCCCGGCACAGGATCATGTCCGTCCGGCGGTCGCCGAGGTAGAGGTAGCCGTCCTCGTCGAGGTGGCCCATGTCGCCGAGGCTCTGCCAGCCGTCGCGGGAGGCGTTCTCCTCGGCGCCGACGTAGCGGTAGGTGCTGGCCGCGCCGGCCGGTCTGAGGTACACCTCGCCGGTCGCGCCCGGAGCCAGCTCGGCGCCGGACTCCGGGTCGAAGATCTTGATCTCGCTCGCCACCGGCCGGCCCACCGAGCCCGGATGGGCGAGCCATTCGACGCCGGTGATGAAGGTGCCGCCGAGACGCTCGGTCGACCCGTACGCCTCGTGCATGACCTCGGGACCGACCCACTCGATCCAGTGCCGCATCAGCCACGCCGGGCACGGAGCGCCCGCCGTCAGCACGAATCGCAGCGAGCTGAGGTCGTACGAGAGCCGCACGTCGTCGGGGAGCCGGGCGATCCGCGACAGCATGGTGGGAACGAACCAGGCCCGGTCGACGCGGTGCTCCTGGATCAGCCGCAGGCACTCCTCGGGGTCGAACCGGTCGAGGACGACGGCCGTCGCGCCGGCGAGCAGGCTGCGCCAGGCGGCCGCGAACGGGATGCCGTGGTAGAGCGGACCCGGAACCAGCCCGCAGGCCCGCGGCGTGAACAGCCGGGCCATCGGCCCGTCGGGGTGGTGGACCGCCGGGCTGCTGCTGAGGATCAGCTTGGGCCGTCCGGTGCTGCCGCCGGAGGCGAGCGCGCGCTCCACCGGCGAGACCACCAGCGGCAACGGCGCCGCCGAGACGCCGGGGCCGGGACGGTAGCCCCGGGGCAGGGACGGCAGCTCGCTGCGTTCGCCCTCGGGCAGGCCGACGATGAGCGCCGGGCGGGCCGGCGTCAGGATCGCCTCCCGCTCGACGCGCGGCAGGCCGGGGGAGATGGGGCTCGGCGTGGCGCCGAGCTTCCACGCCGCCAGGCCGGCGACGAACCAGTCCAGGCCGTTCGGCAGCTCGATCGTGACGAGATCGCCGGAGCGCACGCCGTGGTCGCGGTACACCCGGGCCAGCCGGCTGCTCTGCTCGTCCAGTTCGCGCCGGGTCATGGTCGATCCGCCGGAGACCAGCGCCACCGCCTCGGGATCGGCCGCGGCGAGGCCGGCGAGGACCTGGACGAACGGGGTCGCGTCGTCGGCGCCGGTCATCGGTCCTCCGTGGGTTGCTGGGCGGCCGGGGTGAACGCCGGCAGCGTGACGTCCTCGACGTCGAGCCAGTGCACCGTGACGCGCTGGCCGATGTGCGACGTGATCGGCCGGCCGGCGGGGTCGACGATGTGGGTGAGCATCCGGAAGCCCTCGTCGAGGTCGACCCACGCGACGCTGTACGGGATGAGGTCCGTGAACGCCGGGTGCAGGGGGCGGCGGACCACCGAGCAGGTGTAGACGGTTCCGGTACCCGCCGACTCGTGCCAGCCGAGGTCGATGCCGGTGCAGGCGGTGCAGTGCCCGCGCGGGTAGAAGATCACCGTGTCGCAGGCCCGGCAGCGCTGGTAGACGAGGCGGTGGTCGCGGGCGGCCTGCCAGAACGGCCGCGTGTCGAGGTTCGGGTTCCGGGGGAGCGGCCGGGGCAGGGCCGGTGGCGTCGTCGTCATGCGGCGTCCCTCCCCAGCACGACCGTTCCGGAGGCGTACCGGCGCCCGAGGGTGCCGCCGGTGCCGTGCGCCACCGCGATGCTCGCCCCGGGGACCTGGGCGGTCGACTCGCCGCGCAGCTGACGGGCCGCCTCGATGAGCAGGAAGAGGCCGCGCTGGCCGGGATGATTGGACGACAGCCCGCCGCCGTCGGTGTTGAGCGCGGGCGCTCCCGGCTGGTCGTAGCGCAGCCGCCCGCCCTTGATGTAGTCGCCGGCCTCGCCCTTGCCGCAGAAGCCGAGGTCTTCCAGCGTCGACAGCACGGTGATGGTGAACGAGTCGTAGATCATCGCGACGTCGACGTCCTCGGGGGTGATCCCGGCCTCCTCGAAGGCCGTCGGACCGGACCGGGCCGCCCCGGTGACGGTGAGGTCGTCGCGATTGCGGCGGAAGCGCGACGTCTGGCCGGCTCCGCGTACCCAGACCGGCCGGCTGCGGCAGCCGCGGGCGACCGCCTCGGTGGCGAGCACCACCGCGCCGCCGCCGTCGGACACCACGCAGCAGTCCAGCACCCGCAGCGGATCGGCCACCAGCGGCGAGGACAGCACGTCGTCGATGGTGATCTCGCCCGGCCCGGGGCGCAGTCTCAGGTCACTGATCGCCTGCACCGCGGCCGGGTTGCGCATGGCGTGGTAGCGGGCGGTAACGGCGATCTCGGCGAGGTCCTCGGCGGTGGTGCCGTGATCGTGCATGTACCGGGCGGCGACCATGGCGTAGTCGGCGACCAGCGTGGAGCCCCAGCACTCCTCCATGTCGGTCATCGGGTTGTCCGGCTCGGTGCGGATCGAGGCCGAGTTGAGCCCGACCTTGCGGTTCGCGCTGCGGGTGGTGGCGCCGTAGGTCAGCAGCGCGACGTCGGCCCGCCCGGTCCCGAGGTCGGCGAGGGCGTGCCCGACCTGGAACTCGTAGGCGCTGCCGCCGACCGCCGTCGTGTCGAGGATCCTGAGGTCGAGGTCGAGGTACTCCGGCATGTACAGCCCGGGCCAGGCCAGACCGTCTCCGGTGTCGTACAGCGCGTCGACGTCGCTCCAGCTCAGCCCGGCGTCGTCGAGGGCCCGGGCGGCCGAGTGCGCCTTGATCCGCAGGGCGTCGACCGATCCGTCCGTCAGCCGGGACGGGTACTCGTGGATGCCGACGATGGCGACTCGCGTCATGGTCAGCCCGCCTCGTCCAGGCGGCCGCGACCCTCGACGTAGGGCTTGAACGCGCGGGTCATCTCGTCGAAGAGGCGGTCGAGCTCCCACGGCTGCTGCCCGACGATCTGGCGCTGGATCTGCGGCGTCGACCACATGGACACGCGGTACTCCTGGGCGCCGAGGACCCGGCCGTTGATCCAGCCCGACTCCGTGCTGGCCAGGTACACCAGGGGTGCGGCGACGTTCTCGGGGGCGCGCCGGCGGCCGTCGGGGTCACTGTCCCGGGTGGAGGCGAGGTACTTGGCCATCACCTCGGCCGGAATGGTGTCGGTCATCCGGGTCGCGGCGCCGGGGGAGATGCAGTTGGCGGTGACCCCGTACTTGCCGAGCGCGTTGGCGCACGACAGGGTCAGGCCGACGATGCCCATCTTCGCGGCGGCGTAGTTGGGCTGCGACGGGGCGCCCTGCAGGCCCGCGACCGACGTGAAGTTGATCAGCCGGCAGTCCGGCCGCCTGGTCTCACGCCAGTGCCGGGCGGCGAACTTGGTGGTGTTGAACGCGCCCTTCAGGTGGACCCTGATGACCGCGTCCCACTCCTCCTCCTCCATGTTGAAGATCATGCGATCGCGGAGGATGCCCGCGGCGTTGACCAGGACGTCGAGCCGGCCGAACCGCTCGATCGTCGTGGCGATCAGCTCCTCGGCCTGGCCGTGGTCGGACACGTCGGTGCGGCTGGCGACGGCCGTGCCGCCGGCCGCCGTGATGGCCTCGACCACCTCCGTCGCCGGATCGGAGCCCTCGGTGGTTCCGTCCAGCTCGACGCCGAGATCGGCGACGACGACCGAGGCGCCCTCGGCGGCGAAGGCCTGGGCGACGGCGGCGCCGATGCCGCGGCCGGAACCGGTGACGATCGCGACGCGACCGGCGAGTCTGCTCATCGGAGTGCTCCCTTCTCAGGTGGTTGCCACGATCCGTGGGGTAGTTCTATGCTCGAACTATCAAGTTCGAAGTTGGAACGACATTACACATGATTCCAAGCTGGAACTACTGTTTCCGCAAGATTTATCCACGGACGGGAAGAGGCGAGACATGCGCGAGATCAGGTTCGACGACCTGCCGGCTCTTCGAGCGGTCTGCGGGGGCGAGTTCGGCGCCTGGAGCGAGGGTCTGCACATCACGCAGGACCTCATCGACCAGTTCGCCGACCTGACCGGCGATCACCAGTGGATCCACGTCGACCGCGAGCGGTCCCGGTCCGGGCCGTTCGGCACGACCGTCGCGCACGGTCTGCTGACGCTGGCCATCACCCCGCGCATCCGTCCGCCGGCTGACTTCGAGGTCGTCGGACACGCCAAGATCCTCAACTACGGGTCCGACGCCGTCCGCTTCCTCGCCCCGGTCCTGAGCGGGGCGACCATCCGGTCCCGCGGCCGGCTGATCGCGGCCGACGAGCACCCTCGCGGGACGAAGCTCAGCTACGAGATGGCGGTGCACGTGGTCGGCCAGGACCGCCCGGCCATGCTGTCGCGGCCCATCGTGCTGTACACGGCGGAATGACCATGGCGGGTCGCCCGCCGGAGCCGGCCACCACCACCGTCGTCCTGTCGGTGGACGACGCCGTCGCCACCATCCGCATCGACCGGCCGGAGAAGCGCAACGCCCTGGACACCGCCACCCGGGCGGAGCTGATCGCCTGCCTCGACTGGGCCGGCGCGACGCCGGACGTCCGGGCGGTCGTGGTCACCGGGACGGGCGGCTCCTTCGCCGCCGGCGCCGACCTCGGCGAGACGGACCGGATCGACCCGCTCGCCATGCGGGCCATGCTGAGAGAGCGGCGCGTCTACCACGCGGTCGCCGAGTGCCCGGTGCCGGTCATCGCGATGATCGACGGCTACTGCCTGGGCGGCGGCTGCGAGCTGGCCATGTCGGCGGACCTGCGGATCGCCTCCGCGGACTCGGTGTTCGGACAGCCCGAGATCGCGCTGGCGATCATCCCCGGCGGCGGCGGAACCCAGCGGCTGCCCCGGCTGGTCGGGCTGGGCCAGGCGATGCGGCTGATCCTCACCGGCGACCGGATCGACGCCGCCACGGCGCTGCGGCTCGGCCTGGTCGAGCAGGTGGTGCCCGCAGGCGAGCTGGAGGCCGCCACCCGGGAGCTGTGCGGCCGGATCACCCGCCATGCCCGCCCCGCCCTGACGCTGGCCAAACAGGCCGTCCGGGCCTCCGCCGAGCTGCCGCTGCAGGCCGGGCTCGCGCTCGAGACCGAGCTGCTGTGCCTCGCGTCGACCAGCGACGAGAGCGCCGAGCGGCTGGCCGCCTTCCGGCGCGGGAGTTAGGGGTGGACCCGTACGAGCTGCGGCGGCAGGACTACGCGCTGGACGGTGATCAGGTCGAGCTCCGCGACCTGTTCGCGGGGTTCTTCGCCAGAGAATGCCCGATGGACGTCGTCCGCGCGGCCGAGCCGGCCGGTCACGACCCTCGGTTGTGGCGTGCGGCGGCCGGGCTGGGCGCGATGTCGATGGCGCTGCCCGCCGAGGCCGGCGGCGACGGCGCCGGCCTCGTCGAGGCCGCTCTGCTGGCCGAGCAGCTGGGCCGGCGGATCGCCCCGGTGCCGCTCGTCGAGCACGTCGTGGCGGCCCGGCTCCTGGCCGCGTGCGGGCGCAGCGATCTCACCGCCGCGCTGCTGGCCGACGCGGCCCGGGGGACGTGCGTTCTCGGGCTGGGGCTCGGCCGGTGGGACGCGCCGCAACTGGTGTCGTCAGGTGCGGTGGCCGACGCGGTCGTCGGCCACCGCACCGGGGCCGTCGTGGCCGCCACGGGCGGGCCGCGGCCGCACGCCGCCAACCAGGCCGGGCTGCCGTCGGCCTGGCGGGACCTGAGCGCCGAGCCGGGGTTCGAGGTTCCGGTCGCCGCGGCCGACGCACTGGCCGACCGGGCCCGGCGCGAGCTGAAAGTGCTGACCGCCGCGGCGCTCGTCGGGCTGACCGAGGGCGCGCTGGCGCTCGCCGTGAGCTTCGTCCAGACCCGGGAGACCCGGGGTGTGCCGCTCGGCTCGTTGCAGGGCGTCGCGTTCCCGCTGGCCGACGTGGCGATCGGGGTGGCGGGTGCGCGGAATCTCTGCCGGCGGGCCGCCTGGTTCCTCGACCACGAGCCCGAGGCGGAGCCGGACCTCGCCGGGATCGCGTTCGCCTACGCGGCCGAGGTCGCGAGCCACGGCGTCACGGCGGCCCTGCATGCCCACGGCGGCCTCGGCTTCGCCGTCGAGTCCGACGTCAGCCGCTATTTCCTGCGCGCCAAGGGCTGGACGCTGCGCGCCGGCGACCCGGCCCGGGACGTCCTCGCCGCCGGCGCGGCGCTCCTGGCGGCGGCCGGCCGGCCCGATCGAGAGGAGCGCCGGTGGACTTCGGTGTGATCGACGTGGACGACGCCCATCGGGCGCTGCGGCGAGACGTGCGCGGGCTCGTCCGCGAGTACGGGACGCAGCGGCCGGGCGAGGGGGAGCGGCCCAGCGGCGAAGGATTCGACGAGCCGTTCCATCTCGCCCTGGGCCGGCGCGGCTGGATCGTGCCGACCTGGCCGGCCGAGCGGGGCGGGGCCGGGCTGGACCGGCTGGGCGCCCGGATCCTGGACCTGGAACTGGCGCGAGCGCGGGTCCCGATGACCACGCTGGGCATCACCCGCCTGGTCCTGCCCGCGGTCGAGCGCCACGCGTCCCCGGCGGTCCGGGACGAGCTCCTGGCCGGCGTCGCCCGCGGATCCGTGCGGTTCTGCCTCGGCTACACCGAACCCGAGGGCGGCTCCGACGTCGCGGCGGCGCGGACCAGGGCGACCCGGGACGGCGGCGAGTGGATCGTCAGCGGCACGAAGATCTTCACCACCGGTGCGCAGGACAGCCAGTACTGCTTCCTGCTCACCCGGACCGATCCGACCCGGCCGAAGCACCGCGGGCTCACCATGTTCCTGCTGCCGCTGGACGCGCCCGGTGTCGACATCCAGCCGGTCCGGACGCTCAGCGGGGGCCGCACCACCATCGTCCACTACGACGACGTCCGGGTCCCCGACGCCTACCGGCTGGGTGAGGTGAACGACGGCTGGGCGGTGCTGCGCGGGCCGCTCGACGCCGAGCACGACCTCGGGCCCGGCGCCGGCGACGGCCTCGACGACCCGTCCATGGGCGCGGTCTTCGCCCGCCGGCTGCACCTCGCGCTGACCGCGGCCGCGGCGTGGGCGGCGGCGCCCGGCCCGGACGGCGTCCGGCCCGCGGACGACCCGCTGGTCGCCCATCGGCTCGGCCGGGTGGCCGTGCAGCTGGCCGCCGCACTCGCGACGCCGGGGCCGGCCGGCCGGGTCAAGGGCGCCGAGGCCACCGTCGACGGCGTCGCCGAGCTGGTCGATCTGCTCGGCCCGGCCGGTCTGCTGCACGCGGACGCCGCCGGCGACGGGCACGCCGAGCAGGTGCACCGGTACGCCCAGGGCACCACCACGTACCTGGGCACGGTGGAGGTCTTCCGGGGCCTCATCGCGCAGCAGGACCTCGGCCTGCCCCGGCCGTGGTATCCCGGTCCCCGTTGAGCTCCCGCGATGGCACCCGGCCGGCCGCGCCAGGCCACCGTCGTCCTGCTGTTCGGGGTGCTGGCGTTCGCGCTGTCGCAGACCGCGGTGATCCCGGCGATCGGCTCGATCGCGCACGACCGACAGGTGACGATCGACCAGGCCACCTGGGTCCTGACCGCCTACCTGATCTCCGCGGCGGTCCTGACGCCGGTACTCGGCCGGCTGTCGGACCTGTTCGGCAGCCGGCGCCTGCTGATCGTCACGCTCGCGCTGTTCACCGCGGGCGCCGCCACCGCGGCGGCCTCGTCCTCGATCGCCGGCCTGGTCGTCGGCCGAGGGCTCCAGGGCGTGGGCGGAGCGATCCTGCCCATCTGCTACAGCATCGTCCGCGGCACGATCGCCGAGGCGCGTCGTCCGGTGACCATCGCCCTCCTCACCGGCACCATGTCGGCCGGTGGCGGGATCGGCCTCGTGCTCGGCGGGCTGATCGTCGACGCCGGCTCGTACCGCTGGATCTTCCTCCTGGCGGTCGTCATGGGCGCCGTCACCCTGGCGATGGTCCGCGTCGTCGTTCCCGCCCTTCCGGCGTCGCGGGGCGGGCGGGCCGGCGCCGCCCCTGCCCTCGTCACCCGGACGGCGCTGGCGACGAGCGTCATCGCCCTGCTCAGCGGGTACGGCCTGTTCACGATCTTCGTGGTGGTGCCGCAGCTGGTGACGCTGCCGCGCGGCACGGGATTCGGCTTCGGGCAGCCGGCTCTGGCGGGCGCCCTGATCCTGCTGCCGGGCACGATCGCCATGCTGGCCGTGGCGCCGATCACGGGCCGGATCGCCCAGCGCTTCGCGCCGAAGGCCCCGGTCGTGGCGGGCTGCGCGATCGCCGCGACCGGTCAGCTCGGGCTGGCCGCCCGGCACGACGGCCTCGCCGAGGTCGCCGTCTGGACGGTCGTCGGCTTCGTCGGGCTCGGGCAGGTCCTGGCCGCGCTGCCGAACGTCATCCTCGACTCGGTTCCGCCGCACCGCGTAGGTGAGGCGACTGCCGTCAACGGCTTCATGCGGCTCGTCGGCGGCGCCGTCGGGTCACAGGCGGCCGCCGTGCTCCTCGCCGCGGCGACCTCGAACACCTCCGCCTGGCCGGGCGAAGCAGGGTTCGTCCGGGCCCTGCTCGCCGGGTCGGCCGTCTGTCTGGTGGCCGTGATCGTCGCGGGTCTCATCCCTCGCGAGCGGACCGGCTAGGCGGGGCCGTCGTCAGGGCGTGAGCTGGGGGATCGGCACCACGGTTCCGGCGCGCGCCGACTCCTGGGCGGCCAGCACGATGCGCAGCGTCCGCAGCCCGGCCGCGCCGTCGGGCTGGGGAGCGTGGCCGGACCGGACGCCGTCGAGGAAGTGGGCGAGCATCGCGCGGTCGAGGTCGGCGCCGAGCGAGAGCCAGGCCGGTCCGCCGCCGGCGAAGCCGCCGACGTGGGTGCCGAAGGGGTCGATGTCCGCGACGCCCTCGGTGCCGACGACCTGGAGGGTGAGGCCGCCCCAGTTCGGCGCGCTGCTGGGGTGGCTCCACGAGCAGTCGATGGTGGCGATGGTGCCGTCGGCGTAGGTGACGGCGACCAGGCCGCCGGTCTCGACGCCGTTGATCGGCTGGTCGGCGTGCAGGATGCGGTTGGTGACCGCGCGCACCTCGACCGCCGGCTGCTCCAGGAGCGCGTCGAGCAGGTCGGCCACGTGCACGACGTGGTCGACGAGGGCGCCGCCGCCGGACAGCTCCGGCTGGGTGAACCAGGCGCGCTCGCCGATCGGGATGTGGCCGTTGTTCGTCCCGGTGGCGGAGAGGACCGTGCCGAGCCGGCCACTGGCGTGCAGGGACTTCAGGGCGGCGAACTCGGTGCTGAACCGCACCGGGTACGCGGTCATGAGGAACGTGCCCGCGCGCTCGCACGCCTCGATCATCGCCTCGGCATCGGCGGCGGTCGTGGCCAGCGGCTTCTCGCACAGCACGTGCGCGCCGGCGGCGGCGGCCCGCTCGGTCAGGTCGCGGTGCCGGCTGTTCTCCGCGCAGACGACGACGGCGTCGGGCTGCCAGGCCAGCGCGTCGTCGTAGGTATCGGCGTAGGCGACGCCCAGGTGGTCGGCCAGGGCCCGCCCGCGCAGCTCGCCCGGCGGCGCCGCGGCGCCGCCGGGGTCGGTGGTGAGCAGCTCGACCCCGGGCCAGTCCGACAACAGCGACGCGTACGAGCCGGCGTGCACATGGGCGAACGACAGCAGCGCGACCTTCATGCGATCTCCTCCAGCAGCTCGGCGGTGTCGAGGCGCACCGGGGCGCCGGAGCGCAGCGAGTCGAGCGCGGCGGTGGCCAGCCAGACCGCGACGGCGCCGTCGGCGGCGCTCACCCGGGGCGCGGGCCCGCCGGCGACGGCGTCGGCGAACTCGCGCAGCTCGGTGAGGTAGGGGCTCTCGCCGGTCGGCGCCTCCGGGTGGTCCTCGCCGCCGGCGGGCACCGGCGCGAGATCGAGCCGGACGGCCGGGGTGACGGCGCTGTCGTAGCCGAGCACGCCGTCGTCGCCGGCGACGTGGAACGACGTGCGGAACCCGAGGTGCGGCGCGCCCCACAGCCCCTGGACGTGGCTGAGCGCGCCGGAGGCGTGGGTCAGCGTGACGTGCGCGGTCTGCAGGGGGTGGCCGTCGCGCTCGGCGGTGTGCGCGCGGGCGAACACCTCGACGACCTCGCCGGCGACCCAGCGGGCGATGTCCAGGTCGTGGATCATCTGGTCCATCAGCAGGCCGCCGGACTCGGCGACGTCGGAGAACCACGGCGCCCACGAGGGGAACATGCCGCCCCGGCTGAACCGGAGCACCGCGGGCCGGCCGATGCGCCCGGCGGCCACGGCGGCCCGCATGGCGGCGTACTCGGGGAAGTAGCGCACGACGTGGCCGGGGTACAGCGGGAGACCCGCGGCGGCGGCCTGACGTACGAGGCCGGCCGCGTCGGCGCCGGTGCGGGCGAGCGGCTTCTCGCACACCACGGCCCGCCCGGCGTCGAGGGCCCGGCGGACGATGTCGCGGTGGGTGGGGGTGGGGGTGACGACGTCGACGAGGTCGGCCCGGCCGAGCAGGTCGTCGAGCGATGCCGCGACCGTGCCGCCGTACTGCGCGGCCAGCCGCTCGGCGCCGTCGAGCGACGTGAGCACCAGTTTCGCGCCGAGCGCGCGCCAGGCCGCGGCGTGGGCACGGGAGATGCCGCCGGCCCCGACCAGGCCGACCGTGAGTTCGGGCATGAACATCCTCACTTGAGTCCGGAGTGGCGGGCCATCGCCAGTGCGCTGGCCGCCATCATGACGGAGTCGTCGGTGACGCGACCGCCCAGGGTGGCGATGCCGGCGCCCGAGGCCGCCGGGTAGTGCTGGGAGGCCACCACGCGGGAGGATCGCCCTCATCGTGATCGAGGCATCGAGGACGGTGAGCGGTGGCTGACGCTGGGCTGTGGACGGCGGACTTCCGGCTGTTCTTCGCCGCGCGCACCAGCTCGCTGCTGGGTGACGTCATGCTGCCCGTCGCGATCACGGCCGCTGTGATCCGGGCGGGCTACGGGGCCACTGGCGTGGGCTACGCGCTGGCCGCGCTGATCGCGCCGTTCGCCGCGCTGATCATCTTCGGCGGGGTGCTGTCCGATCGCTTCGGCGCGCGGCGCCTGATGGTGATCTCCGACGCGGCGCGGCTGTGCTTCCAAGCGGTGCTCGCGCTGCTGTTCCTGCTGGGCACGCCGCCGTTGTGGCAGATCCTGGTGCTGCTGGCGCTGGTCGGGGCGGGCAGCGCGGTCTTCCAGCCGGGGATCGCCAGCATCACCCCGCTGATCGCCCGCGACGTGCAGAGGGCGAACGCCACCCTGCGTATCTCCGAGTCCGTGACCGCCGTGATCGGCCCGTCGCTGGCCGGTCTGCTGCTGGTGGTCTCCTCGCCCGCGGCGGTGGTCGCCCTCGACGCGCTGACGTTCGCGGTCAGCGGCGCCTGCCTGCTCCGGCTCCGGTCGGTCCCGATGGGCCCGGCCGGGCGCGGCGACGTACCGTCGTCGTTCCGGGCCGATCTCGTCGAGGGGTGGCGGGAGTTCCGCGCCAGGACCTGGCTGTGGAGCGTCATCGTCGTCTACATGCTCTGGCAGCTGGCCGGCGCCGGCCCGATCATGACCCTCGGCTACAGCACGCTCGTCACCGAGCACGGATCGGCGACGTTCGGCGTGGTCATGTCGGCGCTCGGCGCGGGCAGCGTGCTGGGCGGGCTGGTCGCGACGCGGCTGCGCCCGCGGTTTCCGCTCCGGGCCGGCGCCCTGGCCATCATCCTGTGGACGCTGATGCCGCTGAGCGTGGCGCTCGGCCTCCCGGCGCCCGCCGTGGCCGCGTGCTACGCGGTGAGCGGCGCCGGCCAGGCGTTCTGGATCGTCATGTTCCACACCAGCGTGCAGACGCACATCCCGCAGGACGTCCTCGGCCGCGTGCACGCCTACGACGCGGCCGGCTCGCTGGTGATGAAACCGGTCGGGCAGGCGGTGGCGGGGCCGCTGGCGGTCGTCGTGGGCACGGTGCCGCTGCTGTTCGTGTCCGCGGCCACGGCGCTGGTCACCTGCACCCTGCTGCTGGCGATCCCGGCCGTGCGCGACCTGCGGCGTGCGCCACCGCGGGTCGGTCCCTAGGGTGGGGCCCGTGCCGCCGGAAGGGAGCTCGTCGTGACGCAGAACCCCCTCGAGCAGCTGTCGATCGACCGGCTGCGCCGGCGCACGAGCGCCAAGTGGCGCACCCATCCCGGCGACGTGCTGCCGTTGTGGGTCGCGGAGATGGACGTTCCCCTGGCCGGTCCGATCGCCGACGTGCTCCGCGAGACGGTCGAGCTCGGGGACACCGGATATCCGCACGGCGACGGCTACGTCGAGGCGCTGGCCGGCTTCGCGAAGGACCGCTGGGGCTGGGCCGGGGTCGCGGCCGACCGCGCGCTCGTCGTGCCCGACGTCATGATAGGCATCGTCGAGGTGCTGCGGGTGGTGACCGAGCCGGGCGACCCCGTCGTCGTGAACGCGCCGGTGTACCCGCCCTTCCACGCCTTCGTCGCCCACGCGGACCGGCGGGTGGTGCAGTCTCCGCTCACCGCCGGCGGGCGGATCGATCTCGACCGCCTCGACAGCACCTTCCGGGAGCTCTCCCGGCAGCACGAACGCGTGGTCTACCTGCTGTGCAACCCGCACAACCCCACCGGTGCGGTGCACACCGAGGACGAGCTGACGACGGTGGCCGAGCTGGCCGGCCGCTACGGGGTGCGGGTCGTCGCCGACGAGATCCATGCGCCGCTGGTCCTGCCGGGCGCCGCGTTCGTGCCGTACCTCTCGGTCGCGGGCGCCGACGACGCGTTCAGCCTGATGTCCGCCTCCAAGGCCTGGAACCTCGCAGGGCTGAAGGCCGCGCTGGCGCTGGCCGGCCCGGCCGCGGCGGCCGACCTCGGGCGCATCCCGGAGGAGGTCGGCCACGGCCCCAGCCATCTCGGCGTCATCGCACACACCGCGGCCTTCGCCTCGGGCGGCGACTGGCTCGACGCGCTGCTCGCCGGCCTCGACGGCAACCGGGCGGCCCTCGGCGGCTTCGTCGCCGAACATCTCCCCGAGCTGCGGTTCCTCCGCCCGGAGGGCACCTATCTGGCCTGGATCGACTGCCGGACGCTCGGGCTGCACGACGACGCCGCCCAGGGGGCGGCCGGCGTCGTCACGGAGCTCGACGGCCCGGCCCAGTACCTGCTCGACCACGCGCGGGTCGCCGTGACGTCCGGCCACGTCTTCGGCCTGGGCGGCGGCGGCCACATCCGGCTCAACTTCGCCACCTCCCGCGCCATCCTCACCGAGGCGCTCACCCGCATCGAACACGCCCTGCGCCGGGGACCCGAGCGCCTCGGGGCCGACCGGGCGGGCTGAACCCGCCTCTCCAGCGGCGGACGTCGGCAGCTCGGCCGCGAGCCAATCGTTCCCCACCGGCCGCGCGGCGCTCGCCGCTGCGGGGTGATTCCGCGCGAACCAGGGCGCACGGTGCAGAACTAGCGGAATTGAGAATGGTTATCTATATTGACAGCCACGTCGTGGTTCACGATCTTCCCGCGCCGCTGTCAGGAGTCCTGTTCTCATGCACCGTTCCCTGCTCCGAAACCTCGCGGGCGTCGCCGGCAGCGCCACGCTGCTCGCGGTCCTGCCCGCCGCCGTACCGCTCGCCGGCGCCGAGCCCGGGCCGCCGCCGGGCACCGACGAGCGAAGGGTGCTCACGACCGAGCACGTCGACGCGCTCAACGTCGGCTACGACGGCGAGCGGCTCACGGTGAACTCGAAGATCAGCCCGCCGGTCGAGCACGTCGAGGTCGACGATCTGGTCTTCCAGCTCTCCGACCTCGGGCGGGTCGCGGGTCTGCCGGAGCAGTACGCCGAGTTCATCGGCGCCGATTCGGCCTGGCTCGTCATGCAGACCCAGCAGCCGGACGTGCTGTGGGCGGGTTGGAGCACGGAGGAGCTCGCGGCCGGAGTGGTCGACGGCGACGTCGTCGACGTCACACTGGCCGGCGTGCGCGGGCCCGGCGACGTCGAGGTCTTCCAGACCGGCTCGTTCGGTGAGCCGATCCGCGTCTTCAGCTCCGACGAGGACCACAAGACGCTGCGGCAGAGCGTGAACGCGCACGTGCACGCCAACTGGGCGTTCACCCAGCCGGGCGTCTACACGCTCACGTTCGAGGTCGCCGCGACCGTCGGCGGCGAGCCGGTCACGTCGGGCCCGGTCGACTACACGTGGGTGGTCGGCGGCGACGACGGGACGCTCCCCGCGCCCGCGTCGACCACGACGACCGTCGCGGCGCCACCGGACGCGACCGCCGGCGACGAGGTGGTCCTGGAGGCGACCGTGGCGACCGACACCGGCGGCAACGCGCCGCCGCCTCCGGGCGGACACGTCGAGTTCCACGACGCCGGCGCCTCGCTCGGCCGGACCGGCATCGTCGACGGCAGGGCGGCGCTGCCGGTCGTGTTCGACGCCCCCGGCGAGCACGAGATCACCGCGACGTACACGTCGCAGGAACCGCAGTTCTACGCGCCCTCCACCGCCGAGCCGGTCATCGTCACCGTCGGCGAGGACGACGGCGTGCCGCCGGCGACGACGGTGACGGTGACGGGTCCCGGCGGTGCGGTCGCCGCGGGCGAGGAGATCACTCTGACGGCGACGCAGGACCCGCCGGCGGGGCTGACGGCGTACCGCTGGTCCACCCGCGCGCCCGGCGCCCTGGACTTCCAGGCCGTCGACGGGGCGACGACGGACACCCTGACCGTCACGGCCGCGGCGGCGGACGACGGGCGGCAGTACCGGGCGGCGCTCTACACCGACGACGGGACGCACGTGGCGGTGTCCGTTCCCTACACGCTGACCGTCGCCGAACCGCCGGGCCAGTGCGAGGATCCGCGGACGGTGCTGACGGACGAGCACGTCGACCTGCTGGCGCCCGTGCTCGACGACGGGGACCTGGACCTGCGCGCCAAGGTCGGGACGGCCGCCGACCACACCTTCCATGACCCCGCCGACCTCGTGGTCCAGCTGAAGGACCCGGAGGCGGCCGTCACGGTCCCGGCGGGTGCGGAGTACGCGTTCCTGGGCACGGCGGGCGATCCGCTCTGGATGATCCCGCAGACCCAGAACCCCGCGATCGTGTGGGCGGGTTGGTCCACCGAGGAACTGGCCCCGGGTGCGCTGAGCGGCGACGCGGTCGAGCTGACGCTGACCGGTGTCACCGGTCCGGGTGAGGTCGAGGTGTTCCAGACCGCTGGGCTGGGCGCGGCGCCGACGCGGATCTTCAGCTCGGCCGACCCGCTGCCGCCGCGGACCCAGAGCGTCGGCCAGCACGTCCACGCCAACTGGGCCTTCACCCAGCTGGGTGAGTACACGCTGACGTTCGAGGTCACCGCGGTGCTGGCCGACGGCACCGACGTCAGCACGGGCGAGGTCGACTACGCCGTCGTCGTCGGCGACCGCGAGTGCGACCCGGGCGATCCGGGCGGCGAGGACGGCACCGAGTCGGGGGAGAACGGCGCCGACGCCGGTGGCCACGAGACCGGTGGCCACGAGACCGGTGGGGGCGAGACCGGCGGCGAAGGCACGGACGCGGGCACCGGCGGCACCGGGGGCGGCGCCGACGGCGGGACCGAGAGCGGCGCCGACGGCGGCGCTGACGGCGGCGCCGGCACGGCCGGCGGCGCGAGTGGGGGCGACGAGGGCGGAACGGGTCCGAAGCCGACGACCACGCCGACGGGCGAGGTGTGCGTCCCGCGGCCCGCGCGGAACCCGAGCCCCAGTGGCTCGAGCACGCCCGGTGCGAACCCGTCGAACCCGGGCGGCACGTCCGGCGATCCGGTGGTGCTGACGAACGAGCACGTCGACCTGCTGGCGCCGCGCCTGGACGGCTCCGGCCTGGACCTGCGGGCCAAGGTGGGGTCGGCGACCGACCACACGTTCTACGATCCGGGCGACGTGCTGGTCCACGTCGGTCCGGCGGCGCAGAGCACCGTGCCGAGCGGCGACACCTACGGGTTCCTCGGGTCGGCCGGCTCGCCGCTGTGGCTGATACCGGAGACGCAGAACCCGGAGGTCGTGTGGGCCGGCTGGTCCACGGAGGAGCTGGCTGCGGGCACGCTCGCCGGCGACGCCGTCGAGCTGCGGCTCGTGGGCGCGGAGGGTCCTGGCACCGTCGAGGTGTTCCAGACGACCGGGTTCGGCGACATCAGCCGGATCTTCAGTTCGGAGGAGTCGCTGCCGGCGCGGCAGCAGAGCGTCGGCCAGCACGTCCACGCCAACTGGGCGTTCTCGGCCGCGGGCAGCTACACGCTGACGTTCGAGGTGAGCGGGGCCCTGACCGGCGGTGGCGCGGCCACGACCGGCCCGGTCGAGTACTCGTTCGTCGTCGGTGAGCTGGCCGGAGCACGCAACGGCGCGGCCATGGCGGACGGCGTCGTGGCGCCGGCGGTTCACGACGCGGCCGCCCGCATCGTGCCGGTCGACGCGAGCCCGTCGGCCACGCCCACCCCCACGGCGACGCCGTCGGCCACCGCCCCGGCCACCACCCCGGCGGCGGGCGACGACTGCGACCTCGCGAGCACGGGCACGTCGGGAACGCCGGCGCTGACCGTCCTCGGCGGGCTGCTGGTCGCCGCCGGAGCGGTGGCGACGGCGGCGTACTGGCGCGATCGTCGTGCCGTCCGCGGCTAGGGCGGCGACCGGGCTGGCCGGCGCCGCGCTCGCCCTCACGGCCTGCGCGGCGCCGGCCACGCTCAGCACCAGCGACGACCGCATCCAGGTGATCACCACCACCGGACTGCTGGCCGACCTCGTCCGCAACGTCGGCGGCGACCGCGTGAGCGTCGCGTCGCTGGTGCCGGACCAGGCCGACCCGCACTCGTACGAGCCGAGCCTGCGCGACATCCGCAACGTCGTGTACGCCGACGTCGCGTTCAGCAACTACCTGCTGCTGGAGCAGCAGGCGATCATCAAAGCACTGGACGCGAACCTGCCCGGCGACGTGCCGAACATCTCGCTGGCCGAGGGTGCGGTGAAGTACGCGGCGGAGATCATCCCGCTGGTCGAGAACGTCGCGCTGGACACCATCTGGCTGGGCATGCGGGTGCGGGGGACCGGCGAGCAGTACGGCGCCGGCCGGGCCTCCGACGTCTACCTCAGCGGCACCGCCGTCGACGGGCCGGGCGACCTCGTCGCCTACCTGACGGAGTCGTTCGGCGACCCGGCGTTCTACGTGGACTCCACCGACGGGTTCGACGCCGCCGACGGCTACCGTGACGACACCGCCACCCTGCCGCCCGACGCGCACACGCACATGAGCTGGGCGTTCACCGAGCCAGGGGTGTACCGCCTGACGATGCGGGCGAGCCTCGCGGCGTCTCCGGACGAACGGCCGGTCGGCCTCGGCGAGCAGACGTTCACCTTCGCCGTCGGCGTCGACCCGTACTCCGTGCCGGACCTGGCGGACGCCGACGTGCTGAACGCGGGCCACGCCGACGTCACCGTCGACATCGACACCGGCGAGCTGTACCTGCTGGTCGACCCGCACGGCGACGACCATGCCCACTCGGAGGTCCTGGACCCGGCCAGCACCGTCATCGAGGTGCCGAACAAGGCCCTGCACGACGTCCCGGCCGACGAGGGCTTCCGGTTCCTCGGCCGCCCGGGCGACCAGATCTTCCAGCTGCCGCAGGCCGTGCTCGGCCGGCACGTGCACGGCGAGATCGACCCGCACCTGTGGCAGAACGTGCGCAACGCGATCTCCTACGTCGAGCTGATGCGCGACGCGCTGATCGACGTCGACCCCGACGGCGCCCGCGCGTACCGGGACAACGCCACGCGCTACATCGGCGAGCTGGAGGAGCTCGACCGGTACGTGCGCGACACCGTCGCCGGGATCCCGGAGTCGCGGCGGCACCTGATCACCACGCACGACGCGTTCGGGTACCTCGGCGCCGCCTACGACGTGCGGATATCCGGATTCGTCACGCCGAACCCGGCGACCGAGCCCAGCCTGGCCGACCGCCGCAAGCTGGCCGAGACGATCCGCAACCTCGACATCCCCGCGGTCTTCCTCGAGCCCAACCTGCTGGCGCGGTCGTCGACCCTCACCGAGGTCGCCGAGGACCTCGGGGTGGACGTGTGCGCGATCTACGGCGACACGTTCGACGACGAGGTCACCACCTACGTCGAGATGATGCGGTTCAACGCCGAGTCGCTGCACACCTGCCTGTCCGAACCAGCCGGGAGAGACGAATGACGCGACGACCAACGGCGCTGCGCAGGACCCTGGCGGCGGCGATGCTGACCGGACTGGCGACGGCCGCCGCGCCGCTGCCCGTCACCGCCGCCGAGGACCCGAGCCTGGATCAGGAGATCGAGGCCGGCCAGCCGATCGCCACCGGCCAGGCGGTGCTGAGCGACGGCCACGTCGACATCGGCCCGCGCTACGTCGACGGCGTGTGGACGCTGCTGGTCCACGACGGCACCACGGACGTCCCGGTGTGGCGGACGATGCCGGACACCGTGTTCCAGGTCGGCGACGTGTCGCTGACGACCGTCCCGGACAACCCCGACTACGCGTTCCTGCCCGCCGCCGCGGGCACCGACGTGCACGTCGTGCCGCAGGCCCAGCAGCCCGGCGTGATCTGGGTGGGCTGGAACACGCAGGACCCCACCGTCATGGACACCATCGACCGCGGCGCGACGCTCACCCTGCGCGGCGTGCAGGGCCCCGGTGACGTCCTCATGTTCCTGCAGAGCGGGACGCTGGGAGAGCCGGAGGTGCTGTGGGACAGCCGCGAGCCGTACCCGCAGGACCTCTGGGTCGAGGTGAACACCCACACGCACGCCAACTGGGTGTTCTCCGAGCCGGGCGTCTACCTGGTCGCGGTCGAGGTCTCCGCCGACCTCGTGTCGGGTGAGTCCGAGTCGGACACCGAGGTGCTCCGCTTCGCCGTCGGCGACGGCACCAGCACCGACGAGGCGCTGGCCGCCGAGTACACCGGCGACGCCGCCGAGCCGGCCGAGTCCACCGACGCTGCGGCGAGCGACGCAGACGACGACGGCGGACCGGCGGCGGCCGTTCTCGCCGCCGGAGCCGCCGCGGTCGTCCTCGGCGCGGTGCTGGTGGTGGTCCTGGTCCGCGGCCGTGCCGCCAAGCGCCGGGCCGCGGCCATGTCCGTGGAACGGCCGTGAGCGTCCTGGACGTCCGGGGCGTGGCCGTCGCCCTGGGTGGCCGCTCGGTCCTGCGCGATGTCGACCTGACGGTGGCGGGCGGGGAACTGGTCGGGCTCATCGGGCCGAACGGCGCGGGGAAGACGACGCTGCTGCGCACCGTCCTCGGGCTGGTGCGGCCGGCGTCGGGCCGCGTGCTGGTGGACGCCCGCCCGGTCCGGCTGGGACGCTCCGGGATCGGGTACGTGCCGCAACGGCACGAGTTCGCCTGGGACTTCCCGATCTCGGTGGAGAACGCCGTCATGTCCGGCCGCACCGGCGGGCTCGGGCTGTTCCGCCGGCCCGGCGTGGACGACTGGCGGGCGGTGGGCGAGGCGCTGGAGCGGGTGGGCATGTCCGAGCTGGCGCGGCGGCCGGTGGGTGAGCTGTCGGGCGGGCAGCGCCAGCGGGTCCTGGTGGCCCGGGCGCTGGCGGTGCGTCCCACCGTCCTGCTGCTGGACGAGCCGTTCACCGGCCTGGACCTGCCCACCCAGGAGTTGCTGACAGACCTGTTCGCCGAAGTGGCCAGTGAGGGACGGATCCTGCTCATGACCACGCACGATCTCGTGTCCGCGCTGGACACCTGCACCCGGATCGCGCTGCTCAACCGGACGATCGTGGCCGACGCGCCGCCGAGTGAGCTGCTCGACCCGCAGCCGTGGATGCGGGCGTTCGGGGTGGGCGAGAACAGTCCGTTGCTGAAGATCCTGAAGGTGGTCTGAGACCGTGTCGATTCCCGAGTTCCTCGCCGACCTCACCAACCCGGACCTCGCGTTCCTGCCCAAGGCGCTGCTGATCGCCGTCATGTCGAGCATCGTCTGCGGCGTCGTCGGGTGCCACGTGGTGCTGCGCGGGATGGCGTTCATCGGCGACGCGGTGGCGCACGCCGTCTTCCCGGGCCTGGCGGTGGCGTTCGTGCTGCAGGGCAGCCTCGTGATCGGCGGTGCGGTCGCCGGCGTCGTCACCGCCGTGCTGGTGGCGGTGTTCTCGCAGAACCGCCGGGTCAAGGAGGACTCCGTCATCGGCGTCTTCTACGTCGCCTCGTTCGCGCTGGGCATCGTGATCATCTCGCAGGCGCCCGGATACGCGGGCTCGCTGCAGCAGTTCCTGTTCGGCTCGATCACCGGCGTCCCGGACGAGGACATCTACACGGTCGCGCTGACCGGCGTCGTCGTCCTCGCGGCCGTCATGCTGCTGCACCACCAGTTCGTCGCCGTGAGCCTGGACCGCGAGCTGGCCCGGGCGGTCGGCCTGCGGGTGTTCGGGCTGGACATCGCGCTGTACGTGCTGGTGACCGTCGCCATCGTCATCTCGGTGCAGACGATCGGCAACATCCTCGTCCTCGCGCTGCTGATCACCCCGGCCGCCGCCGCCCGGCTGCTGACCGACCGCCTCGGCGCCATGATGGTGCTCGCGCCGGTGATCGGCGGGGTGTCGGCCGTCATCGGGCTCTACCTGTCCTGGAGCTACGACCTCCCCGTCGGCGGCACCATCGTGCTCGTGCTCAGCGGGGTGTTCCTTGCGGCGTACGTCCTGGCTCCCCGGCACGGCCTGCTGGCCCGGCGCCGGCGCCACGACGTCGCCGGCGACGTCGTCGCAGCAGGACAGCGCTGACGACGACGGCGAGCGCGGTGAGCGCGATCCACGGCACGACCCACAACCGCGCGGCGTACGTGCCGGGCGGCGGGGCGGGTTCGAGGGCCTGGCTCCCGGAGGACTCGGCCCGGATCTCGACGTCGACGTCCATCGGGCCGAGCTGCCACACGCCCCTGACGGAGGCCGAGCCGCTGACGGAGTCGCCCGGCAGCAGCTCGGGCAGCGGGTCGCCGGTCCAGTAGCGCCCGCCCAGCCCGAACGGCCCGGCGACGCGGACCGTCGGGCGGCCGGCGAGGCGGACGTTGCCGTCGTTGCGGACCGTGTACTCGACGCGGACTGTGCCGGGCTGGCCGAGCGCGAGGCCGTCGAACGCGAGGTGGACGTCGTCGACGGCGAGCTCCGGCCGGAGCGTGCCGGTCACGCGCAGGTAGATGCGGGCGCCGACCCGCCGGTCGACGGTGACCCCGCCGGACGCCTGCGAGGTCAGGCCGACCACGATGCCGCCGGCATGATCGCCGGGCGTGGCATCGTCCGGAACGGTGATCCGGAACGGGACGTCGACGCGAGACCGGGCCGGGACGGTGACGGACGGCTCGCCGAGGTCGACCCACGCACCGACGTCGACGGGCTCGTCGGCGGCGGGCAGCAGGTCGAACCCGCCCTGAGTGTTGCGCACGGCGTCGCTGGCGTAGAGGTCGAGGGTGAGCGGCGCGTCGGTGTAGTTCGAGACGGCGACGACGTCGCTCAGCGCCGTGCCGGGATCGAGGGAGTACTCGAACGCGGCGCGATCACCGGGGCCGTCCGGGCCGGACGGCACGATGCCCCAGGTGACGGGCTCGGCTGCGGCTGCCGGCGGGGTGAGGCCGGCGGCGGCGATCACTGCGAGGGCCGCGAGTCGGCCGATGGGTCGCACGGGTGGGCTCCGATGGGTCGTGGCCGGGGTCGGCGTGACCGGCCTGGGCGAGGCCGGTCACGCCGGGTCGGTGCGGTGCGGACGTGTCAGATCGCGGTGAACGTGATCGTGGCCTCGTAGGTGCCGGGGACGAGCGTCGTCGGCGCCTCGATCAGCAGACCGGCGCCGAGCCGGCTGGTGCCGGTCCCGTCACCGGCCGCCGCGGTGGCCAGCGGCCGGCTGACGGACAGGCCGTCGCCGGACTCCAGGCCGGGCGCGACCGCCGCGCCGGCCGTCACGTTGCCGCCGTCGGGCTGATCGGCGATCAGCGGCGTCCAGCCGAGGTGCTTGCCGCCGAGGACGTCGTCGCCGTTGGTGAAGTCGCCGACCTGGCCGGAGACGACCCAGCCGGGTGCGGCCGCGCGGGTGTCGGTGACGGTGACAGGGCGCAGGTCTCCCGCCGAGGTCCAGCGGTCGGCGGCGCCGCCGAGCTCGAAGTCGCTCATGGTGACGACGTTGTCCTCGGGGTCGACGCTGGCGACGAGCGCGCCCTCGTCCTCGGGCAGGGTCGCCACGATCCGCTGCTCCAGATCGCCGGGCGGCTCCGGTTCGCCGTGGTCGTCGACGACGACGGCGACCGGTGTGGACTCGGCCACGACGTTGTGGTCGTGGTCGTAGAGCCGGGCCAGCACCTCGAGCCCGTTGTGGTCGGGGGTGGCGGTGAAGCTGTACTCGCCGGTGCCGGCGTCGGGCACGATCACCCACTCGCTCGCGCCCGGCGCCCGGGTGAACCAGTGGTAGTGGTCCAGCTCGGTCGGCGGGTTCTGCACCGCGGTCAGTGTGACGACGTCGCCGGAGTGGTAGTGCCCGGCCAGGCCGTCGATGGACAGTGTGGTGACGGGCGCCGGCGCGGCGTCGCCGACCTGGAACGTGTACGTGGCGGGCGCGCTCGTGACGGTGCCGCCGCCCGCCAGTGTGCCGGCGGCCTGGACGGTCAGCGTGTAGCGGCCGGTCTCGGTGAACGCCCAGTTGGCGTGCGCGTGGACGTTGGCGTTCGGCGAGATCGTGCCGGGCAGCTGGTAGCCGCCGCCGAGGACGGAGATCGACTCGCCGAACGAGCCGGTCTGCCACAGGAACACGTCGCCGGGTCCCTGGACGTCGGTGATCTGGATGCTCAGCGGGTTGGTGAACACCCCCGCCGGGATCTGCTCGGTGCTCCAGCCCGGCCAGATCAGCGCCGGGTCCTGGGTCTGCGGCAGGTAGTGGACGGTGTCGCCGGCGTCGCCGAGGAAGGCCAGGCTCGGCGGCACCGGGTCCGGCAGCACGAGCGCCGCCTCGGGCTTGACCTGCAGCAGCACGTCCTCGGGTTCGTGCAGCACGTGGTGGCCGGTGACGTCTTCCTGAAGGTCGACCTCGAGGTTCTCGTCGACCCATCGCAGCGTGAACGCGTCGATGTGGCCGGTATCCAGCGTCAGTGCGAACTCGCCGGCCGTCGCGGTGGCGGTGGCGCCCGACGCCAGCAGCGCACCCGCGACGACGGGGACGGCCAGCTGCCTGGCACGTCGTGTGAGCAGGGATCTCATCGTGATCCTTCCAAGTGGACTGCGGTGGTCCAGATACTAATGAGAACCGTTACTATTCACAATAGTGCGGCAAGTCGCCCTTCTCACTGCTCTCCCGGCCGGAACCCGCCGCCGGGTAAAGTTCGCGTCGCAGGCATCGAGCCAGGAGAGGCGGGGGTCATCGCGTTGACCGGGGCGTCGTGCTCGCTGCGCGAGACCACCATCGACGGCGACCGATGTCTGGTGATCGAGGACGGCGAGATCAGGGTGTCGATCAACGCCGATCACGGTGCACACCTCTTCGAGCTCACCGACCTCCGCAGCGGGACCAACCTGCTGTACGAGGACCCCCGGGGGTCACGTCACTACCGGGTGGGCGCCTGGTACGAGCTGTTCCCCAACGCTGGGCCGGGGTGCGTCGTCGACGGGCAGCGCATCAGCGAGCACGGCGACGTGCAGTATCGGCGCTGGTCGTGGTCGGTGCGGGCGGCGGGACCCGACCAGGTGGCCGTCGACCTCGCGACGCGCAGCGAGGAGTTGCCGTTCGGCATCCGCCGCAGCGTCACCTTCGCCGGCGGCGGCGAGGTGCGCCTCGACGAGACCATCACCAACCTCGCGGACCGCCCGCTGCACTACCTGTGGGGGCACCACATCACGTTCGGCGCCGTCATGATGGGCCCGGGCAGCCGCGTCGACCTCGGAGAAGCCGAGGTGTTCGCCGAGGCCGCCGGCGACCCGTCGGCCCTGTACGCGCCGGGCGCGCGCGGTCCGCTGCACGCCCTGCCGGGCCGCGACGGCGGGGTCGTCGACCTGACGGCGTTCCCGGACCGGCCGTTCGGCACGATGCTCTTCGCCGATCGGCTGGCGCGGCACCGGTGCGGCATCTGGTCCGGCGAGCTGGCCACCGGCGTCTGCGTCGACTGGGACGGTGAGGCCTTCCCCGCCTTGTGGTTCTGGGCCACCCGCAAGTCCGGCGCGCTGTCCGACGTCGTGGCCTGCGCGCTCGAGCCGCAGGCGTCGGCCGTCCACACCCTCTCCGAGGCGATCGCCGCCGGCGCGGCGCCGTCGCTGGACGCCGGAGCCAGCCGGAACGCCTGGCTGCGGCTCGCGGTGCACCGCTAAGCCGGCACCCCCGCCCGGGGCGCCCAGTGCCCGGCGGCGTGGGCGAGGGCCCGGCCCTCCAGGAGGGTGACGAGGCGCTCGAACACGGCCAGCGCGTCGGGGCCGCTCCAGTCGTCGGCGAGCACCTCGCGCGGCAGGCCGGGGTCGCGGAACGGGAGCTTGCGCCAGTGGTCGACGGCGGTGAGGTAGGTGACGAAGGCGCGCTCGGGTGCGACGGCGTCGCTGGCGTCGAGGGCGGCGATCTCGGGTTGGAAGCGGGCGACGAACTCGCGGTAGCGGCGGTCGATGCCGGCGAGGTCCCAGCTCTCGTAGAGCAGGGTGCGCAGATCCTGACCGGCCACGTAGGCGCCGACGAAGATCGCGGCGTAGCGGTCGAGGCCGAGCTCGCGCACGGCCTGCTCGGCGGCGCCGCGCATGCGGGCCGGCGCGATCCACATCGCGGTGGAGATGTTCCCGAAGCCCAGCGAGGCCAGGTGGGCGCGCAGCTGGTGCCGCTTCGCGCGCTCGGACTCGGGCACGGAGAAGTTGACGATGCACCAGCCGTCGTCGAGGTTGGCCGGCTGGCGCGCGTGCCAGATGATCTCGTCGCCCGCGACCAGCGCCTTCACCGCCGCCGGCGTGAGCGCGTAGCCACGCTTCCCGCCTCGGCTCTCGGCGGCGAGCCAGCCGCGCTGCTTGAGCCGGAACACCGCCGTGCGGACGCTCCGGGCGTCGAGCCCGAGCTGCTCCATGAGGTCGACGGTGCCGGCGATGGGCATCCAGTCGCCCATGCGCCGCACGACGGCGCCGAGGAAGCTCACCATGACGGTGCGCGTGCGGCGCGTGCGGGCGCTCTCGTCGGCCGGGATCATCGCGACCATTCTGCCTGGTCGCGCCGGTTCGGGGTCCAGCGCAGGTGGACGGTGCCGGCGGCGCCGTCGCGCAGCAGCGAGAGGCGGGGCGGGACCTTGTCGGTGCGCGCCGTCGGCGGACGACGCCGCCCGGCGGCCCAGGGGTCCGGCCAGTCGGCGCCGGGACCCCGGTACTCCTGCTCGGCCGCCGCGTGCAGCGTCCACTGCGGGTCGTAGAGGTGGGCCCGGCCGAGCGCGCAGAGATCGGCGCGGCCCGCGAGCAGGATCGAGTTGACGTCGTCGTAGGACGAGATCGCCCCGACGGCGATGACGGCGACGCCCGCGGGGACGGCGACCTGGTGCCGGATCCGGTCGGCGAACGGCGTCTGGTACGACCGCCCGAACGCGGGCTTCTCGTCCTTGGTGACCTGGCCCGTGGAGACGTCGATGGCGGCGGCGCCGTGCTCGGCGAACGCGCGCGCGATCTCGACGGCGTCCTCCTCGGTGGTGCCGCCGGGCACCCAGTCGGTCGCGGAGATGCGGACCGTCACCGGAATGGCGCCGGGCACCACGCGGCGCACCGCGTCGAACACCTCGAGCGGGAAGCGCAGCCGGTTCGGCAGCGCGCCGCCGTACTCGTCGGTCCGGCGGTTCGCGACCGGCGACAGGAACGAGCTCAGCAGGTAGCCGTGGGCGGCGTGCAGCTCGATCAGGTCGAACCCGGCCGCGACGCCGCGTTCGGCCGCGGCGACGAAGTCGGCCACGACCTGGTCGAGGTCGGCGCGGGTCGCCTCGCGCGGCAGGTGGCAGCCGTCGCCGTACGGCAGCGCCGACGGGCCGACGACCTCCCAGTTGCCGTCGTCGAGCGGCTCGTCCATGCCCTCCCACATCAGCTTGGTCGAGCCCTTGCGGCCCGAGTGCCCGAGCTGCAGCCCGATCTTGGCGGTCGACCGGGTGTGGACGAAGTCCGTCACCCGCCGCCAGGCGTCGCGCTGCTCGTCGGTCCAGATGCCTGTGCAGCCGGGCGAGATGCGGCCCTCGGGCGAGACGCAGACCATCTCGGTCATGACCAGTCCGGCGCCGCCGAGCGCCTTCGCGCCCAGGTGGACGAGGTGGAACTCGTTCGGCCGGCCGTCCTCGGCGCAATACATGTCCATGGGGGAGACGACGACGCGGTTCTTCAGCTCCAGCGGGCCGATGCGCACCGGCTGGAACATCGCCGGCGCCACCGAGCGGGCCGAGTGGAGCCGCGCGAACTCGGCCTCCATGCGCGCGGCGAACTCCGGGTCGCGTTCCCGGAGGTTGCCGAACGTGATGCGGCGCGACCTCGTGAGCAGGTTGAACACGAACTGGGCCCGGTCCTGGCGGACGTACATGCCTATGTTCTCGAACCACTCCAGCGACGCCTGCGCCGCCCGCTGGGTCGACTCGACGACCGGCTTGCGCTCGGCCTGGTACGCCGCCAGCGCCGCGCCGACGCCGGGCTGCTCGTGCAGGCACGCGGCCAGCGCCAGGGCGTCCTCCATGGCCAGCTTCGTGCCCGAGCCGATCGAGAAGTGCGCCGTGTGGGCCGCGTCGCCGAGCAGCACGACGTTGCCGTCGTACCAGCGCTCGTTGCGCACGGTGTGGAAATTGAGCCACTTCGAGTTGTTGGTGAGTACGCGGTGTCCGCGCAGTTCGTCCGCGAAGATCTCGGCGATGCGGCCGACGGCGTACTCGTCGGAGGCGCCCGGCGGGAGGTCGTCGTGCTCGGTGGCGTCGAAGCCGGCCCGGCGCCACACCTCCTCGTGCATCTCGACGATGAACGTCGAACCCTGGTCGGAGTAGGGGTAGCCGTGGATCTGCATGACGCCCCACGGCGTCTGCTTGACGAAGAACTGGAACGCCTCGAAGACGAGGTCGGTGCCGAGCCAGATGTACTTGTTCGCCCGCCGGTCGAGGTTCGGCCCGAAGACGTCGGCGTACTTGGTGCGGATCGTCGAGTTGAGCCCGTCCGCGGCCACCACGAGGTCGTACGACGCCCGCAGCTCGCCCGGTCCCGGCGCCGGCGTCCGGTAGTGCACCGTGACGCCCAGCTCGGCGGCCCGCTCGCGCAGGATCGCCAGCAGCTCCTTGCGGCCCATCGCGGCGAAGCCCTGCCCGCCGACGGTGAACGCGTGGCCGTCGACCTCGACGTCGATGTCGGTCCAGCGGGCGAACCCGCGCTCCATGCGGTCGTGGATGACGGGGTCGGCGCCCTCGATGGCGCCCAGCGTCTCGTCGGAGAACACGACCCCGAAGCCGAAGGTGTCGTCGGGCGCGTTGCGCTCCCACACCGTCACGTCGTGACCGGGGTCGAGGCCCTTCATCAGGGCCGCGAAGTACAGCCCTCCGGGCCCGCCACCCGCGATCGCGATCCTCATGCCGGTTCTGTCTCCAGGAGCTGCCGCAGCTTGAAGCGCTGCAGCTTGCCGCTGGTGTTGCGGGGGAGCGCGGGCAGGAACAACACCTTCCGCGGGTACTTGTACGGGGCCAGCTCGCCCTTGACGAACGACTGCAGCTCCTCCACCTTCGCGTCGTCGCCCGTCACCCCTTCGCCCAGCACGACGAACGCGCAGACGACCGAGCCGCGCTCGGGGTCCGGTGCGGCCACGACGCCGCACTCGACGACGTCGGGGTGGGCGTCGATCGCGGCCTCGACCTCGGGACCGCTGATGTTGTAGCCCGACGACACGATCAGGTCGTCGGTGCGGGCCCGGTACCAGAAGTAGCCGTCGTCGTCGCGCACGAACGTGTCGCCCGTGACGTTCCAGCCGCCGACGACGTAGCCGGCCTGGCGCGGGTCGTCGAGGTACCGGCAGCCGACCGGGCCGATGACGGCCAGCCGGCCCGCGACGCCCGCCGGGGCCTCCGCGCCGTCGGCGTCGAGGATGGTGGCGCGGAAGCCGGGGACGGGCTTGCCGGTGGCGCCCGGGCGGATGTCGTCGCCGGCCGCGGAGATGAAGATGTGCAGCAGCTCGGTCGCGCCGATGCCGTCGATGACCTCGAGGCCGTGGTCGTCGTGCAGCTGCTGCCAGGTCGACTTCGGCAGGTGCTCGCCGGCGCTGACGGCGACCCGCAGGCCGGCCAGCTGGTCGCCCTTCCCGCACCGGACGATCTGCCGGTAGGCGGTGGGCGCGGTGGCCAGCACCGTGACCCCGTGGGCCGAGATCAGGTCGGCCAGCTGGGCCGGCGCCGCCGCCTCGGTCAGGAAGGCGCAGGCCCCGGCCCGGAACGTGAAGACGACCAGCATGCCGAGGCCGAAGGTGAACCCGAGCGGCGGGCTGGCCGCGACGACGTCGTCGGGCCGCAGCCGCAGCACGTGCTTGCCGAACGTGTTGTCGATGGAGAGCACATCGCGGTGGAAGTGCATCGTGATCTTCGGCGTCCCCGTGCTGCCCGAGGTCGGGCCGAGCAGGGCGACGTCGTCCGCGGCGGTGTCGACGGCGGTGAAGCTCGCCGGCTTCGTCGCGACCCTCCTGGTGAGGTCGTCGTCGGCGTCGCCGCCGTAGGCGACGATGCGCAGGTCCGGGGCCGCGGCCGCTCGCACCGCGACGACGTCGTCGACGAAGCGGTGGTCGACGAGCGCGATGACCGGCCGGGTCTTCTCGACGATCGGCGTCAGCTCGCGCTCGCGGAGCGCGGCCATCGTCGTGACGGCGATGCCGCCGGCCTTGAGGACGCCGAGCCAGGCGGCCACCGTCCACGGGTTGTTGGGCGACCGGATGAGCACCCGGTTGCCGGGCACCAGGCCGAGGTCGTCGACGAGCACGTGGGCGACGCGGTCGGCCCGTTCCCGCAGCTCGCCGTACGTCCACAGCTCGCCGGCGGGGGTCCGCACGGCCGGGCGGTCCGCGCCGTAGGTGGCGACGGCGCGGTCGACGAGCTCGGCGGCCGCGTTGAGCCGCTCGGGGTAGTCGAGGTCCGGGGTGGTGAACTCCATCGTCGGCCACTGCTCGGCCGGTGGCAGGTTGTCGCGGGCGAAGGTGTCGGCGTACGCCGAGTGGCTGAGCGTCATCGCGGTCCTCCGTCGTCGTACCGCAGCACGCCCTCCTGGACGACGGTCGCCAGGTGCGTGTGGTCGGGGGCGAAGAAGTGGCCGAGCCCGACGCCGCGCCCGGCGTCGGCGGCGACGGCCTGCTGCGCGTAGAGCAGCCAGCCGCCGAGCACGTCCGTCGCCGGCGCCCGGTGGAACCACATGGCGTGGTCGAGGCTGGCCGTCACCAGGCCCTCCGCGGCCCAGGGCAGGCCGAGCACGCGCAGCAGCGGCTCGAGGATCGTGTAGTCGCAGACGTACGCGAGCGCCGCGAGGTCGCGCTGGGCGTCGGTGAGCCCGTCGACCTGGCGCAGCGGGTCGAACGGCCGCACCCAGACGGCCTGGTGCGGCAGCCGTTCCCCGTCGACGGTGAGGTACACCGGACCGGGGACGTGGCGCTGGTCGAAGCCGCGGCCGGTGGACCAGTACCGCTTGGACTCGTCGGTCATGGTGCCGCCGCTGCGGCCGTCGAGGTACGCGGCCGAGCTCGGCACCCGCTCCGGCGGGGCGACGCCGTCCGGGTACGCCGCCGCGAACGTCCCGCCCGGCTCGCCCGCGGCGAAGCTCGCCACGCAGACGTAGACCGGCTTGCCGTTCTGGAAGGCGCGGACCTGGCGGGTGGAGTAGCCGCGGCCGTCGCGCAGCAGCTCGACCTCGTACCGCACCTCCATGCCGATGTCGGCCGGGCGCATGAAATACGAGTGCATCGAGTGCAGCGTCTTGCCGTCGGTGACCGACCGCATGGCGGCGGCGGCCGCCTGGGCGACGAGGTCGCCGCCATACGCCTTCGGCCACGGGCACGGCTGCGTCGTCGCGGTGAACGCGAGGTCGAAGTGTTCCGCGTGGGCCGGCTTCAGCGTCAGGGCCGCCGACAGGATCCGCGAGGTGGGCGGCGCGGCGTCCGGTTGCGGCCCGCTGTCCGGTTGCGGCCCGTTCACGGGCGGTCCGTCCAGTGCCGCAGGTCCGCGTCGTCGACCTGCGGGAGGTTGACCACGATGTTCTCCGGCGTCCGCGTCGTCATCCAGGTCAGCGGCCGGTTGCGGTCGAGGTTGCACTCGACGTGCGGCAGGAACGGCGGGACGAACACCCAGTCGCCCTCCTCGAGGTCGAGATAGTCCGCGAACCGTTCGCCGAAGTAGATGCGGGCGCGGCCGGAGAGCACGTAGCCGCCGGTCTCGGCCTCGCCGTGGTGGTGCGGGACCGAGCGGTAGCCGGCCTCGTTGCGGACCTTCCCGAACCAGAGGCGGGTGGCGGGGGTGTGCTGAATGCTCACGCCGGAGATCCGGGTGGCGCCGTCCGACTGCCCGGTGTCGGCCGGCTCGGTTCCGGCCCGGGTGACGACCGGCACGACCAGGCCGCTCTCGCTCGCGTACATCGAGGCGTCGCCCTCGAGGACGTACTTGCTGAGGTCGGGCTCCATATTTCAGAATTTGCACGACCGTTGAGAGCTTGTCAATAGACTGCTACGGTGCCGTCACGATCCCCGTCACAGGAGTCCCAGCCATGGCGACGAGCGCGACCGCCGTTCCGGTGAACCCTCCGTCCCTGCCGGAGCCGCGCGGCTACTCGCACGGGACGCTGAGCGGGAACACGCTGTACCTCGGCGGCCAGACGGCCCTCGACGCGGCGATGCGCATCGTCCCCGGCGGCATCGTCGTGCAGTTCCGCCAGGCCTTCGCCAACCTGCTCGCCACCCTGGCCCACGCCGGCGGCGAGCCCGGTGACCTCGTCAACGTCACGATCTACCTCACCGACATCCCCGACTATCAGGCGCACGGCAAGGAGATCGGCGCGGTGTGGCGCGAGTTGGCCGGCCCGGTCTACCCCGCGATGGCGGGCATCGGCACCACGGCGCTCTGGCAGCCCGAGGCGATGATCGAGATCGCCGGCGTCGCGGTGATCCCGCCGGAGCGCCTCGTCGTCCCGGCCGGCTGACTATTGCCGGCCGAAGCCGCGCAGTTTGTCGGGATTCACCACGAAGAGCACCCGCTCGACGCCGCGGGCGGTGACGTCGAGGGCGAGGACGGCCTGTGCGACGCCGTCGGCGTTCGTGACCAGCAGGGCGCTGCCGCCGTTCGCGTCGACGACGGTGAAGGTGGCCTCGTTCCAGTACTTGCGCAGGATGTTGTCGATGAACAGCAGCACCCGCTCGACGCCCTGGAGGTCGACGCGCGAGGCGTGCACCTTGCCACCGCCGTCGGAGCGGGCGGTGACGTCCTCGGTGAAGAGGCGCTCCAGGGCCTCGAGGTCGCCGTCGCGGGCGGCCGCGACGAACGTCTCGACCAGGCGGCGGCGCACGCCGGGCGGGGCCGGCTCGGCCCGGCCGGACTCCAGCGCGAGCCGCGCCCGCCGGGCCAGCTGGCGGGCGTGCGGCTCGGAGATCTCCAGGATCTCGCCGATGCGGCGGTACGGGTAGTCGAACGCCTCGTGCAGGACGTACACGGCCCGCTCGGCCGGGCTGAGCCGCTCGAGCAGCAGCATGGCGGCGAGGTCGAGCGCCTCGGCCCGCTCGGCGCCCAGCGCGGGATCGTCGCTGGTGTCGACCGGTTCCGGCAGCCACTCGCCCGGGTAGGTCTCGCGCCGGGCACGGGCCGACGTCGCCGCCGTCAGCGCCAGCCGGGTCGCCGTGGTGGTGAGGAAGGCGGCCGGGTTCTGGACCTCGTCGCGGTTGGTGCGCTGCCAGCGGATCCACGCGTCCTGGACGATGTCCTCGGCCTCCGCGACGCTGCCCAGCATGCGGTAGGCGATGCCGAACAGCTGCGGCCGAACGTCGAGGAACTCGGCGACGCCGTCCGTGGTCACGGGACCACGGTATACGGCGCTACCGGCTCGGCTGCGCCGCCTGCCACTCAGCCAGCGTGGTCGGCCCGCGACGGGCGTCGTCGGCCGGGACCAGGGTGTCCTCGCCGAGGACGGCGCCGAAGTAGCGCGCGCCGGGGTCGGCGCGGACCTCACGCGGGTCGTGCGTGGCGGCGAGCGCCGTGCGGACCAGCTCGTCCAGCCGGAACCGCTCCGGCCCGGCGATCTCGACGACGCCGTTCAGCGGCGGGCCGGCGGCGACCTCGGCGACGGCCGCCGACACGTCCCGCGCGGCCATCGGCTGGATGTGCACCGGCGCCAGGCTGACGACGCCGTCGTGGGTGGCCTCGTCGGTGATGCCCTTCAGGAACTCGAAGAACTGGGTGGCGTGGACGATCGAGTAGGGCACCGGCGACTCGGTGATGAGCTGCTCCTGGGCGATCTTGGCCCGGAAGTAGCCGCTCTCGGCCAGCCGGTCGGTGCCGACGACGGACAGCGCGACGTGGTGCCCGACGCCGGCCCTCTGCTCCGCGGTGAGCAGGTTCGTGGTGGACGTCCGGAAGAACTCCAGCACGGCCGCGGCCTCGAACGACGGCGAGTTCGACACGTCGACGACGACGTCCGCCCCGTCGAGTGCCTCGGCCAGCCCTTCGCCCGTCAGCGTGTTCACGCCGGTGTTCGGCGCCGCGGCCACGGCGTCGTGGCCCTGGCCGGTGAGCAACTCGACGACCTTCGAGCCGACGAGGCCGGTGCCGCCGATGACGACGATCTTCATGTGCAGCCCTTTCACGGGACGTGGCGGCCCGGGCGGCCGCCTGACACCAGGACGACCGCGTGGCCCGCCGATTCGTGACACCCCTAGTGCGGCAGCCGGTCGCCCTGCTGCTCGACGACGTCCTGGGGCGCGGTCAGCCGCCACGCCTCGAACGTCAGCTCCACCAGCTCGTCGTGCTCGATGCCGTCGAGGTGGACCACTACCCAGCCGAACGCGCCGGCGGTGAACTGGATCTCGAACACCTGCGGCCGCTCCGCCACCAGCGCCAGTTGCTCGGCGATGGTCTGCTTCAGTCCGACGGTCGACGTGGCCGGCCAGAGGTACCCGAACGTCCGCCCCGCCACCCGGAACGTCGTCCACCGGTCGGAGTCGGTGCCGGCGGCGCCGGGCAGGCGGCTGACGATGGCGAGGAAGTCGGCGATCGGCACGGCCATGCCCCCATCGAAGCAGGCGCAGGCCCGGCCCGGTGGTCCGGTCCGGGGCGACTGCACCCCGCGTCGTGGGGTATCCAGGGCCGCAGGGCGGAGAACCGGCCGTCCGGCGCATCGGGGCGCTGGGGCCGTTGCCGCGCAAGGGGGCATGCCATGAGGGAACTCGTCGCCGAGCTCGACCACGCACTCGGGGCACTGGGAGAGGACGACCGGCGCGCGGCGCTGCGCGCCCTGATGCCGTCGGTGGTCCGCTGGTACCAGGACTCGCTCGCCTGCGACCCGACCCGCCCGGTCCACCTCGACCTGCTGCTGTGGGTGGACGAGCTGTCGGCCGGCCTGATCGGCCCCCTCTGCGCCGCCGCCCAGGACGTCCGCCGCGCCGCGACGCCGGTGCGGGCGCCGCGGCGGATGCCCAACCAGCGGCACCCCCGGGCGGCCACCGGCTGGTCCGGCGCCTGACGCAGCGCCTCTCGGCCGGTGCCTGACGCAGCCGCCCTCGCCCGGCGTGTGGCGCGGGGACACGCGCGACGGGCCGGGGCCGCCCGGCCGGTCTCGGTGTCGGACCCGGGCGGGCGGCCGGTGCTCACCAACCGGCGGACGGGCTGGTGGACTGGTGCGCCGCAGGCTGGCTGGCTGGTGGCGAACTCGCAGGCGCCTTCGCGCCGGTTGGCTGGCGGCGGTGGGCTGGCTGGCTGGCGGCGGGCTGCTGGCTGGTGGCGTGCGACGGATGGACCGCGGCGGGCGCTGGCGGTGGGCTGGCTGGCGGGCGGCGGGCTGGCGGGCGGCGTGCGACGGACGGGACCCGCGGCGGGCACCGGCGGTGGGCTGGCGGGCGGCGCGCGGCGTGCGACGGACGGACCCGCGGCGGGCGCTGGCGGTGTGCAAGGGGCTGGCGGGCGGCGATCTGGCATGCGGGCGTCGGGATGGCTGGCGGACGGCGGCGGCCGGCGCGGCGGCCGGGCACGGCAGCCTCCAGGCACGCGGCTCCGAGGCCGCCGCTCCGGGAGGCGGAGCGGCGGCCGGGGCGCCGGGGTCAGCGGGCGGCTCGGGTGGCGGCCTCGAGGAGCGCCTGCCCGACCGCCTCGGCCTCGTCGGGCTGCAGCGTGACCGTGGTCGGCGCGGACCAGCGGGTGGTGGCGGTCAGCTCGACGTGCAGAGGTCCGTCGTCGGTCTGGACGACGTTGATGCCGACGAGCCAGGTGCGGTGCCAGGCGATCAGGGACATGACGTACTGGCGGTGGGTGCGGTGTTCGCCGGCCTCGTTGCACCATTTGAGGACGCATTCCTGCGGTGGCGTGGTGGTGGTCATCGCGGTAGCTCGCTCTCGTGGGTGAAGAAGTGGCGGACGTGCTCGAGCTCGGCCTTGACGGTGCCGAGCTGGTCGACGGCCTGCTGGTAGCCGGCCAGGTGCTGCTCGGCGGTCTCGACGGCGCCGGCGGCGCGGTCGAGCAGCTGGTGGCCGGTCTCGGCGACCAGCATGCGTCCGGCGCGCCAGTCGACCTTGCCGCGGTAGCCGAGCACGAGCCCGCCGAGGCGTGCGGCGAGGGCGTCGAGGCGTTGCATGATCTGCTCGTCGGACAGCCCGGGCAGGTACCGCTCGCGGGCGTCGGCGAGCACCGCGGGCGTCCACCCCGCGCGCTGGGCGGTGTCGGCGACCTCGCGCAGCTGCCGGGCGAGGTCGCGGGCCTCGGACGGGGTGAGGGAGACATCGGCGCGCTGGCCGGAGTCTTCGGGCTCGAGGTGGATGTCGATGGTCGGGCCCTCGGAGTCGTGCCAGGCGACGATCTCGCCGACCTCGTCGCTGATGAAGGCGGACCGCACGATGACGTCGCGACGGTCCGCGGCTGGTGTGGTGGCCACGGTTCCTCCAATGGAGTCGCTCGGAAGCTGACTGGGGGCCGGGGGAACCGTCGTGGCCAACGGGATGGGGACGGCGCCGCCCAGCAGCCGGACCCACTGGGCAGGGGTCGGCATGAAGATGCGCGTTGGTCGCCGTGCCGTCCCACTCTGAGCGGCCGGTACGAGACAGTCCGGCCTGGATGCCGCGCCTCGTGCTCGATAGCCCTACCAGCCCTCTGGGGAGGGGTGGGGTGCTATGGGAATGATCTTAGGTGGTGGTGGGAGGGGGTTGTCAAACGGGCGTTCGACTCATGTGGACAACGGGTCCAACTCGTCGGCGAGCGTCGTCAGGGTGGCGGCCAGCTCGCGTGCCTGGGCGGCCGTGAACCGCGGCGGCCGGCCGGGATGGGTGCGGGCCAGCGCCACCACGACGCCCGCCCCGCGGCCGACCCCCGCGCCGTCGACCCCCGCGCCGTCGCCGCCCGCGCCGTCCACCCCCGCGCCGGCAGCCTCGGACGGCACACGACCGACGGCGCCCTCGAGCCAGGCCGCGCCCCCGCCGGGAAGCTCGTGCAGGCCGCCGAGGCACACGCCGCTGGGGTCGTGCTCGACGCACCAGGGGTGGCCGTCGGCGGGGTGTCGCGTGCTGATGGGACGAGCCTCCTCGTGCGTGCCGTGCCCCCTTGGGAGAGAGCGTCACACCGGGGTCGTGGCGCCGTCAACCGGAGATCGGGTCCGCTTCGACGGCGGCCCGGCGGTGATCGATAGGGTCTGGTCCGTGGTCCGTCTCGCCGCTGTCGTCGCCGCCCTCGAGCGGCTGTATCCGCCGGAGCTCGCCGAGTCGTGGGACGCGGTCGGGCTGGTGTGCGGCGACCCCGACGCGCGGGTGCGGCGCGTCCTGTTCGCCGTCGACCCCGTCGCCGCCGTCGTCGACGAGGCGCTGGAGTGGCGGGCCGACCTCGTCGTCACGCACCATCCGCTGTTCCTGCGCCCGGTGCACGGCGTGCCGGCCACGACGCCGAAGGGGCGGCTGGTGCACCGGCTCATCACCGGCGGCGTCGCCCTGCACACCGCGCACACCAACGCCGACCGCGCCGCGCCGGGCGTGAACGACGCCCTCGCGGCGGCGCTCGGCCTGCACGACACCCGCCCGCTGGTCCCCGCCGACGACGGCGACCCCGCGCGCGGCCTGGGCCGCGTCGGCCGGCTGCCGCGGCCGGAGCCGCTGTCGGCGTTCGTCCGGCGGGTCGCCGCGGCGCTCCCGGCGACGGCGGCCGGCGTGCGGGCCATGGGCGACCCCGACGCCGTCGTCGCGACGGTCGCGGTGTGCGGCGGCGCGGGCGACTCCCTGCTCGGCGCCGTCCGCGCCACGGGGGCCGACGCGTACGTGACGGCCGACCTGCGCCACCACCCGTCGTCCGAGGCGGGCGAGGCCGGCGGCCCGGCGCTCGTCGACGTCGCGCACTGGGCCAGCGAGTGGCCGTGGCTGCCCGACGCCGCGGCACTGCTGACGGCGGAGTTGTCGGGCGCAGGCGCTACGGTGGAGACTCGCGTCTCGACCACTCCGACCGATCCCTGGACACTGCATCGAATCGCCCGGGAATCCGGCGCCGACGAAGGAGCTCACGCTGAACGCTGACCCCGCCGTCCAGTTGCGGCTGCTCGACGTCCAGGCGGTCGACCAGCGGCTCGACCAGCTGGCCCATCGCCGCAGGACGCTGCCCGAGGCGGCCGAGCTCGAGACCCTCGCCGCCGAGCACAGCCGGCTGCGCGACGCCGAGGTCGTCGCCGGCACCGCGGTCGCCGACCTCGAGCGCGAGCAGAAGCGCGCCGACGCCGAGGTCGAGCAGGTCCGCTCGCGCAAGGACCGCGACCAGAAGCGGCTCGACGCCGGCCAGGTGTCGTCGGCGAAGGAGCTCGAGAGCCTGCAGAGCGAGATCGCGTCGCTCAACCGCCGCCAGGGCGTGCTCGAGGACGCCGAGATCGAGATCATGGAGCGGCTCGAGGAGGCGCAGAACGCGGCCGCCGCGCTGGCCGCCGAGCGCGAGAGCGTCGGCAAGAAGGCGCAGGAGGTCCAGGCCGCCCGCGACGCCGCGTGGGCGCAGCTCGACCACGACGCCGCCGCCGGGCGCGACGAACGTCAGACGCTCGCCGCCGGCATCACCGACGACCTCCTGGCGCTGTACGAGAAGATCCGCGCCGACCGCGGCGGCATCGGCGCGGCCGCGTTGCGCCAGCGCCGCTGCGAGGGCTGCATGATCCAGCTCGACGCCGCCGAGCTGGGCCGCATCCGCGGGCTCGCCCCCGACGTCGTGGTCCGGCACGAGGAGTGCCGGCGCATCCTGGTCCGCACGCCCGAGTCGGGGCTGTGACGCGGCAGCTCGTCGTCGAGGCCGACGGCGGGTCGCGGGGCAACCCGGGGCCCGCCGCCTACGGCGCCGTCGTCCGCGACGCCGCCACCGGTGAGGTGCTGGCGGAGGTGGCCGAGACCATCGGCATCGCCACGAACAACGTCGCCGAGTACCGCGGGCTGCTGGCCGGGCTGCGCGCCGCCCACGGCATCGACCCCGACGCGGCGGTGGCCGCTCGGCTCGACTCCAAGCTCGTCGTCGAGCAGCTGTCCGGCCGCTGGCAGATCAAGAACGCCGAGCTGGGCTCGCTGGCCGCCGAGGCCGGCGTCGTCTTCCCGCCCGGACGCGTCACCTACACCTGGGTGCCGCGGGCCGAGAACGCACACGCCGACCGCCTGGTGAACCTCGCCCTCGACGGCAAGCCGGTGCCGGGCCCCGCGCCCGTCGTCAAGCTGACCGCGTGGAGTCCCGACCTCGGGCCGCCCACCACCCTGTACGTCGTCCGGCACGGCCAGACGTCGCTGACGGCGGCGCGCCGGTTCAGCGGCGGCGGCGTGCCCGGCCCCAGTCTCGACGACACCGGCCGCGAGCAGGCGGCCCGCGCGGCCGAGCTGCTCGGCGGCAGCGGCGCCGTCGCCGTCGTCACCTCGCCGATGGTGCGCACCCGCGAGACCGCCGCCGTCATCGGCCGCCGTCTCGGGGTCGCACCGGTCGTCGACGGCGAGTGGCGCGAGGCCGACTTCGGCGAGTGGGAGGGCCTGACGCTGGCCGAGATCGGCGAACGGCACCCGGACGCGCTGTCGAACTGGTTCGGCGCGACCACGGCGTCGCCGCCGGGCGGCGAGTCGCTCGACGACGTCACACTGCGGGTCGGCGCCGCCCGCGACGCCCTGCTCGCCGCCTACCCGGGCCAGCCGGTCGTCGTCGTCACGCACTCCATCCCCATGCGCACGCTCACGCGGCTGGCGCTGGGCGCGCCGCCCGAGTCGCTGTTCCGGCTGCTGCCGTCGCCGGGCTCGGTCACGGAGCTGCAGTACTACGCCGACGGCAGCACCGCCGTGCCGTCGTTCGGCCACCGTCCCTGATCAGCGCGGCTCGGTCGGCAGCGACACCCTGGGCCTGGTCTCGCTGCCGGCGGCGACGATCTCCTCGATCTGCCGCACCGGGAGCCGGCTGGCCGCGGCGAGGTCGCCCGCGGACGTCCCGGCCTGGGCCAGCAATTCCATCGCCGCGCCGAGCAGGTAGGGCGACTCGGGCGGGCCGAGCGGGCCGGGCTCCGGGTACCCGACGGCGGCGAGGTGCTGGTTCGCCCGGCGGTACGCGTGCTCGCCCCACAGACCGAGCCGGTGCGCGCGGTAGACCAGCGCCGCGAGGCTGAGCCCCCACGTCGTCTTGGCCTGGGCGAGCACGTCCCAGTCGACCTTGCGGGGGAGGTCCGGCTCCAGCTGCTCGGACGGCGCGAGGAACTCTGAGGCGAAGGTGTCGGCCTGCCGCTCGACGATCTTCGAGCCGGGGTCGACGTCCTGGTGCAGGACGAGGTGGGCGAGCTCGTGCGCGGCGTCGAAGCGGCTGCGGGCGCGGTCGTCCTTGGCGGGCGACAGCAGGACGAGCGGCCGGTGGCCGGCCTCGGTGGAGAACGCGTCGACCCGGTGGTCGACCTCGCGCGGCAGCCGCAGGACGACGATGCCGTGCGCCTCGAGCAGCCTGACCATGTGCGGGATCGGGCCCGGGCCGACGCCCAGCCTCGCCCGGGTCTCGGCGGCCAGCCGGGGGAGCTGCCCGGGCCCGGGTTCGGCGTCGAGCGGCTCGGCGAGCGCCGGGACCGCCGGGAGGTCGACGTACTGCTCGACGAGGTCGACGACGACGAGGGAGATCTCGGCGAAGGCGAGGGCCTGCTCGCGGGAGATCGCCGGGGTGGCGCGCAGCGAGCGGAAGTGCGCCGCGCTGGCGGGGACGGGCTCGACCGAGCGACCCTGCCGGAAGAAGTCGACCGGCATCCCCAGCGCGAGGGCGAGCTCGGCCACGACCGCGTTGGTGGGACGCGCCGTCCCGCGCTCGAACTGGGTGATGGCGGCCGCGCTGACGCTGGTCCGGTCCGCGAGCGTGCTGCGCAGCAGGCGCTGCAGCCGCCGGGCGAGCGCGAGCCGCCGGCCGTCGAAGTCGACGACCGTGCCGCTGGCCCGGCGCCGGCGTGCGCGCAGCGTGGGCTCGGAGGTCACGCCGTCCGGCCCGCCCGGACCGCGGGCTTGAGCGCGATGGCCGGCACCGGAGCGGGCCGGTCGCCGAACGCCGGCCGGTCGCCGGTCGCGAGCCGGTCGCCGCGGCCGGTGTGCTCGGACCCGGCCGCCTCGTCCCACCACAGCGGCGTCACCGCGAGCCAGCGGCTGGCCGTCGTCGTCGGCAGGCCCAGCCAGCCGGCGGTGAGCCCCGACGGGAGGTCGGCGCCCCAGGCGAGGAACACGTCGCGGCAGCCCAGGACGGCCGTGGCCGCGTCGGGCTGGTCGACCTCGAACAGCGGCGCCATGAACGGGTCACGGGCGGCGGGCCCGTACGCCGCACGGTTGCGCGCGGCCGCGGCCTGGCGCATCTCGCCGTCGCGCCAGTCGAAGTCGGCGACGAAGTCGGGGTGACGGCCCGCGGTCGACCGCGTCTTGACCAGCCGGAGCTCCAGGCCGCCGACGTGCAGGACGGTCGTCCCGTACTCGCGACCGGCGTGCGCCCCCGTCGCCCGCCACCGCGCGTCGTCGCGCACGTACGCGTAGACCCGGTTCGCCAGGTTCCTGGTGGACGTCACGCCCAGGGTGAAGGAGTCGTCGAAGAGCTCGTCGGGCTCGTACCGCGCCCGGTTGGCCCGCCAGACGTCGGTGATCGCCTCACGGACGAGGTCGACCAGGCCGTTGCGGCGCAGTTCGGCGCCGATCGACTCGAGGCGGTGCGTCGCATGGGGGTCCCAGGTGGCCATGCGCCGAGTCAAGCAGGGCCGGCCGGCCGCCCGGCGCAGGCGCGCCGATGCAGTGGGAACGCGTCTCGATTGCGCGGAAATCAAGTGGGGCCGAGGTCTAGGACGTCGGCACCTCGGTCACCACGACGTCGACGGTGGCCGGACGGCCGGGGCCCGGCGGCGGGGTCGACTCTGCCGTCCAGCCCAGCCGCGTCAGGACCTTCACCAGCCGGGCCGGGGTGGCGACGTTGGCGCCGTCGTGCAGCAGCCGGCGCACGATGCGGCCCTTCGTGGCCTTGTTGTGGTGGCTGACGACAGTGCGGCGGCCGTCGTGCTCGTGCAGGACCCGGACGACGACGGTGCGCGCGGCGAGCTCGGCGGGCGGGCGCCAGAACCCGGCGTACGTGCTGGAACGCAGGTCGACGATCAGCTCGTCGCCGGCCGCGGCGGGCAGGCTCTTGCCCAGCGGGCGGCGCCAGAACGCGGCCAGCGGGCCGACGCCGGGGAGGCTCACGCCGCCGCCCAGCCGGTACGCCGGGATCACGTCCGACGGCCGCAGCAGTCCCCACAGACCGCTGGTGATCAGCACCGACGCGTCGGCCCGGCGGGCCGTGCCGCCACGCAGCGTGCGCAGGCCGAGCGCGTCGTACAGGACGCCGGAGTACACCTCGCGGGCCGGCGCGGCCGGCGCCTGCGGCAGGACGGCGTTGCGCTCGACGTCCGCGGCCTGCGTCGGGCCGAGGCCGAGCGCCGTCGCCGCGGCCTCCGGAGCCGTGCGGCAGAGCCGGACCAGCGCGGCCAGCAGGTCGACGCGGTCGCCGGTCAGTTCCGGGAACGACAACGCGTCGAGATCGACGGCGGCGGCGCCGTCTCGCGGCGCGGTCTTGCCCTCCGACGGCGGCAGCAGGATCAGCACTCCGGCAGCGTAACCGGCGAGTTCCGTCAGACGACGGACGACCGTCGCGCAACGTCCGTCATCTGCTCGGTGAGCTTTGGATCCATCCTGGCTAGCGTCCTCGCGGGGGATCGACGAGCGAGGGGTGACAGGCGATGGTGAAACGGAAGTTCGCGGCCGCGGTGGGAGCGGCCGGGCTGTTGGGCGCGTTGCTGACCGGCGCGGTGCCGTCGGCCGCGGCGTCGGACGAGGTCGGGTCGGCGACGGTGGTACCGTTGCAGGTGACGGGCGACCCGGAGGACCGCCTGAACCTCATCATCCTGGGCGACGGCTACACCGCCGAGGAGATGCAGCAGTTCCGCGACGACGTCGACAAGCACCTGAACGTGCAGTGGAGCATCGAGCCGTTCCGCAGCTACCGCGACTACTTCAACGTGTACATGATCGAGATCGTGTCGGGGGAGTCCGGCATCAGCTGCGACCCCGACGACGGCAACGTCCGCCGCGACACGCCGCTGAAGCTGCAGTACGCCGGCACCTGCCCGGCCGGCGCGAACGCCCGCGGCGTCACGTTCGGCGCCGGCGGCCAGCAGGCGCTGGAGCAGTACGTGTCGATGATCCCGGGCGTCACGGCGCAGAACCGGCAGACGCTCACCATCGCCAACACCAGCACGTACGGCGGAATCGGCGGCCGCAACGCCACCACGACCGGGCAGGCGCCGCAGGGCCCGCTGGTCAGCCCGCACGAGCTGGGCCACTCGCTGGGCAACCTGCAGGACGAGTACCCGTACAGCGCCCGCAACGTGCCCGGCGCGCCGTACACCGGCGGCGAGCCGTCGTCGATCCACCACACGATCATGACCGAGCAGCAGATGCTGGACCAGCAGGCCAAGTGGTACCGCTGGCTGGGCGAGGAGTCGCTGTCCGGCGGCGTCATCGGCCGGTACGAGAGCGGCCAGACGCGTGCGTCGGGCATCTGGCGGCCCAGCGAGCACTCGATCATGCGCTGGATCGGCTACCACTTCGACCAGATCGGCCGCGAGCGGATGATCGAGAAGATCTCCGGCCGCCGCGACGTCGCCCAGCTGGCGCTGGAGTCGACCCCGACCGACGAGCCGGTGTTCCCCGAGGACGTCATCTGGGTCGAGACGATGCACCCGCTCTACCACGAGCTGACCGTCACCTGGTCGGTCAACGGCGCCGTCGTCGAGGACACCGGCAACAGCCGCAACTTCGACCTCGAGGCGCACGGCGTGGGCGTCGGCGACACCGTCTCCGTCACCGTCTCCGACGACACCGCGGACGTCCGCGACCCGGCCGTCGCGGACGGCGGCTCGCTCACCCAGACCCGCGAGTGGACGATCGTCGAGGAGCCGCCCGCCCCGACCGACGTCGAGTTCACGTCCTCGACCGACACCACCCGCCCCGTCGGCGGCCAGGACGTCGTCTACGTCGAGACCACCCACCCGCGCGACCGCGTCCTCGACGTCACGTGGCGGCTGAACGGCTCGGTGGTGCCGAACCCGGACAACCTGCGCAACCTCGACCTCGGGGCGCTGGGGCTGGCGTCCGGCACCTACGAGCTGACGGCGACGGTGACGGACCCGGAGGTGCCCGGCGCGCCGACCGACACCCGCACCTGGACCGTCGACAACGTCGCCCCGTCGGTGACCTTCGAGCTGTCCGATCCGGTCTCCGTCGTGCCCGGCACCCGGGTCCGCCCGCCGCACTACGTGTTCCGCGAGTGGTTCGAGATGGGCCTCGCCGCCACCGACGACCAGGACGGCTACGTCGTCATCGAGTTCCAGCTCGACGGCGACGGCTGGTTCAACTACCACGGCTGGCCGGACGCGCCCGAGGGCACGCCGTACCGGTTCACCCCGGCCGGCACCGTCATCAAGGAGATCGCGTACGGCAACCTCGGCAGCGGTGGTGTCACCAAGGCGCCGTTCGAGCAGTCCTACCCGGACTTCGAGCCCGGCTACGGCCGCCACGAGATCCAGTACCGGGCCATCGACGCCGCCGGCAACATCAGCACGCCGAAGACCTTCACCGTGACGGTCACCGACACGAACGGTGCGGTGGAGCTGCCGCCGGGCGCGATCGTGCCTGACTGAGTAGCTGGCCGAGCGCTCGGCCGAGGTCTGGCCGCGTGTTCGCCTGCAAGCCCGGGCGGGCGCCCCTGACGTGCGGGGCGCCCGCCCGTTTCAACCTTCGGCGTCGAGGATGGCGCCCGCCCCAACGCGACAGCGGGGGAGGGGCGGGCGCGCCGCCCGCGGGCCGCCCGCGGCGGCGGGCATCCAGCGGACAGTCGGGCCGGCGGGGCGTCCAGCGGACAGGCGCGTCGGTGGGGCGTCCAGCGGGGATGCGTGCGGTGCCGGAACGCGTGGGCGGTGCCGGAACATGCGTGCGGAGCCGGGGCGGGCGTGCAGTGGGCGTGATGCGCCGCGCGCCGTGGTAGGTATGACCCTCCCCGTTCGGGTGGGTGGCCCACCCTACGGGCGGGCACCGACAACGTCGCCGCGCCGAACGTTCATCCCCCCGCCGCACCCCGCCCGCCGAAGCCCCGCCCCCGCCGAACCCGTCCATCGCGCCGGGCCCCGCCCGCCGCGCCGGAACGTGCCCTCCGTGCGCCGCGCCCGGCCGTCCATCGTGCGAACACGGCTGACAGCGGCGGCCGGACCTTCTTACGGTGGCGGCATGGCGACGTACACGCACGGCCACCACGAGAGCGTCCTGTGCTCGCACACCTGGCGCACGGTCGCCAACTCCGCGGCGTACCTCCGCGACCACCTGCGACCCGGGCTGGACGTGCTGGACGTGGGGTGCGGGCCGGGGACGATCACGGTGGAGCTGGCGGGGCTGGTGGCGCCCGGCCGGGTGGTCGGGGTGGACGCGTCGGACGAGGTCATCGAGCGGGCGGCGGCCCAGGAGGGCGCCGCCGCGGTCGAGTTCCGCACCGCCGACGCCGCCGCGCTGCCGTTCGACGACGCGAGCTTCGACGTCGTCCACGCGCACCAGTTGTTGCAGCACGTGGCCGACCCGGTCGCCGTCCTGCGCCAGCTGGCCCGCACGACGCGGCCCGGCGGCATCGTGGCGGCGCGCGACTCCGACTATGCCGGCATGTTCTGGTACCCGCGGCTGCCCGGCCTGTCCGAGTGGCTGGAGCTGTACCGCACGCTGGCACTCGGCAACGGCGGCGAGCCCGACGCGGGCCGGCGGCTGCTCGCGTGGGCGCACGAGGCCGGGCTGACCGACGTCACGGCGACGGCGAGCGTCTGGTGCTTCAGCACGCCCGAGGACCGCGCGTGGTGGGGCGGCCTGTGGGCCGACCGTGTCACGTCGTCGGCGTTCGCGGACCAGGCCGTCGCCCGCGGCCTGGCGACGACGGCGGATCTCGGGCGGCTGGCCGCGGCGTGGCGCGAGTGGGCCGGTCACGACGACGGCTGGTTCGTCGTTCCGCACGGCGAAATCCTGGCGCGGGTCATCGGGTTCGAGTTCGTGCCATCGGCCTCGCACCACTAGGCTTTCCCGGTGCTCACGATGCAGGACGCGCTGCTGGCGCTGACGAAGTACTGGACCGACCGTGGCTGCCTCATGGTGCAGCCGTTCAACACCGAGGTCGGTGCCGGAACGATGAACCCCGCCACCATCCTCCGGGTGCTGGGTCCGGAGCCCTGGCACGTCGCGTACGTCGAGCCCAGTGTCCGGCCCGACGACGCCCGGTACGGCGAGAACCCGAACCGCCTGCAGACGCACACCCAGTTCCAGGTCATCCTCAAGCCCGACCCGGGCGACCCGCAGGAGATCTACCTCGCCAGCCTCGAGGCGCTGGGCATCGACATCCACGCCCACGACATCCGCTTCGTCGAGGACAACTGGGCCTCGCCCGCCCTCGGCGCGTGGGGGCTGGGCTGGGAGGTCTGGCTCGACGGCCTCGAGATCACCCAGTTCACCTACTTCCAGCAGGCCGGCGGGCAGACCCTCGACCCCGTGTCGGTCGAGATCACCTACGGCATCGAGCGCATCATCATGGCGCTGCAGGGCGTCAGCCACTTCAAGGACATCGAGTACGCGCCCGGCATCTCCTACGGCGAGGCGTTCGGCCAGGCCGAGTACGAGATGTCGCGCTACTACCTCGACGACGCCGACATCGAGGCCAACCGCGCGCTGTTCGACACCTACGCGGCCGAGGCCGAGCGGATGATCGCCGAGCGGCTGCCGGTCCCGGCGCACGTCTACGTGCTCAAGTGCTCGCACACCTTCAACGTGCTCGACGCACGCGGCGCCATCAGCACGACGGAGCGGGCGAAGGCGTTCGCGCGCATGCGCGGCCTGGCCCGCGAGGTGTCGTCGCTGTGGACGGCCCGCCGCGAGGAGCTCGGCCACCCGCTGGGCCTGGTGTCCCGTCCGGGTCGCGACGACGACGACGTCGAGCCGCTGCTGCCCGACCTCCCGCAGGCCGACCTCGCCGGCCCGGCGCCGCTGCTGTTCGAGATCGGCACCGAGGAGATGCCGCCGCACGAGGTCACCAACACGGTGGCCGCGGTGCGCGAGGCGGTCGCGGCGAAGCTCGGCGCCACGCGGTTGGGTCACGGCGACGTCGACGTCGTCGGCACGCCGCGGCGCATCGTCGTCGAGGTCGCCGCCGTCGAGCCGCGCGAGCCCGACGCCGACCGCACCGTCCGCGGCCCCCGGGTCGAGGCCGCCTACGACGCCGACGGCAACCCGACGAAGGCGCTGCTCGGCTTCGCCCGCGGCCAGAACGTCGACGTCTCCGAGCTGTCCACGGCCGACTTCGGCGGCAACCAGCACGTCGTCGTCCGCGTCGTCGACACCGGCCGCGGCGCGGTCGAGGTGCTGTCGTCGCTGCTCGCCGACGTTGTGCAGGAGCTGCGCTCGGAGAAGAACATGCGGTGGAGCGACCCCGCGCTGTCCTTCACCCGGCCCATCCGCTGGCTCACCGCGCTGCTCGGCGACGCCGTCGTCCCGGTGCGGGTGTCGGCGCTGGTCAGCGGGCGTTCCACCCGGGTGCACCGCACGGCGGCCGAGCCCGTCGTCGCGGTGCCGTCGGCCGCCGGTTACCTCGAGTTCCTGGCCGGGCACGGCATCGTCGCCGACCCCGCGGTCCGCCGCGCCGCCGTCGTCGACGCCGCGTCCGCGCTGGCCGCGACCGTCGGCGGCGTCGTCGACACCGCGGCCGAGGCCGGGCTGATCGACGAGATCACCAACCTGGTCGAAGAGCCCAACGCGCTGCTCGGCGGGTTCGACACCCGGTACCTCGAGCTGCCCGAGCAGATCCTCACCACCGTCATGCGCAAGCACCAGCGCTACCTGCCGGTCCGGTCCGGCGACGGCGCGCTGCTGCCGCACTTCGTCGCGGTCGCCAACGGCGCGTGCGACGCCGACGCGGTGCGGGCGGGCAACGAGGCGGTGCTGCGGGCCCGGTACGAGGACGCCGCGTTCTTCTGGCGGGCCGACCTCGAGGTGCCGCTCGACCAGTTCAAGGCCGGCCTCACCAAGCTGACGTTCGAAGAGAAGCTGGGCTCGATGGCCGAGCGGGCCGCCCGCATCGAGACCATCGCCGCCGACCTCGCCAAGGGCGTCGAGCTGTCCTCCGACGACGCCGAGGCGCTGGAGCGGGCCGCCGCGCTGGCCAAGTTCGACCTGTCGTCGCAGATGGTGGTCGAGCTGTCCAGCCTGGCCGGCGTCATGGCCCGCGAGTACGCCGTCCGCGCGGGCGAGACCCCGGCCGTCGGGCAGGCGCTGTTCGAGATGGAGCTGCCGCGGTCGACGGCCGATGCGCTGCCGTCGTCGACGCCGGGCGCCGTCCTCGCGCTGGCCGACCGGTTCGACCTGCTCATGGCGATGTTCGCGCTCGGCGCCAAGCCGACCGGCAGCTCCGACCCGTTCGGGCTGCGCCGCGCCGCACTCGGCGTCGTGCGCATTCTGCGCGAGACGCCTGCTCTCTCCGGTGTGACGGTCGACGGCGGCCTGGCGGTCGCGGCCGACCGGCTGCGCACTCAGGGCATCGAGGTCTCCGACGCGGCGGTGGCGGCGGCGCGCGAGTTCGTGGTCGCCCGGTTCGCCCAGCAGCTGCGCGACGAGGAGGTCCCGGCCGACTTCGTCACCGCTGTCCTGCCCGGCGCCGACGCTCCCGGCCAGGCGGTGGCGACGCTGTCGGCGCTGCGCTCGCGCGAGGGTGACTCGTCGTTCCGCGCCCTGGTGGCGGCGTTGCAGCGGATCAACCGCATCGTCCCGGCCGGCACCGAGGCGTCCTACGACCCGGCCGTGCTGACCGAGGCGGCCGAACAACGCCTCGTCGAGGCCGTCTCGGCTCTGGGCGACCGGTCCGGCCGCCCGGTCGCCGAGTTCGCCGACGCCGCCGGCGCGCTGGTCGACCCGGTCAACGCGTTCTTCGACGACATCCTCGTCATGGCCGAGGACCCCGCGGTCCGCTCGTCCCGGCTGGGCCTGCTGGCGACCGTCAGCGCCCACAGCCCCCGCACCGTCGACTGGGCCGCGCTCGACACCGCGCTCGGCTGACGTTCGGATTGACGTCGGCGCTGATGTCCGGGCGGGGCACCGGGTTCGGCTGACGTCGCGCGGACCACTGGGCGGCGCGTCGGGCTCGGCGTCGGCGTCGGCGGACGTTGTCGGTGCCCGCCCGTAGGGTGGGCACCCTCCCTAGAGGGGCGGGTCATACCTACCACGCGAACTCGCGCCGCGGTGGCAGCGGGCCGGCCGCCGGCATCGTTCGTGGTCGCGCGGCGTTGGGTGACGTCCCGCTGAGAGGTGGAGTTCTTCGACCACTGTGCGGGGTCAGTGGGTTAGATCATGCCGTCATGAGTTCGGGTTTGGCCACCTCCTTGGTGGTGGGTGTGGTGAGTAGCGCCATGGAGGCTTCGGAGAGGTAGCGGCGTTCGGCGGCGACCTGCCATTCATCGTGGGCCTCCACCAGGACAGCGCCGGCCAGGCGGAGCAGGGCGGCGGGGTTGGGGAACACTCCGACGACGTCGGTGCGGCGTTTGACCTCCTTGTTCAGCCGTTCCAGCGGGTTGGTCGACCAGATCTTCTTCCAGTGACTGATCGGGAACGCCGCGAACGCGAGGAGATCGTTACTGGCGTCGCGCAGCATCTGTTCGACCTTGGGTAGTTGCCGGCCGAGCATGGTGGCGATGACGTCGAACTGCTCGTGCACGTGCTCGGCGTCGGGCTGGGCGAAGATGGTGCGGATCGCCGCGGCCACCATCTCGGCGTTGCCCTTGGGGACCTGGGCGAGCACGTTGCGTAGGAAGTGCACCCGGCAGCGCTGCCAGGCCGCCCCGAGCAGCACCGAGGCGATGGCGTGCTTGAGGCCGGTGTGGGCGTCGGAGATGACCAGCTGGACACCGCCCAGCCCGCGGGCCTTCAACGAGCGCAGGAACGCGGTCCAGAACGCGCCGTCCTCGCTGTCACCGACGTCGAATCCGAGCACCTCGCGGCGCCCGTCGGCGGTGACGCCGGTGGCGATGACCACCGCCTGGGACACCACGCGGCGGTTCACCCGAGCCTTGCAGTAGGTGGCGTCGAGGAACACGTACGGATAGGCCTGATCGGCCAGCGACCGGTCCCGGAAGCTGGAGACCTCGGCGTCGAGGTCGGCGCAGATCCGCGACACCTCCGACTTGGAGATCCCGCTGTCCGCGCCCAGCGCCTTGACCAGGTCGTCGACCTTGCGGGTCGACACCCCGTGCAGGTAGGCCTCCATGATCACGGCGAACAACGCCTGGTCGACTCGGCGGCGCCGCTCCAACAGGGAGGGGAAGAACGACCCGGTGCGCAACTTGGGAATGCGCAACTCCAGATCCCCGGCCGTGGTCGACAGGGTCCGCGGTCGCGAGCCGTTGCGGTGCGCGGTCCGATCCGCGCTGCGTTCCCACGGACCGGCGCCGATCACCGCCGTCGCCTCGGCCTCGATCAACGCCTGATACATCGCCTGCGCCGCGGTGCGAACCCGATCGTCCACGTCAGCGGCCCGCATCGCCTCGAGCACCTCAAGTAGGGCAGCATGGTCCAAGGCCATCGTGCGTTCGTGTCCTCTCGTGAGATCCCTAGTCAGGTCTCACTGACCGTCGCACGATGGCCGCCCTACGCCACCGTCGACACGACGACGCTCAAGCGGGCCGGGAACTCCACCACGCCAAGGGACGTCACCCGGCGTTGGGCTCGGGTGGCGTCTGTGGGTGCTGAGCTTGGGTGATTTCTGCGGCGCCGGGCTCGGGTAGCGTCCGCCGGGCCGGTTCGGGTGGCGTCCGCGGCGCAAGGCTCGGCGTCGGCGTTCGGCGGACGTTGTCGGTGCCCGCCCGTAGGGTGGGCCCCACCCGGGCCGGGAGGGTCATGCCTACCATGCGTTCATGCGGCGCGCTGGCACCACTGGCTGTCAGCCGGCGCACCGCCGCCCGTGACATGCGAGGCACCGGCGCCGCCCGTGATCACGCGCGGCAGGCGGGACCGCGCACGTTCAAGCGCGCCGCTCAACGGCAGCGCGCTGAGCACGGTGATCGCGGACCAGCCAGTCCTGCGTGAGCCGCGGGTCGTCGTCACCGCGGCCGGAGGCGAGGTCGGTCAGGTAGCGGCGGTCGGCGGCCAGGCGGCGGCGCAGCTCGGCACGGTCGCCGACGTGGCCGTGGCCGGGCACGACGAAGCGAACGTCGGGGGCCAGCGCGTCGAGCAGGTCGAGCGCGTGGTGGTAGTCGCCGAGCGGGTCGGCGGCATCGAGGTCCAGCAGCGGCACCTCCAGGTCCGAGCACAGATCGCCGGCCACCAGCACGCCGTCGGCGAGCAGCGCGGCGTGTCCCGCCGCGTGCGCCCGGTGCTCGACGACATCCACCCGCGGCCCTTGCCACGGGACGACGCCCGGCCCGCCGGATGGGAGCGGCGTGAGCTGGGCGAACAGCTCGCCGTCCGTCCCGGGCGCGTCCACCTCGGCGAGCGCAAGGCCGCGGTCCCGCCCGGCCGCCGCGGCGACGACGCAGGCGGCGGTCGCGAACCGGGGCACACCGGCGCCGAGCGAGCGGCTCCACAGCACGTGATCCCAGTGCGGGTGTGTCGCGAACCCGGCGGCGACGTGCAGCCGGCGGGCAGCGAGGCCGGCGGCGAGGTCGTCCAGCTCGGCCGGCGTGACCCCCGGGTCGACGACGAGGCAGCTGCCGTCGTCGCCGGTGACGACCGTGGTCGTGCTGGTGCAGAACTCGTGCGTGGCGACGAGGACGTTCCGGGTCACCGCGACGAGGCCGGTCATGCGCCGACGGTAGCGGGTCGCCGCGGCGAGCCCGGCCACGCGCCGACGGCACGCGTCGACGGCACGCGCCGACGACACCCCCGAGGGGCCGCCTGCGACCCGCTCGATAAGGCCAGCCTATCCTTGCCCTCATGTCGCTTCGTGTCGCGGGCCGCCGGCTCGCCGTCGTCCTGACCGTTCCGCTCCTGCTCCTCGCCGCCTGCGGTGGTGACGACGACGGCGACGGCGGCACGAACGCCGCCGACGGCACCGCCGCGACAGATGAGCCGGACGCCGGATCCGGGGAGTTCCCCGCCTCCGTCGACCACCGCTACGGCACGACCGAGCTGACCGAGGCGCCGGAGCGCGTGGTCACGCTCGGCTTCAGCGACCAGGACGCCGTGCTGGCCTTCGGCGTCGCACCGATCGCCGTCACCGACTGGTACGGCGACCACCCGCACGCCACCTGGCCGTGGGCGCAGGACGAACTGGGCGACGCCGAGCCTGTGGTGCTCAACGAGGGTGCCTTCACCGGCATGCAGGACTTCGACTACGAGACCCTCGCCGAGCTGGAGCCCGACCTCATCATCGGCCTCTACACCGGCATGACGCAGGAGGAGTACGACACACTCTCGGTCATCGCGCCGACCGTCGCGTCGTCGCCGGACTACCCCGAGTACGGCATGCCGTGGCAGGAGACGACCCGCATGGTCGGCCAGATCCTCGGCCAGGGCGACCGCGCGGAGGAGCTGATCGCCGAGGTCGACCAGCAGTTCGCCGACGCCGCCGCGGCCAACCCCGCCTTCGCGGGCGTCGAGATGGCCGTCGCCGAGCTGTTCGAGCCCGGCTCGTCGTTCGTCCGCAGCGCCACCGACCCGCGCACCGTCTTCATGACGCAGCTCGGCTTCGTGCTGCCGGACGACCTCGCCGCGCTGGCCGGCGACCTCGACGGCGCGCCCGTCAGCGACGAGCTGATGACGCAGCTCGACCGCGACCTGCTGGTCTGGAACATCGGCCACGAGCCGGGACTGCGTGAGCAGGTCGAGGCCAAGCCGCTCTACGACCAGCTCGGGGTGGTGCAGGACGGCCGGGTGCTGTTCATCGAGGACCCGCTGGTGTCCGGCGCGCTGACGTGGTCGACGGTGCTCAGCCTGCCCTACGCGCTGGAGCAGCTGGTGCCGCAGCTGGCTGAGACGGTGAGTGGCGGAGCCTGAACGCGCTGGGCGGAGTCCCACGCGTGGAAGGCGATCGCGTCGCGACCGTCGGGCGCGGTGACGAGGGAGTTGTGGCCGGGTCCGAGCAGGCGGCCGGGCATGGTCGACAGCAGCGGCGGCCAGCCGTCCGTCAGCGCGGCCGGGTGGCCCAGAACAGCTCGTGCCCGCCGTCGCCCTCGGGGACGAACTCCTGCCGCTCGACGGTGAGCCCGGCGGCCGTCAGCCACTTCCGGTACGTCGCGGCGTCGGCCTGACTCCACCACATCGTCGTGCCGCCGCCGAGCCAGTCGTCGTCGCTGCCGGTGAGGGCGTCGTGGCCGGTCGTGGCGAGGAACAGGCCGCCCGGGCGCAGCCAGCCGGCGATGCGTTCCAGCAGTGGCGGCTGCTCGGCCAGCGGGACGTGGATCAGCGCGTACAGGCACACCACGGTGTCGAAGCTCCGCGCCGCGAACTCGACGGCCGTCGCGTCGGCGGTGTGGAACGTCGCGCCCGGCACCAGCGCGCGGGCGCGGGCGATCTGCACGTCGCTGAGGTCGACGCCGGTGACCGCGAACCCGGCGGCGGTGAGGTCGCGAGCCACCGGGATGCCGTTGCCGCAACCGAGGTCCAGGACGTCCGCTCCGGCGGGCAGGCGGCCGGTCAGCTCGGCGGCCCACGTCCGATACGTCTCCGGGTCGGCGTCGTCGGCGCGGTAGCGATGCGAGAGGACGTCGTAGCCGCGGCGGACGATCTCTTTCGGGTCGGTGTCAGGCTGTTCGGTCACGATGGGTCATGCTACGTCGTCGATCTTCATGAGAATTGCGGCGATTCAGCCGAAAGTGCTTCCGGCGCCGCCATGATCGCGCTACCGTCCGGGGCTTTGGTGGGCCGTACCTACGGCCTATGTATCCATTCCGAAGGGGGGCGACCTTGCGAAAGGTCACCATAGCGATCATGGCGGGACTGGCCCTGCTGCTCGGGGCCACGGCTCCGGCCTGGGCCGACACGAAGGACGCGGCCGACTGCGCCGCCTACGTCAACAACGACTGGTGTGAGCCGACGTCCGACGAGAACTACAACTGCGACGACATTCCCGAGGCGGACAAGCCGGTACAGCTGGTCGAGATCGGCGTCGATCCGTTCGGTCTGGACGGCACCGACAACAACGGCTGGGGCTGCGGCGATGCGCCCGTCGAGGAACCGCCGGCCGAGGAGCCGCCCGCGGAGGATCCGGGTGCGTGCGCCCATTACGCCGACTCCGCGGCCTGGTGCGACGACGCCGTCGAGGACTACGACTGCCCGGACATCGACGATGCCCACAAGCCGATCGAGCTGTTCGACGCCGAGTTGGACCCGTTCCACCTGGACCGGGACTCCGACGCGCTCGGTTGCGAGGTCGGTGAGGACGACGCCGGCAGCACCGACGACGGCGCACCCGACGACGGTGGCGCGGTCGGCGCCGACGGCGGCAGCGTCGGCGGGGGAGAGGCGCTGCCGAACACCGGCTCCGGCGACCTGGGGCCGTACTGGCTCGTGGCTCTCGCCTTCCTGGCCGCCGGTGCGCTGCTGATGATCCGCCGGACGGCGGCTCAGCGGTAGCCACGACGGGTGGTCCGGCGCAGCCACGGCGGCGCCGGACCACCTGCCGTCAGAGCCGGCCGAGGTTGTCGCGCAGCCAGTCGCCGCACTCGCGCGTGAACCCGACCCACGACGCGGGCGCCCCCGTCACGTCGATGACCAGCAGCTCGTCGTCGGGGTTCATGTGCAGCCACAGGGAGTCGCGGACCTGGGTGATGCTCATCCTGGTCTCGACCAGCCACGTCGAGTCGAGACAGTGCCAGTACGCCCCGAACCCTTCCAGCGCGTCGAGCAGGTGGTCGTAGCTGTGTCCCGGCGTGTTCGCGTCGAAGCTGACCAGCATCATCGCCATGTCCAGCGGCCCTCCACAACGATCGGCGGCGAAGCGGCGCACGCTAGCGGGAGGGTCGGACAGAACGGGGGACGAGCCGGCCTGTAAGCCGGATTCTGTGGTTCCCGGCGGACCGGGACCGGCGACCATCCATCTACGGCCACCGTTGCCGATGGCCTCCAGCGATCTACCCGGGAGCTCGGGCGGGCCGCCCTCGAACGCTCCCTGTCTGACCTTGCTCCGGGTGGGGTTTACCGAGCCGCCCCAGTCACCTGGGGCGCTGGTGGTCTCTTACACCACCGTTTCACCCTTACCGCCCGCGCGAACGCGGGAGGCGGTCTGCTTTCTGTGGCACTGTCCCGCGGGTCACCCCGGGTGGGCGTTACCCACCACCCTGCCCTGTGGAGTCCGGACTTTCCTCGGCGGGACCTGACGGCCCCGACGCGGCCGCCCGGCCGGCTCGTCCTCCGCGACCAGGATACCGCTCACGCTGTGCGTTCGGCGGCCAGGAGCGCCGCGCCGATGATGCCGCCGTCGTTGCGCAGCCCAGCGGGGACGATCGGGGTGGAGAGGTCGAGGAGGGGCAGGAACTTGTCGGCCTTCTTGCTGACGCCGCCGCCGACGACGAAGAGGTCGGGGGAGAAGATGAACTCGAGGTGGGAGTAGAAGTGCTGGAGCCGCTCGGCCCAGTGCTCCCACGACAGGTCCTTCTCCTCGCGCACCGACGCGGCGGCGTACTTCTCGGCCTCGTGGTGGTGCTGCAGGTAGAGGTGGCCGAACTCGGTGTTCGGCAGCAGCCTGCCGTCGTGCAGGACGGCGCTGCCGATGCCGGTGCCGAGGGTGGTGACGATGACGACGCCGTCGACGTCGGCGGCGGCGCCGAAGCGGTCCTCGGCGACCCCGGCGGCGTCGGCGTCGTTGACGATGGTGACGGACTGCCCGGTGCGCTGCGACAGTTCCTTCTCGAGGTCGACCCCGAGCCACGACTTGTCGACGTTGGCGGCGGAGTGGATGACGCCGCGTTTCACGATGCCGGGGAACGTGCAGCCGAACGGCCCGTCCCACTCGAACCGCTGGAGCACCTCGAGGACCACCGCGATGACGTTGTCGGGGGTGGACTGCTCGGGGGTGTCGATGCGGACGCGCTCGGCGGCGAACTCGCCCTGGCCGAGGTCGACCGGTGCGCCCTTGATGCCGCTGCCGCCGATATCGATGCCGAAGCCCTGCGTCGTCGAGGTCACGTCATCAAGCTTCGCCGATGAACGCGATCGGGGCCAGCGGACCTTCTACGGCCGGCGCGACAACCTCCGCTTCGCCCGTTGCGTCCAGCAAGTGTGACGACACGACGCGAACGGCCGGCGAACGGACGACGATCGATGCGGGCGGCGCTCGGCGCCGCGCTGGCGCTGGTGCTGACGGCGGGCGCGAGCACTGGCACGCCACCACCGCCCACGCCACCACCGGCCACCCCACCCGGGGCCGACGGCGCGGGCAGCCGCGGCGAAGGCCGGCTGATCACTCTCGTGACCGGCGACCGGGTGCTGGTCGGCGCCGGCGAGCCGGGACGCGAGAGCGTGACCATGCTGCCCGGACCGGACAGCCCTTCCGACGCGGTGCGCATCCGCCGCACCGCCGACCGCACGTACGTCGTGCCGGCCGCGGCGCAGCCGTTCCTCACGGCGGGCACACTCGACCCCGGCCTGTTCGACGTCACCGGGCTGGTCGCCCAGGGCTACGGCGACGCGGACCGGCCGACGCTGCCGCTGATCGTGCAGTACTCCGGCGCGAGGGCGGCCGCGCGCGAGCTGCCGGGCGCGACCGTCACCACGACCCTCGACAGCATCGACGCCGTCGCCGTCGAGCAGGACAGAGACGCCGCGGCGCAGTTCTGGTCGGCGTTCTCGCAGGCGGACGGCGCGCGCGGCGCCGGCGGCGCGATCTCGCACGTCTGGCTCGACGGCACGGTCCGGGCGAGCCTCGACGAGAGCGTCCCGCAGATCGGCGCCCCGCGGGCGTGGGAGGACGGGCACGCGGGCGCCGGCGCCGTCATCGCGATCCTCGACACCGGCGTCGACGCCACCCATCCGGACCTCGCCGGGAAGGTCGTCGCGGAGCAGAACTTCTCGACGTCGCCCGACACGGTGGACCGGGCCGGGCACGGCACGCACGTCGCCTCGACGGCGGCGGGCACCGGCGCGGCGTCGGACGGGAGCTTCCGGGGCGTCGCGCCCGAGGCGAAGCTCCTCTCGGGCAAGGTCCTCGACGACTACGGCTTCGGCCAGATGTCCGACGTCATCGCCGGCATGGAGTGGGCCGTCGAGCAGGGCGCGGACGTCGTCAATCTCAGCCTCTCGTCCGAGCCGACCGACGGCCGCGACCCGGCGGCGCTCGCCGTCGACCGGCTGACGGAGGAAGCGGGCGTGCTGTTCGTGACGTCGGCGGGGAACGAGGGCCCCGGCGCCGAGACCGTCGCGAGCCCGGCGACGGCCGACGCCGCGCTCGCGGTCGGCGCCGTGGACGGCGAGGACGTCCTCGCGCCGTTCTCCAGCCGCGGCCCGCGGCTCACCGACGGCGCCATCAAGCCGGAGATCAGCGCCCCCGGCGTCGAGATCACCGCGGCGCGGTCGACCACCATCGACGACGGCGGCGATGAGGCGTACCTGACGATGGACGGGACGTCCATGGCGGCGCCGCACGTCGCCGGCGCGGCCGCGATCCTCGCGGGTCAGCACCCGGACTGGTCGGCGGCGCAGCTGCGCGCGGTCCTGATGTCGACCGCCGCGCCCGCACCGGCGATCAGCATCTACGAGCAGGGCGCCGGCCGGGTCGACGTCGCCGCGGCCGCGACCGTCAGCGTCGTGCCGTCGGTGGGCGAGCTGGAGTTCGGCTACCACCGCTGGCCGCACGATGACGTCGAGCTGGTCACCCGCGAGGTCACCTACACCAACGTCTCCGACGCGCCCGTGACGCTGGACCTCGCCGTCACCGCGACGGGCGCTGAGCCGCCGCCCGCGGGCGCGATCACCGTCACGCCGTCCGAGCTGACGATCCCCGCCGGCGGCGCCGCGACGGCCGCCGTCACCACCGACGCCACCGGCCTCGACCCCGGTCACTACGAGGCCGCGGTCGTCGCCACCGACCGGGCGACGCAGCGCTCGGTCCGCATCCCCGCCGGCTGGTACGTGGAGGCGGAGAGGTACGACGTCACGGTGCGGCTGGTGGACAGGGCCGGCGCGCCGGCGTCCGGTGAGATCGAAGTGGTGGACGTCGACCAGGGCACCTGGACGGTCGAGCCGGTGCCGGACGGGACGGCGACCCTGCGGCTGCCGCCGGGCACGTATTCGTTCGGCTCCTTCCTCTACCGGGCTGCCGAGGACGACCGCGCGCCCGAGTACACGCTGGTCACCGACCCGGAGATCGAGGTGGCCGGCGCCACGGAGGTCACGCTGGACGCCCAGGGCGCCGAACCGGTCCGCACGACGGTCCGCGGCGCCGAGGACGCGACGCCACGGTGGAGCATGCTCGGCTACGCTCGCGGCCGCGCTCAGGACGAGCTCGCGCTGTCGTCGTCCCTCGAGGCCATCGGCGCCGACTACGAGCTGTTCGCCGTGCCGACCGAGCCCGTGGCCTCCGGCGCGTTCTTCTTCGACACCGGCGTGCGGCTGGAGGAGCCGCCCATCCGCGCCGAGGTGCCGGGGACGTCCGCCGAGATCGAGACGGCGTACTACGAGTTCTCCCAGCGCATCGACGGAACGCTCCGGCTGCCCGTCGTCGACGTCGGCACGGCGACCGCCGCCGAGCTGAGCGACACGCCCGTCGACGGCGCGATCGCCCTGGCCGTCCGCGACCCGGAGCGCGACAACGGCGAGCAGGCCGCCGACCTGGAGCGGGCCGGCGCGCGGGCGGTGCTGTTCTACGACCCGCAGCGCGCGGGCGTGCGGACCCAGTGGCTGTACCCGCTGGTCGACATCCCGGTCATCGGGACCAGCCGGACCGCCGCCGCGCGATTGCGCGAGCTGCTGGCCGACGGCTCGGTGGAGCTGGAGCTCACCGGCTCGGCCGTCACACCGTACGTCTACGACCTGCTCGTCCCCGCCCGCGAGCAGGTCCCGGAGCGGCCGCGGTGGCAGTTCCGCCGGTCCGACCTCGCGACGATCGACGTCCGGTTCGGCGCGCACGCGCCGACCAGCAGCACGTCCGAGACGCGGCAGGGCCGGTCGCCGTCCGGCAACTCCATCGGCGGCTGGATGCTGCCGTTCGTGACCGCGCCGTCGGAGCGCACCGACCACGTCCTCGCGAACGAGGTGACCTGGTGGCAGCAGGTCCTGCCGCACAACGCCGACGACGGCGCGCCGTCCTGGAGTGAGATCCCGCGGACGTACCGGCCCAGGCAGCGCGACGACGTCCAGTGGATGAGCCCGGTCGCCACCCAGTCGCTGCCCGACCGCGAGTCGCCCGACGCCGTCGTCGAACGCTACGGCGACACCATCTGGGCGTTGCTCGGCGGCTTCGTCCACGACCCCGGCCACGTGCAGATGTACGGCTCCGCGCTGGAGGAGTACGCGCTGCGGCTCTACCGCGACGGCGAGCTGCTGGGCGAGGTCGCCGACCGCGGCGGACTCGTCGACGTCCCGGCCGGACCCGGCACCTTCCGTCTGGAGCTGGACGGTCGGTTCGAGCAGTCCTGGTGGATCTACTCCACCCAGGTGAGCTCGGCGTGGACGTTCCACTCGGCCGGCGACGACGGCGACGGTGAGCGGCTGCCGCTGCTGGTCGCCGACTACGACGTGCCCGGCGCGGACGCGCTGGGCACGGTGCCGGCGGATCGGCCGGTCCGGATCGACGTCGGCCTGCGGCACCAGGCCGGGTCGTCCGGCGCCGAGATCGACGACGTCGAGCTGGAGGTCTCGGTGGACGACGGCGCGACGTGGACGCCGGCGCAGCTGCGCGGCGCGGACGGCCGCTACCGGGCGACCGTCGACGCCGGCGGCGAGCCGGGCGGCGCGGTGACCCTGCGGATCACGGCGACCGATGTCAACGGCGGCCGGCTGGAGCAGACGGTGGTGCGGGCGTTCGGGCTGCGCTGACGGCGCCGGGGCGGCGCCGGGACCTCAGGGCAGGGTGAGGATCTCGGCGCCGGTCTCGGTGACCAGCAGCGTGTGCTCGAACTGCGCCGACCGGCGGCCGTCGGCGGTGACGACCGTCCAGCCGTCGTCCCACATCGTCCACTCGTGAGTGCCGAGGTTGAGCATCGGCTCGATGGTGAACACCATGCCCGGCTCGATGATGGTCGTCGACCCGGGGTCGTCGTAGTGCGGCACCACCAGCCCGGAGTGGAACGACTCGCCGACGCCGTGGCCGGTGAACTCGCGCACGACGCCGTAGCCGAACCGCTTCGCGTAGGACTCGATGACCCGCCCGATGACGTTGATGGCGCGGCCCGGCTTCACCGCCTTGATGGCGCGGTTCAGCGCCTCCTGCGTGCGCTCGACCAGCAGCCGCGTCTCCTCGTCGACGTCGCCGGCCAGGAAGGTCGCGTTGTTGTCGCCGTGCACGCCGTCGATGTAGGCGGTGATGTCGATGTTCACGATGTCGCCGTCGCGGACGACGGTGGAGTCGGGGATGCCGTGGCAGATGACCTCGTTGACGCTCGTGCACAGCGACTTCGGGAATCCCCGGTACCCGAGCGTCGACGGGTACGCGCCACGCTCGACCAGGAAGTCGTGGCCGATGGCGTCGAGCTCGTCGGTGGTGATGCCCGGCGCGACGTGCTTGCCGACCTCGGCCAGCGCCTGCGCGGCCAGCTGGGCGGCGACGCGGATGCGCTCGATGGTGCCGGCGTCCTTCACCTCGGAGCCCTCGAACGGCTGGGGCCGGGCCTTGCCGACGTACTCGGGACGGACGATGGACGGCGGGACGGGGCGCTCGGGCGACACGATGCCGGGTACGACGGGCGACATGGTGTGAAAGTCTAGGCTGAGGTGCGCTTCTCAGGCGAAGGGAGTCATCGTGGCCGACGGACCCTGGTACTGGTGCCTCGACCATTCGCGGGTCGAGCCGGTCGACGGCTGCCCCAACGACCGGCGTCTCGGGCCGTACGAGACGCGTGCGGAAGCCGAGGACGCGCTGGCACGGGCGCACGAGCGCACGGCGCAGCAGGACGCCCTCGACCGCGACTGGGACGACGACGCCTGACGGAGCTCGGCTTTCGCGAGCGCGGTGAGAAGCGCCCGGACTGCCTTCGTCCGCGGGCCGTGGTGCGCTGCGGCGACAGCCCGCCTCGGCGTCACGTCCGTCGATCGCGCGAACACTGTCGGTGCCCGCCCGTAGGGTGGGAAGCCCTCCCAGCCGGGCGGGGACCGTACCTCGGCGAACGTCGGCGAACGTCGGCGAACGTCGGCGCCCGGGTGCTGGGGCTTCGCGCTGGGGCGCCCCGGGCGGGACGGGAACCGCCGCCGGCCGGCGAGCTCGCCTACTCCACGCCGTCGTCCGTGCTGAGGGGCGCGGTCTGCGCCCATTCGGCCCAGTCGGCAAGGGCCTGGTGCAGCCGGATCCCGGCCTCCGCGGCGATCCGGATGGCCTGCGTCGGCGGGCTGTCGCCGTAGTCGCCGCGGTCCTTGGCGGCGGCGATCTGTCGGTAGAAGTCGGCGGTCTGCCGGTAGTACGTCGCCTCCGCGGCGAGGTGCCGCCGGAGGTCGTCGGGTGGCATGAGCCAGAAGAACACGGAGCGCAGCAGCGCCTGCAGCCGCATGGTGTGGTCGACCTCGGTGGAGGTGAGCCAGCGGCGGACCTCGGCGAGGCCGTCGGGGGTGATGCGGTAGGCCTTGCGGCCGCGGGCGCCGACGGAGTCGACCTCGATGAGGCCCTCGTCGGCGAGTTTGCCCAGCTCGGCGTAGATCTTCGGGTGCTGGGCCGGCCACACCGTGCCGAGCAGGTCCTGGAACCGGCCGGCGAGGTCGTAGCCGCTGGCCGGGCCCTCCGCGAGCAGCCCCAGCAGACCGTGCCGCAGCGACATCGCCACTCCTCCTCGGAACCGGACCCCGGTCGACCATCTTGACATGTCCCTCCGGCCACATGAATACTCGGACATGTCCCTAAGGACATGTTAATGAGGGAGCAGAGCATGGCTGAGACCACCGGCGCGGTCCTGGTGACGGGCGCCAACGGCGGCATCGGGGCGGCCGCCGTCCGGGCGCTGGCCGACCGCGGCATGACGGTGTTCGCGACGGTCCGCGGCGACGGGAACGGCGGCGCCAGCGCCACCGGCAGCGCCGGCGGCTCCGCCAGCACCGGCGGCACCGGCGGCACCGGCGCGAGCGCCGTCGCCGGGGTGAAGGGCGTCCGCGTCGTCGAGATGGACGTCACCGACCCGGTCGCCGTCGCGCTCGCGGCGAAGAAGATCGGCCACGACGTCGGCGCGGCCGGGCTGCGCGCCGTCGTCAACAACGCGGGCGTCATCGTGCAAGGGCCGCTCGAACTGGTCCCGCCGCACGAGCTGCGCCGCCAGTTCGAGGTCAACACGTTCGGCCCGGCCCACGTCACGCAGGCGTTCCTGCCGCTGCTGCGGGCCGGCCGCGGCCGCGTCGTCAACGTCAGCGCGCCGACGGCGTGGGTGCCGGTGCCGTTCCTTGGCCCGATCGGCGCCAGCAAGGCGGCGCTGGAGTCGCTGTCCGACGCGCTGCGCGGGGAGCTCGCGGCGTGGCGCATCCCCGTCGTCCTGGTCGAGCCGGGGTCGACGAAGACGCTCATCTTCGCCAAGGCCGAGGCCGCCGCCCGCGCTGCCCTGGACGGCACCGACCCGGGCCGCGTCGCGCTCTACCGGCAGCACCTCGCCGCGGTGGAGAAGGCGGCCGCGAACCAGCGGACCAGCCCGCCGGAGAAGGCCGCCGCGGCGATCGTCAGGGCGGTCGAGGCACGCCGGCCGCGGCGCTGGTACGCCGCGACCGGCGAGGTCAGGCTGCTGCGGCTGGTCTCGCACCTGCCCGCGGGCCTGCGCGACCGGCTGGTCGCGCGGACCTTCGGGCTGGCGGGTCTCGAGGCCGCCGCCTGACGACGGGCGCCCCGGTCAGTGGTAGGAGTGCTCCTCGGCCGGGAACGCGCCGCTGACGACGTCGTCGGCGAAGGCCTTGGTGGCGTCGGCGAGGGCGCCGCGGAGGTTGCCGTACTGCTTGACGAACCGGGGGAGGCGGCCCTCGCGCAGACCGGCCATGTCCTGCCAGACCAGCACCTGCGCGTCGACGTCGGGACCGGCGCCGATGCCGATGGTCGGGATGCTCAGCCGCTTCGTCACCTCGGCCGCCACCTGCGCCGTCACCATCTCGAGGACGACGGAGAACGCGCCGGCCTCCTCGAGTGCCAGCGCAGACTCGATCAGCTTGTCGGCCTCGGGCCCGCGGCCCTGCACACGGTAGCCGCCGAGCGCGTTGACGCTCTGCGGGGTGAACCCGATGTGCGCCATGACCGGCACGCCGGCCTCGACGATGCGGCGCACCGACTCGACGACCGGCAGCCCGCCCTCGAGCTTCACCGCCTGGGCGCCGGTCTCTTTCATGATGCGGATGGACGTGGCCAGCGCCTGCTCGGGGCCCAGCTGGTACGAGCCGAACGGGAGGTCGCACACGACGAGCGCCCGGCTGGTGGACCGCACGACCGCGCGGGCCAGCGGGACAAGCTCGTCGACGGTGACCGGGACGGTGTCGGCATGAGCGAACACGTTGTTGCCCGCGGAGTCGCCGACCAGCAGCACCGGGATGCCGGCGGCGTCGAAGATCTCGGCGGTGTACATGTCGTACGAAGTGAGCATGGGCCAGCGTTCGCCGCGCTCCTTGGCGAGGCGGAGGTCACGGATGGTGACCCGGCGGGAGAGCTGGCCGCCGTACAGCGGGACGGTCTCGTGCGTCATCGCAGGACTCCTTGGGTGCGTCTCGAGGCCCGTGTCCGGGTCCCCTAACGCCTCCGATTGTCCCACGAACGAGGGGTCAGTGCGGGGGAGGCGGTGGCGGCAGCTCCCGGGCCGGCTGCACCAGCGCCTCGGTCTCGGGCTGGACGGCGTCCGCGTCCGGCTGGTCGCCGGGCGCCTCCGGCTGGACGGCATCCGGCTGCGGCTCGGCGGCCTGCGCTTCCGGCTGGACGGCCTCGGCCTGCGCCTCGACGGGCGCCGGCTCGCTCGCCGCGGGACCGGCCGCCGGCACGTCGTCCTTGGGCGCGTCGGCCGGAACGGACCCCTCGCGGGCCGCCTCGCGCCAGGCGCTGGTGATCGGCACCCGGCGGTCGCGGCCGAAGTTGCGCATGGTGATCTTCGGGCCGGGCGGGTACTGCCGCCGCTTGTACTCGGCGGTGTCGACCATGCGCAGCACCTTGGCGACGAGGCCGGCGTCGAACCCGGCGGCGCGCAGCTCGCCGGCGCCGAGGTCCTGCTCGAGGTGGCGGTACAGGATGTCGTCGAGCAGCGGGTAGTCGGGCAGCGAGTCGGAGTCGAGCTGGCCGGGACGCAGCTCGGCGCTCGGCGGCTTGTCGATGGAGCCCTGAGGGATGGGCGGCGTCTCGCCGCGCTCGGCCGCCGTGGCGTTGCGCCAGCGGGCCAGCTCCCAGGTCAGCGTCTTCGGGACGTCCTTGATCGGCGCGTAGCCGCCGACGGCGTCGCCGTAGATGGTGGAGTAGCCGACCGCCAGCTCGGTCTTGTTGCCGGTGGCGAGGACGAGGTGCCCTTCCTGGTTCGACAGCGCCATGAGCGTCATGCCGCGCACGCGGGCCTGCAGGTTCTCCTCGGCCAGCCCGGTGAGCTGGACGTTGTCGAGGAACGCGCGGACCATCGGCGCGATGGGAATGGTCCGGTACCGCAGCCCGGTGCGCTCGGCCAGCTGCTGCGCGTCGGTCCTGGAGTGCTCGGACGAGTACGAGCTGGGCATCGAGACGCCGTGCACGTTCTCGGCCCCGAGCGCGTCGACGGCGATGGCGGCGACCAGCGCGGAGTCGATGCCGCCGGACAGCCCCAGCACCACCGACGTGAAGCCGTTCTTGCGCACGTAGTCGCGCAGCCCGGTGACGATGGCCGCGTACACCTCGGCGTGGTCGGACAGCCGCGGCGCCAGTGCGCCGGGATCGGGCGTGTACGCGGGCAGCGGCGCCGTGGTCAGTGTGCTGCGGTGGACGGCGAACCCGGCGACGCGCTCCTGCGTCATGCCCCACGGGCCGGGCGCCGGCGCGACCGCCTCGGGCAGCTGGAGGTCGACGACCAGGCAGCCCTCCTCGAACTGCGGCGCCCGGGCGAGCAGCTCGCCGTCGGGGCGGACGACGAGGGAGTCGCCGTCGAAGACCAGTTCGTCCTGGCCGCCGACCATGTTGACGTACGCCAACGTCGCCTGCGCGTCGGCGGCCCGGCGGCGGGCGAGGTCGAGGCGGGTGTCGTCCTTGTTGCGCTCGTACGGCGACCCGTTGACGACAAGCAGCAGCCCGGCCCGCGCCTCGCGCGCGACGGAGACCGGCCCGCCGTCCTGCCAGATGTCCTCGCAGATCGCGAGCGCTACGTCGATGCCGTGCAGCCGGAACACGCCGAGGTGGTCGCCGGGGACGAAGTAGCGGACCTCGTCGAAGACGCCGTAGTTGATCAGGTGGTGTTTGGCCTGCCGGGCCACGACGCGCCCGCCGTAGAGGACGGCGACGGCGTTCTGCGGCGACCCCTTGGGCCGGCCCAGCTGGAACTGGCCGGCCGTGGCGTCGTCGCGGCCCAGGTAGCCGACGACGACCGCGGTGGCGCCGAGACCCTCGCCGTCGAGGCGGGCCGCCAGCTTCTCCAGCGTGGCGCGCGACTCGTCGACGAAGGACGCCCGCAGCGCGAGGTCCTCGACCGGGTAGCCGGTGAGCATCATCTCGGGGAAGGCGACCAGGTGGGCGTGCTGCGCGGCGGCGTGCTTGGTCATGCGGACGACGAGGTCCGCGTTGGCCTCGAGCGCACCGACGGTCGGGTTCACCTGAGCGAGCGCGATTCTGATCTGCGGCACGGTCCGAGCCTAATGCCACGGCCGTCACCGTCCCGCTACCCGGCGGACACACCGGTGGGGCACACTGGCGACGTGGAGAAGCAGCAGCAGTTCGTCCTCCGGTCGCTGGAAGAGCGCGACATCCGGTTCGTCCGGCTCTGGTTCACCGACGTGCTCGGGTTCCTGAAGTCGGTCGCGGTCGCGCCGGCCGAGCTGGAGAACGCGTTCTCCGAGGGCATCGGCTTCGACGGCTCCGCCATCGAGGGGTTCGCCCGTGTCTACGAGGCCGACATGCTGGCCAAGCCCGACCCGTCGACGTTCCAGGTGCTGCCGTGGCGGGGCGGGTCCAACGGCACGGCCCGCATGTTCTGCGACATCCTCATGCCCGACGGCTCGCCGTCGTACGCCGACCCGCGGCACGTGCTCAAGCGCGCGCTCAGCCGGGCCGCGGAGCAGGGGTTCACCTTCTACACCCACCCCGAGGTCGAGTTCTTCGTCTTCAAGAACCAGCCGTCCGGCGGCGAGGAGCCGACCCCCGTCGACGCCAGCGGCTTCTTCGACCACACCGCGCACGGCATCGCGCAGGACTTCCGCCGCGACACCATCACCATGCTCGAGGACATGGGCATCTCGGTCGAGTTCAGCCACCACGAGGGGGCGCCCGGGCAGCAGGAGATCGACCTGCGCTACGCCGACGCGCTGGCCACGGCCGACAACCTCATGACGTTCCGCGCCGTCGTCCGCGAGGTGGCGCTGTCGCAGGACCTCTACGCGTCGTTCATGCCCAAGCCGTTCACCGCGTGGCCGGGGTCGGGCATGCACACCCACGTGTCGCTGTTCGAGGGCGACCGCAACGTCTTCCACGAGCCGGGCGCCGAGTACCAGCTGTCCAAGACGGCGCGGTCGTTCATCGCCGGGCTGCTCCGGCACGCGCCCGAGATCACCGCCGTCACCAACCAGTGGGTCAACTCCTACAAGCGGCTGCGCGGCGGCGGCGAGGCGCCGGCCTACGTCTGCTGGGGCCACAACAACCGGTCGGCGCTGGTGCGCGTCCCGATGTACAAGCCCGACAAGGGGCAGTCGGCGCGGGTCGAGTTCCGTTCGCTCGACTCCGCCTGCAACCCGTACCTCGCCTACGCCGTCATCCTCGCGGCCGGCCTGAAGGGCATCGAGGAGGGCTACGAGCTGCCGCCGGGCGCCGAGGACGACGTGTGGGCGCTGACCGACCGCGAGCGCCGGGCCATGGGCATCGACCCGCTGCCGGCCTCGCTGGACGAGGCGATCGAGGCCATGGAGAACTCCGAGCTGGTCGCCGAGACGCTGGGCGAGCACGTCTTCGAGTTCTTCCTGCGCAACAAGCGGGCCGAGTGGAACGAGTACAGCCTGCAGGTCACCGCGTTCGAGCGGGCCAAGATGCTGCCGGTGATGTGACGCGTTGATCGACGTCGTCGAGCACGAGCCCGGCTGCCCGCTGGACCGCTTCGGCGGCTGGCTGGAGGACGCCGGCGCGAAGGTGCGGGTGCTGCGTCCCTACGCCGGCGACGCCGTCCCCTCGACGCCGGGCGACGGGCTGATCGTGCTCGGCGGGCAGGTCGACGCCTACGCCGACGACGCCGCGCCGTGGCTGCCCGCGACGCGGGTACTGCTGCGCGCCGCCGCGGCCGACGGCACGCCGACGCTCGGGATCTGCCTGGGCGCGCAGCTGCTGGCGCTCGCGTGCGGCGGGACGGTCGCCGTCGGCGCGGCGCCGGGCCGCGAGTCGGGCGTCGTCGACGTCCACTGGCGGCCCGAGGCGGCCGGCGACCCGCTGCTCGGCGATCTGCCCGACCCGTTCCCCGGCCCGAGCATGCACGCCGACGCGGTCGCGGAGCTGCCGCCCGGCGCCGTCTGGCTCGGGTCGTCGGCGATGTACCCGCACCAGGCGTTCCGGGTCGGCGCGGCCGCGTGGGGCGTGCAGTTCCACCCGGAGGTGTCCGAGCCGACGTTCGCCGGCTGGGCTCGTGAACTGCCCGATGTCGACGCGGCACCGGTGGTGCGCGAGCTGGCCGGTCGCGACGCCGAGGTCGTCGCAGCCGGTCGGGAGCTGGCCACCCGGTTCGCCCGCATCGTCGAGACAGCGGCGGCGCCTCGCTAGGCTCGGACGGTGTCCAGGCTGCGCCGTCAGCTCCCCGTGCTCGCGGTCATCGCCGCGGGCGGCGTGCTCGGCGCACTGGCCCGCCACGGCGTGGCGTCGCTGCAGACCGACGCCGGCACCGGCTGGCCGTGGGCGATCCTCGTCGTCAACGTGACCGGCTGCCTGCTGATCGGCGTGCTCATGGCGGTGCTGCTCGACCTCACCGCGCCGCACCGGCTGCTGCGGCCGTTCCTCGGCATCGGCGTGCTGGGCGGGTACACCACGTTCTCCACCTACGCGGTGGACACCCAGCGGCTGCTGGCCGACGGCCGGGCCGCCGCCGCGCTGACGTACTACCTGGTGACGCCGGTGCTGGCGCTGCTGGCGGTCTGGATCGGGACCGCGGCCACCCGGGCCCTGCGAGGAGGGAGACGCGCATGACGCTGGAGGGACCAGCCCGGCGGCTGACCATCGTCGTCGGCGAGAACGACACCTGGCACGGCCGGCCGCTGTACACCGAGATCGTGCACCGGGCGCACGCCGCCGGACTGGCCGGCGCCAGCGTGTTCCGCGGCATCGAGGGGTTCGGCGCGTCGAACCACATCCACACCACGCGCATCCTCAGCCTGTCCGAGGACCTCCCAGTGGCCATCGTGATCGTCGACCGCGCCGAGCCCGTGCACCGGTTCGTCGACGAGGTCGCCCCGCTGGTCGAGGAGGGCCTCATCACGCTGGCCGACGTCGAGGTCGTCCGGTACGTGGGCCGCGGCTCGTGACTCTGCTGCTGGTGGCCGCCGGCGCGGCGGTCGGCGCGCCGCTGCGCTACGTCGTCGACCGCTGGGTGCAGCTGCGGCTGGACGGCGCGCTCCCGTGGGGCACGCTGGTGGTCAACGTCGTGGGGTCGTTCATCCTCGGGCTCGTGCTGGGGTCGCCGTCGGCCGGGCCCGAGCTGCGGGCGCTGCTCGCGACCGGCTTCTGCGGCGCGCTGACGACGTACAGCACGTTCGGCTACGAGACGCTGCGGCTGCTGGAGGACGGCGCGTGGTCCCGCGGTGTGGCGAACGTGCTGGTCAGCATGGGCGCCGGGCTGGGCGCCGCGGCCCTCGGCTGGACCCTCGTGGCGTGACGGCTGACGTTCGAACGCCCGGGCCTGCGGCGATGCCGCCGCCGCGCGGTCGGCGCCGGGGCGGGCAGGGCGGCGGAGCCGGCGGCGGTAGGTTGGTCGCATGTCTGTGAACCGGACGGAGGGCCGCGTCGCGTCGCTGGCCAAGGCCGGGTTCGCCGACACCGCCGCGGCGCAGCGCGAACTCGACGACCCGCTGCTCGACGGCCTCGACGGCACCGACCTCGTGGCCGCGCTGGCCGCCGTCGCCGACCCCGATCTCGGGCTGCGCGGCGTGGGCCGGCTGATGGCGGCGCTCGAGACCGAGCCGCGACGCGCGGAGCTGCGGGCGCTGCTGGCCGACGACTCGCCGCACCGGCGCCGGCTGCTGGCCGTCCTCGGGTTCAGCTCGGCGCTGGCCGACCACCTCTGCCGGCATCCGGACCACTGGCGCGACCTCGGCGCGCTGGACCCCGACGACCGGCCCGGCGCCGACGCCGTCCGGGCCGCGCTGCTGACCGCCGTCGGGGCCGACCCCGCCGCCGCCGTGCCCGTCGCCTCGGGGGAGCAGCCCGAGTTGCTCGACGCGTTGCGGGTGGCGTACCGGCGGCACGTCACGGCGCTGGCGGCGCTCGACCTCGCCGACCGCCTCGACGTCGCCGCCGTCGCCGCCGACCTGGCCGACCTCGCCGGCGCCACGCTGGAGGCCGCGCTCGCCGTCGCCCGGGCCGGGCTGCCGCCGGGCGCGCCCGGCTGCCGGCTCGCCGTCATCGCCATGGGCAAGGCCGGCGGCCGCGAGCTGAACTACGCCTCCGACGTCGACGTCGTGTTCGTCGCCGAGCCGCCCGCCGACGCGCCCGACGACGCGACCGGCTGGCTGACCACCGCGACGACGCTGGCCACGGCGCTCATGCGGGCCTGCTCGGTCTACACCGGTGAGGGCACCATCTGGCCGGTCGACGCGGCGCTGCGGCCCGAGGGCAAGCAGGGGCCGCTGGTGCGCACCGTCGCCAGCCACGCCGCCTACTACCGCGACTGGGCGAAGACGTGGGAGTTCCAGGCGCTGCTCAAGGCCCGTCCGGTGGCCGGCGACCACGAGCTCGGCCAGCAGTACGTCGACGCCGTCATGCCGATGGTGTGGACCGCGGCCGGCCGCGACCACTTCGTCGACGACGTGCACGCCATGCGGCGGCGGGTCGAGGACCACATCCGCCCGGCCGAGGCCGACCGTCAGCTCAAGCTCGGCCCCGGCGGCCTGCGCGACGTCGAGTTCGCCGTCCAGCTGCTGCAGCTCGTGCACGGCCGGGCCGACGTCAGCCTGCACGACGGCAACACGCTGGGCGCGCTCGCGGCGCTGACCGCCGGCGGGTACGTCGGGCGCGACGACGGCGCCGTGCTCGACGCCGCGTACCGGTTCCTGCGCACGTTCGAGCACCGCATCCAGCTGCGCGGGCTGCGCCGCACGCACGTCGTCCCCGACTCCGACGAGCTGCTGCGGGTCCTCGCGCGGTCGCTGGCGCTGCGCCAGCCCGCGGAGCTGGACGACGTCTGGCACCAGCAGGCGCGCGAGGTGCGACGGCTGCACGAGAAGCTGTTCTACCGGCCGCTGCTGTCCGCCGTCGCGCGGCTGCCCGGCGACGGCGTCCGGCTCAGCCCCGAGGCGGCGCTGGCCCGGCTGCGGGCGCTCGGCTACGCCGACCCCGCGGGCGCGCTGCGGCATCTCGAGGCGCTGACGACGGGGGTCTCGCGGCGGGCGGCGATCCAGCGGACGCTGCTGCCGGTGCTGCTCGGCTGGTTCGCCGACGCGCCCGAGCCCGACACCGGGCTGGCCGGGTTCCGCAAGGTCAGCGAGGCGCTGGGCACGACGCCCTGGTACCTGCGGCTGCTGCGCGACGACGGCGCGGCGGCCGAGCGCATGGCGCGGGTGCTGGCGTCCGGCCGGTACGCCACCGAGCTGCTGCTGCGCGCGCCCGAGTCGGTCGCCATGCTCGGCGACGACGACGCCCTGCGCCTGCGCGAGCGCGGGCCGCTGGAGAAGGAGGTGCTGGCCGGAGTCCAGCGCCATGACGACCCCGTCGCCGCCATCGGCGTCGTGCGAGCCATGCGGCGGCGCGAGCTGTTCCGCGTCACCGTCGCCGACCTCGCCGCCGCGGCCCCCGTCGAGGCCGTCGGGGAGGCGTTGACGGCCATCGCGGAGGCCACGCTGTCCGGCGCGCTGGCCGCCGCCACCCGCGCCGTCGAGGCGTCGCGCGGCGGGCCGCTGCCGACCCGGCTGGCCGTCGTCGCGATGGGCCGGCTCGGCGGTCGCGAGATGGGGTACGCGTCCGACGCCGACGTCCTGTTCGTCCACACGCCGTATCCCGACGAGGACGAGACCGAGGCGGCGACGGCAGCGCTCGCCGTCGCCAACGAGCTGACCCGGCTGCTGTCGCTGCCCTCGCCCGAGCCGTCCCTCACCGTCGACGCGGCGCTGCGGCCCGAGGGGAAACAGGGGCCGCTGGTGCGGACGCTCGCGTCGTACGCCGCGTACTACGACCGGTGGGGCGAGGTGTGGGAGCGGCAGGCGCTGCTGCGGGCGGCCCCGTGCTGCGGCGATCCCGAGCTGCTGCGCCGGTTCTCCGCCCTGATCGACCCCCTGCGCTGGCCGACCGCCGGTCTCACCGACGGGCAGATCCGCGACGTGCGCCGCATCAAGGCGCGCGTCGAGTCCGAGCGGCTGCCCCGCGGCGCCGACCCGTCCATGCACCTCAAGCTGGGGCCCGGCGGCCTGGCGGATGTCGAGTGGACGGCCCAGCTCCTGCAGCTGCGCCACGCGTCGTCCGTGCCCGCCCTGCGCACGACCTCGACGCCCGGTGCGCTGGCCGCCGCCGTCTCGGCCGGGTTGCTGGCGGCGGACGACCGCTCGGTCCTGGAGGACTCCTGGCGGCTGGCGGCCCGCATCCGCAACGCCACCGTCCTCGTCACCGGCCGCCCGTCGGACATGCTGCCCAAGGACCCCAAGACGCTGGCCGCGGTCTCGCAGGTCCTCGGCTACGGCGCCGGCGAGTCCACCCTCTTCGTCGACGACTACCACCGCTGCGCCCGCAAGGCCCGCTCCGTCGTCGAACGCCTCTTCTACGACGACGCCCGCTGAGGGGTGCCCGGCCGCGATAATGGCGTCATGTGGGGAATCATTCTGCTCCTGCTCGTGGCCTGGCTCGTCATCTCGGTCCTGGGCCTGGTCATCAAGGGCCTGCTCTGGCTCTTCTTCATCGGCGTGGTCCTGTTCCTGGCCACGTCGGCATGGGGTTGGATCAAACGGAACAGCGATGACGCTCGCTGACTCCGCGTACCTCGAACGGTGCGTCGAGCTGGCCGAGGCCGCGCTGGCCGCCGGCGACGGGCCGTTCGGGTCGGTGCTGGTGAGCGCCGACGGCGCGGTGCTGGCGGAGGACCACAACCACGAGACGTCGCGGGGCGACGAGACCGCGCATCCGGAGCTGGCGCTGGCGCAGTGGGCCGGCCGGAACCTGACGGCGCCGGAGCGGGCCGCCGCCACCGTCTACACGTCCGGCGAGCACTGCCCGATGTGCGCCGCCGCGCACGGGTGGGTCGGCCTCGGCCGCATCGTCTACGCCGCGTCGAGCGCCCAGCTAGTCGCCTGGCGGGCCGAATGGGGGCTCCCGGCCGCGCCCGTCAGAGCCCTCCCTATCGCCGAGGTCGCGCCCGGCGTCGAGGTCATCGGGCCCGTGCCGCCGTTCGACGAGCAGATGCGGGCCATCCACGAGCGGGCGGTGCGGGGGTAGAACGGGAGAACCGCCGGCCGCGCCTCGAGGCAGGCGGCCGGCGGCTCCCGTCCAGCGGCAGGGTCAGTTGCCGGCTCGGATTCCCGTGAGCTCGCTGGAGGCGATCGCCCGGTTGTAGAGCCGGACGTCGTCGAGGGCTCCGGCGAAGAACTCGGTCGTGCCGTTGTAGCTGCCCAGCTGGAGCCGATCCTTGCTGGTCGCCTTCGGGCTGCAGCCGGTGTAGGTGACGGTGGTGCCGCTCGCCGTGCCGCAGTAGCCGGTGCCCACGGCCAGTGGTCGTGCCACACCGTCGACGTAGATCTGCACCGTCTTGGCCGTGCCGTTCACGACCACCGCGACGTGGTGCCAGTTCCCGTCGTTGAAGCCTGCGGGCGTGTTCATCCCCAACGACTGGGCCTGGTTTCCGCCGGAGCCCATGGCGAAGGTGATGCCGCCGCCGTTGGTCGCGAGTAGGTAGCCGTTGGTATTGCCGAAGTTCCCCTTGCTGATGACGCGCTGGAACGAGGTTCCCGTGGTCCTGAGGTGGGTGGCCAGGGTGAAGCTCCCGGTGCCGAAGTTGACCCGGCCCGGATTGCCGAGCCCCACGGTGGTGGCGGTCCCGTTCAGGCCGAGGGCGCCGCCGAGGGACCCGGTCGTCCACGTCGGAGCCGTGACGAAACCGTGGTTGCGCCCGCCGGATCCGTCCAGCGCGCGGGTGCCGCCGGCATCGTCCAGAGTCCACCGCGCCACGGGCAGCTTGCCGAGGCCGGCCAGGGCGCGGACGTCCACGTCGTCGATCGCCCGGTTGTAGAGCCGCACGTCGTCGAGGGCTCCGGTGAAGAACTCGGCGGTGCCGTTGTAGCTGCCGAGTGTCAGCGCCTGCGACGAGGAGGCCGTCGCGGCGGTGCAGGCCGAGACGTCCACCGTCGAGCCGTTCGCGGTCCCGCAGTAGCCCGCTCCGACGGTCAGGGCTTGCGGAACCCCGTCGATCAGGATCCGGACGGTGCCGTTCGCGCGGTCGACGATGGCGGTGACCTGGTGCCAGGCTCCGTCGTTGAACCCGCTCGGCGTGTTCAGGCCCAAGGACTGGCTCTGGTTGCCGCCGGCTCCGACCGCGAGCGTGATGGTGCCGTTGTTGAGCGCGAGCAGGTAGCCGTCGGTGTTGCCGAAGTCGCCCTTGCTGACCAGTCGCGTGAAGCCAGCGGCGGAGGACTTGAACCAGGTGGCGATGGTGAAGTCCCCGGCGCCGAAGCTGGTGCTGCCCGACGTGCCGGCGCTCACCGACGACGAGGTGCCGTTGAAGGTCAGTGCCGATCGGGTCACGCCGGCGCCGCGCGTTCCGTTGGCGATGGTGCCTGTGTTGCCGACGCCGGAGCCGTCGATAGCGGTGGTTCCGGATGCCTCGTCGAATCCCCAGGCGCCGACGATGCCGTTGCCGACCGCTGAGGTGAGCCGCGTTCCGGGTCCGGCGTTCTGGAGGAGCCAGGTGATCTGGGTGCGGCCGGTCCAATTCGCGGGTGCGTAGGCGGCGGTGTCGACGGCGAACCGGGCCAGGTTCGGCACGGCGACGATCTGGGTCGCCTGCGCCTGGGTTCCCCACGGGAACGGGGCCGATCTGGTGCTGCTGTAGAGGTCGGCGCTGCCGTTGTACGGGCCGTGGAACAAGACGCTCTTGGTGTAGCCGGACCCGACCTGGTAGTCGATGCGGACGCAGGCGCAGCTGTTGGCGTCGAGGTTCTGCAGGGTTCCGTCGACGCGGTTGCGGAAGTTGAGCAGGGCGGGTGTCTGGTCGACCGTGACGCCGACCTCCTCGTCGGCCCAGGTCTCCGTGGCCATGCCGAGGTGCGCCGTCCAGGTGTTCGGCTCGAAGTCGGCGTAGGAGGTCTTGAACCGGTCCGGCCGGTAGCTGTGGGTGCGAACGATCTCGCCGTTGTCGGCCTTGGGGTTGGCGGCGAGGTCGGTCCCGTCGGTGAACTCCAGGTAGACGACCCCGTCGCTCGGGATGCTGCCCGACCAGGTTCGCCCGGCGGTGGCGACGTTGGCGTAGGTCTCGACCGGGGCGAGGTCCTCGGTCGCGGGGTTGTCGCCGTAGCTGGCGTTGTTCGCGTCGATCCGGTACACGCGCAGGGTGCCGGTCGGGAAGGCGATGCCGTTGAGGACGGCGTTGATCGTGTGGCTGCTGCCGGTCTTGTTCCACAGGACCATCCCGGCCCGGTGGTCGTCGGCCGCGGCCAGCCCGTCGATGCCGGTGCCGCCGGCGATCGTGAGCTGCCGGCGCTCGGTCGGCAGCATCGCATAGATCTTGGCGGCGTTGAACACCGCCTTGCGGTAGCCGTCGATCGTCACCATGCCGGAGAAGTTGCCGAGGCCGCTGTCCATGAACTGGGCCCAGCTGATCTTGTCGAACGACGGCTGCGACAGGACGTTCTTGTAGTCGCGCAGCAGGGAGGAGGCCAGACCGAACTTGTCCTGCGTCCCGCCCTGGGGGTAGTTGATGGGGTAGGAGTTGTACTCGTTGAGGTGCAGTTCGGCGGTGTGCAACGCGCGCGTGGCGAGCCTCGTCTTGAACTCGTTCAGGTAGCTGTTCATCAACGCCGGCTCCTGTGCGGCGCTCCCGGGGTACTGGTGGAACGAGATGAAGTCCAGCGGCAGGTCGTTGGTCTCGACGTAGTCGAGGAACGGGCTGATCCACTCGGTGCGGAACGCAGACGAGAGGCCGCCCACGACGGCGTCCGGGTCGCCCTGGCGGATTCCGGTGACGCCCGTGCCGTACAGCTGGAAGTACTCGTCGCGGGTGCCGGTGAAGAACGTCGTCCCGAAGTCGGGCTCGTTCCAGATCTCGTGATAGCCGAGCGGGTTGCCGGTCTGCTCGAAGTGGGCAGCGGTGTCGCGCGACAGGTTCTGCCAGGCCGGATAGCTCGACGGCTTGCTTCGCCAGTCGCCGCCGATCTGCAGGGGAGTGGGCTGATAGCCGTAGGAGAAGTACGGCGCGACGTCGCGGTCGTTCAGGTTCCGCACGAACTGGTCGGGATCGGTCCAGTCGTAGATCAGGTTGCCGGCCGTCCCCGAGACCGGATCGGTGACGTAGCCGCAGTTCGGATCCCCGCCGAAGCCGCCGTCGATCCGCAGCGAGTCGGTGTCCAATTCGTTGATGATGTTGATGTCGCGGTCGTAGCGACCGGTGGGCACCAAGCAGGAGTTGTAGACACCGAACTTCGAATTCACCAAGGGGTAGTCGACGTACGTTCCGAAGTCGGCCGTCACGGTGGCGGTGCCGGCGTGGGCCGGGGTGACCGGGAGCGGGGCGCCCGCCGCGGCGAGGGCGAGGGCGGTCGCGAGCAGGGCCGAGCGGGCCCGCCGCGGGCGCGAGGTGCGGTCGGGGAGTCTGGCCATGGCGTCCTCCTGGGCTGGGTCTGCCACGTGGCAGACGACGGATTTTTACCACGTGGCAGACGCCGCGTCCAGGGTCGGGCGACGGGTCGGGCGGCGTGCCTCGAGCAACTCGGGTGAGGCCGGACGCGTCGGTGCGCTAACGTCTTTGCCACGTGGAAGGAGTTCGATGGCGACCCAAGCCGATGTTGCAGCGCGGGCCGGGGTTTCCCGGCGAACGGTCTCGAACGTCGTCAACGGCTATCCCCACATCAGCGCCGACGTGCTGCGGCGGGTCAACCAGGCGATCGCCGAGCTCGGCTACCTGCCCAGCCAGGTGGCCCGGAGTCTCCGTCTCGGTCGCACCGGCGTGATTCAGCTGGTCGTGCCGGAGCTGGACGTGGCGTACTTCGCCGAGCTCGCCCGCAGGGTGGTGAAGGCCGCCGAGGATCGCGGTTACATCGTGCTGGTCCGGCAGACCCTCGGCGACCACGCCGTCGAGCAGGACGCCCTCCTCGGCCCCGCCGCTCAGTACGCCGAGGGAACGATCCTCAGCCCGGTCGGAGGCGGGACCGACTGGCTCGACGAGAGCCCGCGGGACGCACCGGTGGTGCTGATCGGCGAGAGCGGCAGAGCCGGCGTCTACGACCATGTCGGCATCGACGACGAGGCGGCGGCCTACGACGCCACGCGGCACCTGATCGCGCGCGGTCGGCGCCGGATCGCCTTCATCGGCTCAGATCCCGACGACCTGCTGACGATGGCCCGCGAGCGTGAGGCCGGCTACCGCCGGGCCGTCGCCGAGGCCGGTGCGGACGTCGACGACGCGCTCGTGCTGCCGGTGTCCGCCTACCACCGCGACGACGGGCGCGACGCGCTGCGCCGCCTGTGGCGCGCCCCCGAACACCCGGACGCCATCTTCTGCGCCACCGATCTGCTGGCCCTCGGCGCGCTCCGCGAGGCATTCGACATCGGTGTCGGCGTACCCGGTGACCTCGCGGTGGTCGGATTCGACGACCTGGAGGAGGGGCGGTACTCGATCCCGAGCCTGACCACGATCTCACCGGACAAGCGGCGCATCGCGGAGCTTGCCGTGGAGCTCGTCGTGAAGCGGATCGACGACGGCGCGGTCGACCCGGCCGAGATGGTCATCCCGCACCGGCTGGTCGTGCGCGAGTCCACCTAAGGTCTGCCTCCCGCGCCCGCCTACTGCGCGACCGAGACCCGGGGGCCACACCCTTGTCGTCGTCACAATCCGATAACACCATTTGCCACGTGGCAGAGGTGGGGTGTTACATCAGGGCACACCTGTTCTGCCACGTGGCAGACGCAGGCCGGCGTTCGGACTCGAAGGAGAGATCGCGTGGCACACCGCACCAGACCGTCCCTCGCCGCGGCAGCGGCCGGCGTGCTCGCCCTGACGGCGGCATGCAGCAACACCAGCAACGACGACGGCGACCAGTCGTCGGGCAAGCAGACCGTGCGGGTCATGCTCTGGGGCAATGACGCCGATATCAGCTCCATCCAGGAGGCGGCCGCCGGCTTCATCGAGGCCAACCCCGACATCGAGATCGCGTGGGAGACCGGCGACTGCGCGGTCGACTACGCCGCCTGCAAGACCCTGATCGCCGGCGGCAACATGGCCGACGTCTTCGTCACCGGCAGCTGGAACTACTTCGAGGCCGCTCACGACGGTGTCCTGGCCGACCTCACGCCGTACTTCGAGGACGGCGAGGTCGCGCGGGACGACTTCACGCCCGCGGTGCTCGACGCGCTCACGTCCCCGTCGGACGACAAGGTGTACGCCCTGCCGATGGGCTACAACATCCAGTCGCTGTTCTTCAACAAGGACATGTTCCAGGCGGCTGGCCTCGAGGAGCCGCCGGCCGACGGGTCGTACACCTACGACGACCTTCGGGAATGGGCGGCCCTGCTGACGCTGGACGGCGCCGGGCGCAACGCCACGGACCCGGACTTCGACCCCGACGACATCCAGCAGTACGGCTACTTCAACTTCGCGGCCGCGCCGATCGAGCCCGGCTACGCGCCGGTGCTCCGGGCGTTCGGCGGCGGCATCCTCGGCGGCGAGCTGCGCAACGAGTGCCTGGCCGAGGACCCCGGAACCGTGGCCGGCTTCCAGTGGCTGCAGGACCTGATGTGGGTGGACCACTCGGCCATCACTCCGCAGCTGCAGCAGGAGGAGCCGGGGCACACCCGCTGGGTGCGCGGCCAGGTCGCCATGCAACAGGGCTCCCACGAGCAGGTGCTCGCGGTGCGTGAGCAGAACCCCGGCCTGAACTACGGCATCGCGGCGCTACCGTCCGGGCCCGCGGGGCAGGCGACGCTGTTCCAGATCCACACCTGGGCGATGCTCGACGACTCCGACGTGAAGGACGGAGCCTGGGAGTTCATCAAGTACATGGCGACCGAGGGCTCCGGCGGCCAGATGGGGCTGATCCCCGCCTATGGCGACCGGGCGCTCGGCCCCGACTTCGCCGAGGCCGAGGGCGAGCCCGAGGGGCTCGTCGAGGCGCAGCTCGACCCGGCCGGCTGGCCGCTCGCCTTCACCAACACCGACCCGTCGGTGGTGTGGAGCGGGGTCTCCAGCCAGGACGGCATCGGCCCGGCCATCGAGGAGATCATCACCAACAAGAAGACCGCCGCCGAGGCACTCGACGGCGTCTGCGAAGCCAAGATCGACCCCATCCTCAATGCCGCAGGCTGACAACGCGCTGGTGAACGAGAGCAACCGAGCGATGCCGGAGCGGAACGCGCGCAGGGCGCGCAACCGATCCCGGAACGGGACGCTGGGACGGCGGCAGGCACGTGTCGCCTACTGGTTCGTGCTGCCGCAGGTGATCGGCCTGCTCGCCTTCACGGCGGTGCCGCTCGTGGTGTCGCTCGGTTACTCGTTCACCCGCTGGGACCTGATCGCCCCGTCGCCGGAGTTCATCGGCCTGGAGAACTGGCGGTACCTGCTGCAGGACGACCGGGTCCCGACGGTCCTGCTCAACACCGCCAAGTTCGTCCTGATCGGCACCAGCAGCTTCCTGCTGTTCTCGCTCGTGGCCGCGCTGATGACCTACGTGCCGAGGCGTGGCGTGGGCCTGTACCGAGCGGCGATCTTCCTCCCGTACGTCCTGTCCCAGATCGCGATCGGCGTGATCTGGCGATGGATGTTCAACAGCCAGTCGGGTCCGATCACGCTCGGCGTCGAGCTGTTCGGGATCAACAGTCCGGACTGGCTGCTGGACCCCGCCACCGCGATGGCGTCGATCGCGCTGGTCACCACCTGGCAGGCCCTCGGCTTCGGCATGACGCTGTTCATCGCGTCGCTGCAGGGCGTTCCGGCCACGCTGACCGAGGCGGCGACCGTCGACGGCGCCAACTGGCTGCAACGGTTCCGCCACGTCACCGTCCCGATGATCTCGCCGACCGTCTTCTTCCTGGTCGTGACGTCGCTGATCGGCGCTCTGCAGCTGTTCGACCCCGTCGTCGCGATGACCTCCTCGACGTCCGGTCCGTCCACCGCGGGCGGGCCGGAGAACTCCACCCGGACGCTGGTCCTCTACCTGTACAACCAGATGTTCAACTACAACGAGTCGCTCTCCGGACTCGGCTACGCCGCGGCGCTGGCCTGGATGCTCGCGCTGCTCACGTTCTTCATCACCGCCGTCCAGTTCGCGGTCAGCCGCCGCTGGGTCCACTACACCGACGCCCCGGCCGGGCGCACCGGAAGGGGGCGTCGACGCCCATGACACTCGCACCGCCGCAGCAGCCCGCTGCCGCTGCCGCCGGCCCGGGCGATCCCGTCGAGTCCCGCCGCCGGGTCTCGCGCCGGATGTCCGGCCGGGTCACCACCGCCACCTACCACGCGCTCATGATCGTGCTGGTCGTCGCCTACGTGTTCCCCGCGCTGTGGGCGGTGTCGATGTCGCTGCGCACCGACGCGAACATGTTCCGCTCCGACCAGCTGATTCCGCACCCGATCACCTTCGAGCACTACGCGAACCTGTTCGACGTGCTGCCCGACTTGTGGCGCTACTTCCTCAACACGGTCGTCATCGCCGTGGCCGGGACCGCCGGCACACTGTTCTCGAGCTCGCTCGCGGGCTATGCGCTGGCCCGGTTCCGGTTTCCCGGCCGGACCCCGCTGTTGGTGACGCTCCTGCTCACGCTGATGGTGCCGGTGCACGCGACGCTGATCCCGCAGTACGTCATCTTCCGCAATCTCGGCTGGCTCAACGGACCGCTGCCGATCATCGTGCCGATGTTGTTCGGGACGGCGTTCGCGACCTTCTTCTTCCGTCAGTTCTTCCTGACGCTGCCGCGCGAACTCGAGGACGCGGCGGCGATCGACGGGGCCGGGCCCGGGCGCACCTTCTTCTCCATCATCGTGCCGCTGGCCGGGCCGGCATACCTCGCGCTCGGGCTGCTGACGTTCGTCGGCCTGTGGAACAGCTTCTTCGTGAACTCGATCTACCTGAGCACCCAGGACAGCTGGGTGCTCACCCAGGCGCTGCAGTCCCTGATCGGCCGCTACAACGCGCAGTACGGCGAGATCATGGCCGGCGTCACCCTCACGTCCCTGCCCATCCTCGTCGCCTACGTCATCGTGCAGCGCTGGATCGTGCGCGGCATCTCGATGACCGGCCTCGCCAACTGACCGACCGAAGGAGCGGCTGGACCATGCGGACGCCACGCACCGAGGCCACCATTCGGGTCGCCACCGATCGCCCCGACGGCCCACCCTTGTCCAAGGACAGGATCGCGATCTACAACTCCGGTCTGGTCCCGATCGAGCGGTACGAACGCGACCGCGAGTACTTCGTCCGCGCCGGCGCGGAGTCCCTGCGCATCGATCTCGGCTGGGGCGCGGAGTGGATGCCCCGCACCGTCGAGGTCGTCCAGGCTGACGGGGGCGGCGGCTACACCTACCATTTCGACGAGACCGACGCTCTCGCGACGTTCCTCACGAGCACCGCGACCCGCCCCTACTGGTCCTACTGTTACGTGCCCGCCGCCGCGCGCCGGCCCGGGCAGGGCTGGATGGGCATGGCGGCCGACGACAGCGTCTGGGTGAACACCGTCCGCAGCTATGTCGCCGGGGTGCGAGAACGCGGCGTCGACGTCGGGTACCACGAGGTCTACAACGAGCCCGACCTGCGCGACGAGCGCACCGGCGCCCCGCACTTCTACGAAGGCGATCTCGACGACTACCTGGACCTCTACCGCGCGACCTCGGCGGCCATCCGTGCCGCCGACCCGCACGCGAAGATCGGCGGCCCCGCGCTCGCGGTGACCTCGATCAACGCGCACTGGCTGGCGGCGTTCCTCGACGTCGTCCAGCGTGAGCACCTGCCGCTGGACTTCCTCTCGTTCCACCACTACGGGCACTTCGGCACCGAGAACACGATCCGGCTGGTCCACGACGTCCTCGACCGGTTCTCCGGCTTCGAACACCTCGAGCTGCACCTCAACGAGTACAACTCCTTCACGATCGACTACCCGCGCGGCGGCATGCAGGACACGCACTGGCTGGCGTCCTCGTTCGCCGCGGAGATCCCCCGCCTGCTGTCTCATCGGGCGATCACCAGAACGCACTGGGCCCAGTTCCTCGACAGCGGCCAGGGCAACTTCTCCGGGATGATCGACATCGACGGCCGGCCCAAGCCCATCTACGAGGTCTACGAGTTCTACCAGCAGATGCCGCTGACCCGGGTCGCCGTCGAGGTCGATGGTCCCGTGGGCATGGGCGCCATCGCGAGTGCCGACGGACCCAGCAGCGCCGTGCTGGTCTGGAACCGGGCCCAGAATGCGGTCGACACCACGATCCTCCTCACCGGCTCCGCCGATGCACCGGGACGGCTCACCGTCGTCGACTCCACCGGAACCCACACGCGGGACGTGGACTCGTCCGCCGCCGGCGCCGTCCACCTGGAGGCGGGTGCGGTCGCCCTCCTCGGCTTCGGTCCGGTGCGGGATCGCCGGCCGCGGCGCTGCACGTCCATCCTCGAGCGCCCGAACCGGGACGACGACGGATGGGCCGACGTCGACGAGGCCACCGGGACCGTTCACGTCGGGACCGGAACCCGGCCGCCCGCCTGCCGGGTGGTGCGCATCGAGACGGCGGCGCCCGGCCTGGCCGCGAGCATGTGGCGTCTGGTCGGGGCACCCGGTGACACCGCTACGCCGACGATCCACCTCATCGTCGAGACCGACGACGACACCACCCGCGAACAGCTCGGCGGAGCGCCGGCCCGCTGCCCCGTCACCGGCGAGCCACCACGGGCGCGGCGACCCGGCACGACCCGGCTGACCTTCGTCCTCTCGTCCCTGACCCCTGACACCCAGTGGGTCCTCGCACCGGAAGATGCCACCTGATGACGACCAGCATCACGCCCGCCGCCCCGACCGCCACGATCCGCGCCGGCTGGGCGCCCGGCGGCCGAGCTGAGAACGACGACGCCTACCCCCGGCCGCAACTGCGCCGGACGGGCTGGGTTCTCCTCGACGGCCCGTGGTCGTTCCTGGAGGACGCGGCGGACCGTGGCGTCGACCTCCGGCTCTTCGACGCCGGCAGCGACTGGGGCGCGGCGGACACGATCACCGTGCCGTTCCCGCCGGAGTCCACCGCTTCGGGCATCGGCCGCGACGTCGCGAACGTGCTGTGGTACCGGCGCGACCTCGGCCCCATCGACATCCCCGCTGACCAGCGCGTCCTGCTGCATTTCGAGGCCGTCGACTACCACGCGCACGTGTGGCTCAACGGCCAGTACCTCGGCTTCCACGAAGGCGGGCAGGCGCGCTTCAGCTTCGACATCACCCAGAGCCTGAGCCCGCGGGGCGCCAACATCCTGACGGTTCGCAGCTACGACGCCGCGGAGGACCTCGAACAACCCCGCGGCAAGCAGGACTGGCAGGCCGAGCCGCACGCCATCTGGTACCGGCGCACCTCCGGCATCTGGCGCTCGGTCTGGCTCGAGCACGTCCCGCGGACCCACGTCAGCCGGCTCGGCCTCGCTGTCGCCGCGGACGACTCCGTCGAGACGACCGTCGAGGTCACCGGACCGTGGGACGGCATCGACGTCGAGCTGGTGTTCTCGTTCGGCGGCCGGACCCTGAGCCGGTCACGGCACCAGCTCCTGGGCGCCACGCTGACCACCCGGGTGCACCTGGTCGATCCGCAGCTGCACATCGAACCGAACGACCTGCGATGGGCGCCCGAACACCCGCATCTCATCGACGTCGAGGTCGTCGTGGCGCGAGGCGCGGACCGGGTCGATCACGTGACGTCCTATCTGGGGCTGCGCACCGTCGGCGTCGACGACCGGCACTTCATCCTCAACGGACACCCCTACTTCCTGCGCATGGTGCTCGAGCAGGGCTACTGGCCGGCGACCCATCTCGCGGCGCCGTCTCCGCAGGCCCTGCGGGCCGAGGCGGAACTGATCAAGGACCTCGGGTTCAACGGGCTGCGGGTGCACCAGAAGGTCGCCGACCCCCGGTTCCTGTACGAGTGCGACCGCCTCGGTCTGGTCGTCTGGGCGGACACCGCGGCGAGCTACGCCTTCAGCCCTCGGTCGCTGCGCCGGCTCACCCAGGAGTGGTTCGAGATCGTCGAACGCGATCGGAACCACCCGTGCGTCGTCGCGTGGGTGCCGTACAACGAGAGCTGGGGCGTCGCCCACCTCGAGCACAGCGCGGCGCAGCGCTCGGCCGTCGCCGGCGTCCACGCACTCCTCAAGGCGCTGGACCCCACGCGCGTCGTGCTCGGGAACGACGGCTGGGAGTACGTCGCCGGCGACGTCGTCGGGATCCACGACTACACCCACGACGCGGCCGCCCTCCGCGGCCGCTTCGGCAGCCTCGAAGCGGCACGGAACACCGTCCGGACCGAGCGCTCCGGCGGCCGCCGGCTGCTGCTCGCCGGCCACGGCGACGGGCCGCGTCGCCCGATGGTGCTCACCGAGTTCGGCGGGATCAACCTGCACAACGGTGACGAGGCGTGGAGCGGGTACGGCGACGCCGAGGACGAGCAGGACTTCCTGTCGCAGCTGAGTGCGCTGGTGGCGGCGACGCTCTCGAGCGGTCTCGCCGGCTACTGCTACACCCAGCTCACCGACACCCTCCAGGAACAGAACGGCCTGACCTCCGCCGACCGGGTGCCCAAGGTCCCGATCGAGAGTCTCCGGGCGATCTTCGGCCGGCCGTGACCCGGACGTCTCGGCCCGGCGGACGGCTCCAAAAAGAGAACCGCCGGCCGCGCCTCGAGGCAGGCGGCCGGCGGCTCCCGTCAGGGGAGTGCCCTGCGATCAGATGTCGAAGTAGAGCTCGAACTCGTGCGGGTGCGGACGCAGCCGGATCGGGTCGATCTCGTTGGTGCGCTTCCAGTCGATCCAGGTCTCGACCAGGTCATCGGTGAAGACGCCGCCCTCGAGGAGGTAGTCGTGGTCGGACTCGAGGGCGTCGAGGGCCTCGCCGAGCGATGCCGGGACGGTGGCGATGCTGGCGTGCTCCTCGGGCGGCAGCTCGTACAGGTCCTTGTCGACCGGCTCGGGCGGCTCGATCTTGTTGCGGATGCCGTCGACGCCGGCCATGAGCATGGCGGAGAAGGCGAGGTACGGGTTGCTGGACGGGTCCGGGACGCGGAACTCGATGCGCTTGGCCTTCGGCGACGTGCCGGTGACGGGGATGCGGACCGCCGCCGACCGGTTGCGCTGCGAGTAGACCAGGTTGACCGGCGCCTCGAAGCCCGGCACCAGGCGGTGGTACGAGTTCACCGTCGGGTTGGTCCAGGCCAGCAGGGAGTCGGCGTGCTTGATCAGGCCGCCGATGTACCAGCGCGCCATGTCGGACAGGCCGCCGTAGCCGAGCTCGTCGTAGAACAGCGGGTCGCCGTTCTTCCACAGCGACTGGTGGCAGTGCATGCCCGAGCCGTTGTCGCCGAACAGCGGCTTCGGCATGAAGGTGGCGGTCTTGCCGGCTTCCCAGGCGACATTCTTGACGATGTACTTGAACAGCATCAGGCGGTCGCCGGCGTGCTTGAGGGTGTCGAACTTGTAGTTGATCTCGGCCTGGCCGGCGGTGCCGACCTCGTGGTGGGCCCGCTCGATCTCGATGCCGACGGTGGTCATCGCCTTGACCATGTCGTCGCGCAGGTCGGCGTAGTGGTCGACCGGCGGGACGGGGAAGTAGCCGCCCTTGTACCGCGTCTTGTAGCCGCGGTTGCCGCCCTCTTCGACGCGGCCGGTGTTCCAGGCGCCCTCGATGGAGTCGATGTGGTAGTAGCCGGCGTTCGCCTTGGTCTCGAAGCGGACGTCGTCGAAGACGTAGAACTCGGCCTCGGGGCCGAAGTACACGGTGTCGGCGATGCCGGAGCTGGCGAGGTACGCCTCGGCCTTGGCTGCGATGTTGCGGGGGTCGCGGCTGTACGGCTCGTTGGTGAAGGGGTCGACGATGGAGAAGTTCAGCGCGAGGGTCTTGGCCTTGCGGAACGGGTCGACGAACGCCGTGGCGGGGTCGGCCATGAGCTTCATGTCGGACTCGTGGATGGCCTGGAAGCCACGGATCGAGGAGCCGTCGAACATGAGGCCCTCGGCGATGGCGTCGGCGTCGAAGGCCGAGGCCGGCACGTTGAAGTGCTGCATGACGCCTGGCAGGTCGCAGAAGCGGACATCGATGAACTCGACGCCCTCGTCCTTGACGAACCTCAGCAGCTCGTCCGGGTTGGTGAACATCCGCATCTCCTTCGCGCCTCGGCGGCGCAGTATCCGCATCCGTCACAGTCGGCGTTGACCGTATGACCCTCGTGGTCGGGACGCTAGATTCCCGGGATTTCCCGGCCGTGTCCCGAGTGTTTCGCCAGTGTTACGTGCGATGTGGAGGCGGTCCGCGCGGCGCGGCGCCCACCGCCTAGGCTCACAGGGTGAGCTCCACGTCCCCCGATCTGCAGCTGCCCGACCACGGCCCCGGCTCCGCCGCCGGCTGGGGACGGCGGTTCGCCGCGCTGCTGCTCGACTGGCTGGCCGGCAACCTGGTCGCGTTCATCGTCACCGGCGGGAACACCGGCGTGTGGGACGCGCAGAGCGACGTGTTCTGGCTGCCGCTGATCTGCTGGTACCTGCTGGTGGTGGCGTCGACGACGCTGGCCGGCGGCAGCCTCGGGCAGCTGATGCTCGGGCTGCGCGTCGCTCACCTGGGCGGACGGCGCATCAGCCCGCTCATCGCGGCGGTGCGGACGTTGATGATCGCGCTGATCATCCCACCGGTGGTGGCCCTGCGCGACGGCCGCGGCCTGCACGACCTCGCGTCGAACACGGTGGTCGTGAACGCCCGCTGACCGGGCTCAGCGCCCGGGCATCTGGGTGCCGCGCGGGATGCGGGCGCCCTTGGGCAGCGGGCCCTTCGGGATGCCGATGGGCGTGCTGCCGAGCGCGCGCAGCCGCGCCCGCAGCTCGGTGACCTCGGCCGGGCGGATGTTCTTCGGCAGCTTGTTGAGGTGCCGGGTGAGCCGGGGGAGCGGCACCTGGCCCTCTTCGCGCCCGACGATGACCTCGACGACCGGCATCTCCGGCGCGACCCGGCTGTGCCGCTTCTTCTCCTGCGCGAGCAGGTTGGCGACCCGGCCGGGGACGCTGCCCTCACCGATGAGCACGATGCCGGGCCGGCCGACGGCGCGGTGGACGACGTCCTGGTAGCGGTTGGCGCCCACCATGGGGGTGGTCTCCCAGCCGCGGCGCAGCGTGCCGAGCGCGGCCGCGGCGGCGCCGGGCTGCCCCTCGATCTGGGAGTACGCGGCCCGCTCGGCCCGCCGCCCGAACACGATGGCGGCGCCCAGCAGCGCGATGGGCAGGCCGACGATGATCCACAGCCACAGCGGGCCGACGAAGATGCCGACGACGACCGCGAGCGCGAGGACGCCGAGCAGGATGCCCAGCGTGATCCAGCCGACCCAGCGGTCGGACCGGCGCGCCATCTTGTACGTCTGGCGGATCTGCGCGATGCGCCCGGTCTTCTCGGGCGTCCCCTGGTCGTCGTTGCGTGCCATGGGGAGAAGAGTACTTCCTGGCGGGCCGCTCGCCCGACCGGGTGAACGCCGAGGTCGGCCAACGGGCGGCCGGTAGAATCCGACACCGTGAGCAGCCGCGGCGGGACCACCCTCGACGCGGCCACCCGAGTCCCGCGCGATCAGCTGCTGGCGCAGGCCTGGGCCGGGCTCGGCGACGGCGTCACTCCGCTGAGCAACGCCTCCGGCCGGCCGCTGGTCCGCACGGTCCGGCTGATCCTCGACCCCCTGGTGCTGCGGCCGGCGCAGAACCCGCGGTTCGCCGGCGCGACGGTCGCCGCGGCCGACGCGGCGGACCTCACCCGGCTCGTGGCCGCCGCCGGACCCGTCCTGACGGCGACGGCGGCCTGGTTCGTGCTGGTCAAGCGGGAGCGACGGCGCGCCGGGGTCACCGACGGCAATCCGCAGGAGCGGTACTTCCAGCGCTGCTACGAGCTGGCCCACCGGCACGGTCACCCCGACGACGTCGCGGGCGCCGCCGAGCTGGCCGCCGCCACCGTCGCGGCGGCTCGGACGGCGGACGGACGGGTGACGGCGGCCGCCGTGCGCGCCTACGTCACCGACCCCGCGCACGCCGCCGAGCTGGCCCGCCGGCTGGACGCGGCCTGGACGGCGCGCGAGGCGCCGGCCGCTCCGTCCGAACCGGCGCCGCAGCTGGACGAGGTGCTGGCGACCTGCGCCACGGCGCCCGATCCGCGGGCCTGGGCGGCGCTCGTCGACGGCGGGCACGGCAGCTGCGACGCCGCGCACCTGGAGCCGCCCGGCGCGGCCCGCCACCACGGCCTGACCGACCGCGCGTCCGTCACGCCGCCCGGGCTCGGCGACGCCGCGTCGAAGCGGGGACTGCCGAAGCCGTTCGACCGCTCCGTCCTGGAGCGGCTGTTCGCCGGGGTCGCGACGGGGCACCCGATCGACGGCGACGTCGCCGCGCTGGTCGGCGCCGAGATCGGCCGGTCCGCGCGGCCGTGGCAGCTGGCCGGCGAGCCCGGCCGGGTGCTGCTGGCGCTGGGCCGCGCCGCCGCCGCGGCCCTGGACGACGACACCGGACGGGCGCCGGACGACGCGCGGTCCCGGCTGCGGTCGCGCTGGCGGCGCGAGGCGTACGTGCACCGCGTGCTGCGGCTGCCTCCGGCCGAGGCGGCCGCCGTCCCGGACGAGCTGCGGGCCGAGGTGCGCGACGTGCGGGCCGCGTACCTGCGCCGGCTGTGGGTCCGGCTGCACGGCCGTGAGCTGCGCGGTCAGGACGTCGACGCCGGTCAGTGCTGGGACCTGCTGGACGGCGTGCTGCGCTCGGTCATCCTCGACCAGCGCGACCGGCTGCGCACCGCGCTGTCCCGCGACGCGGAGGCCCGGCCGTGATCGTCACCCGCACGGCCGACGGCGTGAGCGTCGGGCCGCCGCCCGCGCACCCGGAGCGGACGGCGCTGGTCGAGGCCGCTGGCGCGCTGCTGACCTGGGACGTCGTCGCGCCGACGGAGCTGCCGTCCGCCACGGTCCACGACACCGGCCGCGCCGCCGGGTGGCTCTGGGAGCTGTACGGCGTAGACGTCGCCGCGGCGGTTCAGGACGCGACACCGGACGGCATCGACGTCGCGGCCGTGCCCGCGGACCGGCGGGTCCTCGACGCCGTCCGCACGCTCGCGCGGCTGACCTGGGCCGAGGCCTGGTGGCCCGCGTCGGCCGCCGCCGGGGTGCTGGCGCTGGACCGCGGCCTGCTGCGGGCCGAGCGTGCCGTCGCGGCCGCCGCGGCGGAGCACCTGCTGGACGACGACGAGGCGGTGGAGCGGGCGCTCGCGGTCGCCGCGCCGCCGCACGGGCACCCCGAGCTGGCGGCGGCGCTCGTCGCCGTCGCCGAGGACTACGGCGTCGCGCTGCCCGCCGCCGTCGTCACCCCGGAGCGGGCCGGCCTCGCGCTTGCCGCCGGTGGTCCCGGCGACGGCGCCGGCGTGCTGGTGGCGCGCGGGTCCACGCCGGTGAGCTGGACGGACGTCCCGCCGGGCCTCGTCGACGCCGCCGCGGAGGCGAGCTGGACGATCCGCCGCGCCGACGACACCGTCGTGGAGGTCTCGGTGCCGGCCGCGCCCGATCCATGGGCGCCCGCGACGGCGCTGCGCGCCCGGTTCGGCCCGGCGGATGTCGTGCTCGCGCCGACCCGCGAGGGACTGTTCGCCGGGACGGCGACGATCCCGGCGTCTGCGCTGCTGCTGCCGGCCGCCGAGCGGGCCGCGCTCGTCTACGTGCCGGCCCTGACGACCGCGCCCGAGCCGGTGCGCCCGGACGACCTCGCCCGCCGGGCTGCGATCGTCGCCGCCGCGCGGGCCCGGCCGGCCGCGCCGGACGCCACGCTGACCGAGCGGGCGGCCACGTGACCGCCCGGGCCGGGCTCGGCCCCGCCGCCCGGGCGGGGCTCGGCTCCGCCGCCCGGGCGGGGCTCGGCTCCGCGGCGGCGTACGGCCCGCGCTGGGCGGAGCACGGGCGCGAGCTCGCCACCGCCGCGGCGGAGTTGGCGGCGGGCCGGCCGGAGGCGGCCGAGGCGATCCTCGCCGCGATCCGTGCCGCCACGGAGGGCTGCGACGACGCCGAGGGCCGCGATCTGCGGGCCCGCGCCCTGCACCTGCTCGCCATGGTCGCCGACGACCAGGGTGACCTCGCCGCCGCGCTGGCGCTGGCCGACGAGAGCCTCGCCGCGGGCGGCCCGGCCACCCGGGCGGCGACGCTGGTCAACCGGGCGCAGACGCTGGAGCGGCTGGGCCGCAGCGCCGACGCGCTGCGCGACCTGGACGCCGCCGCGGCCGCCATCGGCGACCCGGCCGCGGACGACCCGGCTGCCGTCGCGGTCCTTGACCCGGCCGCCGCCGACGTGGACGGCGGGGCGGAGCGGGGGAGTATCCACCCCTCCCGGCCGGGTGGGCCACCTACTGTAGGGCTGCGCACCGACAAGGTCGTCCGGCGCGGCGCGGCGGCCGCGGACGACCCGGCCGCCGCCGACGTGGACGGCGGGGCGGAGCGGGGCAGTATCCACCCCTCCCGGCCGGGTGGGCCACCTACTGTAGGGGCGCGCACCGACAAGGTCGTCCGGCACGGCGCCGCGGCCGCGGACGACCCGGCCGCCGCCGACGTGGACGGCGGGCCGGAGCCGGACAGTACCCACCCCTCCCGGCCGGGTGGGCCACCTACTGTAGGGGCGCGCACCGACAAGGTCGCCCGGCACGGCGCCGCGGCCGCGGACCTCCCGGCCGGTCCCGCGCCCGGCGCCGCTCCTGAGGCGCCGGCTGTCCTCGTCTTCGCGCTGCACAACAGCCGCGGCGTCTCGCTGCTGAGCCTGGGCCGGGCGGCGGAGGCCGAGGCGGCGCTGCGCCGGGCGCTCGCCGTCGCGCACGAGCGCGACCCGGGGCTGGCCGGGCACGCGCACGCGAACCTCGCGGCGCTGGCCGCCCGCGTCGGCGACCACGAGGCCGCCGCCCAGCAGCTCGGCCTGGCCGCCGAACTGCACGCGCTGACCGGCGACGAGGCCGCACAGGCCCTCGCGCTGGAGAACCAGGCCCGGCAGGCGCTGGGTCGCGGCGACCTCGCGGCGGCCGAGCGTGGGTTCGCCGCCGCGCAGGAGGCGTACGAGCGGCTCGGCCGGGTCCACGACGTCGCCGGCTGCCAGGTGGGGCGGGCGGCGGTCGCGCTGCGCCGCGCGCGGCCGGGTGCGGCGCAGCAGCTGCTGTCGTCCGCCGTGACGGTGCTGGCCGATGCCGGCGACGCCGCGCAGCTGACCGAGTGCCTGCTGCTGCAGGGCGACCTCACCACCGTCGTCCAGGGCTTCGCCGCCGGTGAGGAGGTCTACCTGGCCGCCCGGGAGCGGTGCGAACGGCTCGGGCTGCGGCACGAGACCGCCCGCGTCGACGTCCGCCGGGCGATGATCGTCGCCGCCTCGACCCGCATCACGCCGCGCCGCAAGGAACGCGTCCGCCGCCGCGAGGCCGCGCTCGGCCTGGTGCTGCCCGCCGCGCTCGCGACCGACGCGATCCGGTACGGCTTCGCCGCCGGGCCGGTGCGCGAACGGTGGGCCCGCTCCGTCGCCGCGCCCGCGCTGACGCTGGCGTTCGAGCTGGTCACCCGGTTGGAGTGGACGGCTCTGGCGTTCGAGCTGGTCGAACACGCGGCCGCGACGGTGACCCTGACGCCGTCCGCCGACTCGCCCCGGCTGCTCGACGCCGACGACGCGTTCGCCGGGCATGCCTGGGCCGCGCTCAGCGCCGCCGCGACCGACGGCCCCGGGTTCGCTCCGCCGGACACCGAGCTGCTGGCGCTGCCGCCGCGGCTGCGGATGCTGCCGTCCGGCGACGGCGTGCTGGACGGCTTCATCGACGCCGCCGAGGAGCGCTACGGGTTCCCGGTGCGCTCCGCCGAGGTGGTGCCGGCATGGTGAGCCTGCGCCGCCGGCCCGCCGTCGACCTGCGGGTGCTCGACGGCCTCGGCGCCGCGCGGCCGGTCGTCCAGGTGAAGTTCGTCGACGCCGGTGACCTGTATGTGACGTGGCGGTGGGAGCACGCGCCGGGCGAGCCGCGCGTCACGGCGCTGGAGCGTTCCCGCGTCCAGCCCGCCCTCGACGACCTCGCCCGGGCACTGCCGTCGCCGCTGCCCGGCGAGGACTCGGCCGCGGCGCTCGCCCGTGCGCTCGGCGGCCCGCTGCTGGACCGCGAGCGCGAGCACGCCCTCAGCACCCGGCTGGCGCAGACGCTGCTGCCGTTCCGCCTGGCGGCCGAGCTGAACGAACTGGGCGTCCGCGGCGTCCGCCCGCACCTGCGCGTCCAGCCGTCGCCGTCGACCGCGCAGGTGCCCTGGGAGGCGCTGCCCGGCGACGCGGGGGAGCGGGTCGCCGATCTCGTCGACGTCTCAGTGCTGCCGCCCGCGACCGTGCGCCACGCGATCGGCCGCCGGGTCGCGCCGTGGGACCCGGACGGTCCGTTGGCAGCGGCGCTGGACCCGCGGGTGCCCGGCTTCCCGGACGGGTCCGCGCTCGGCTCGGTGCTCGGGCCGGTCGAGGCCGGGTCCACGCTGGCGGCGATGGCCGACGCCCTCAGGCCGCGGCTGCGCCCGGCCGTCTCGTCGGCCACCGACGCGTTCCGCCGCGACGACGTCGACCGCGATCGGCTGGAGGGTGAGCTGGCCACCGCCGCCCGGTTCCTCTACGTCGGGCACGTGACGACGGCCGAGCACGGGCTCGGCGCCGCACTGCACCTCTCCTGCCCGGCGTCGGCGCCCGGCCGCGCGGCGCCGGTCGGCGCGCACCGTCCGCTCACCGCGGCCGACCTCGCCTTCGGGCACCGCACCGACGATCCGCGGCCGTGGCGGCTGCCCGCCCGGGTCGCCCTGATCGCCTGCGAAAGCGGCGGCGACGCCCGCTTCGCCGAGTCGTCCGGGCTGGTCGCGGCCATGGTGCAAGGCGGGGCCGAGCACGTGACGGCCGCGCGCTGGCCGCTGCCGACCGACGCCGGGCTGCCGGGCGGCGGGCTGGCCGACGCCGTCGTCGCGGTGAACGACGCGCACGAGGCGCCCGACCCGGTGGCGGCGCAGGTGGCCTGGCAGCGCGACCGAGCCGCCCGCTGGTGGCGCACCGGCGACCCGTCCTGCTCGCCGCTGTTCTGGGGCGCCTTCTCGACGGCGTACGCGCCCGCGACCGCAGGGACGGCGACATGAACGCGAGCCGGAGTATGGCCCGCCCCTCGAGGGAGGGTGCCCTCCCTACGGGCGGGCACCGACAACGTCGGCCGAATCCGTGATCGGTAGGGACGACGCGCCTGACAACGTCGGGCGCATGGGAACCACCGACTACTCCGACGTCGTGTTCTCGGTCCACGACACCGGCGACCACATCGTGCGGGAGCGGCCGCGTCGCAGCGCCGGAGCCTGGACGCTGTTCGTCCTCGTGTGCCTGGTCTACGCGGCGGCCGTCCCGGTCACGACCGTGGTGCTCATGGACGTGATGATGGCGGGCCACGGGCTCGGCACCGTCGCCCTGTGGGCCGGGCCGCCGGCGGTCGTGGCGCTGGCCGGCGGTGTCGCCGTCAACGCGATGGGTGAGTGGCTGACCGGCCGGTCTAGCGCGGGGACGCGGCTCATGCTGGGACTCGGGCTGCTGGGGTTCGGCGGCGCTCTGACGGCGCCCCTCAGGCACGCGTGGTCCGACCACAGCTCGAACGTCCCGGTGCTGATCGGCGCCGCCTTCCCGGGCTCGGTCGCGCTGGCCGGCGCGATCCTGACCGGCCGCGGGGTCGTGCTGGCGCGGGGCGCGATGCGCCGTCAGGCGGGTATGCGGGAGCTGCGCGCTCGCGGCCGGCGCGACGCCGGTGTCCTGGAGTCGGTGCGGTTCCTGAAGTCGTGGCCGTCGTCGCTGCCGGAGTTCGAGGTGGTCGTCGGCTACGGAGCGGGGCAGCGGCTGACCGCCCGGCTGGTGACCGACCCCGAGCGGGTGCCGCTGCCGGGCGCCCGGCTGTGGGTGCACACGGTCCCCGGCGGCTCCGACGCCCTGATCGAGCTGGACGGCGACGGGCCGGTCGCGTTCGACCCGCGGGCCGACGAGTATCGCCAGCCCTGCGGCGACGGCGGAGGTGGTGGCGCATGAGGCGCCGGCTGCTCGTCGTGCTCGCGCTGGTCGTCGCCGTGCTGGGAGCCGGTGTCACCGCCCTCGCCGTCGACGGCGTCGACGGGCCCACGCGGCCGTCGCTGGACCTCGCGGTCACCACGATCGACGGCCGCGACGTCGCCGTCGTCGCGTACCGGCACGAGGCGGGCGGGACCATGGGCGCGATCCTGTGGGCCTTCGCACGCGAGATCACCGTCCGGGTGGCGGCGATCGACCTCGAGACCGGCGAGCACCTCTGGGACCGCCAGCTCTCCGCCGCGTACCCGGCCATCGAAGCCGGTGTGCTGGCGGCCGGCGACGGGTACGCGTACGTCACCACCGACGACGGCCTGGTGATCGTCGACCTGGGCGACGGCGACGTGGTGGCCCGCGGCGACGGCATCGACGGCCTCGGCGCGGGGTACCTGGCGTCGCTCACCGCGTACGCCTACGACGCCGCGACGGACGCCGTCGTCACCCTCACGTCCGGCGGCGAGGTGCTCGCCGTGCCGGTGGGGACCATGACGGCGCAGCCGGCCGACCCCGACGCCGCCGACCGGTGGCGCGACGCCCTGAACGTCGACACCGTCCGCGACCTCTACGGCGACGAGTCGGGCACGACGTCGAAGAGCGCCCTCGCGGCCGACGGCAGCTCGATCGACCTCAACACCTGGGCCACCCGGACCGACTTCTTCCTGCTCGACACCGGCGCCGAGCGGTACGGCATCGCCGCCGGGTCCGGGTTCTACGTCCTGGAGGCGCTGGAACAGCCGCACTCGATGCTGTCGATCGTCGACCCGGCGACCTACGAACCGGCCCACACGTACCGGCTGCCCGGATCGCTTCGGCAGGTGGTGAACGCGCCCGGCGACCGGGTGCTGATCCTCACCGAGACCGGCGACGAGACCGGCCTGCTGGTCGTGGTCACCGCCGGCGGCTTCACCGAGTTTCCGGTCGGCGCTCCCGGAATGCGGTGGTTCTGATGCTCAAACGCCTGGGCGCGGTCGTATCCGGCCTGATGCTGCTCGTCCTCCTCCTCGGCGCATACGTCGTGCCGGGCTTCGTGATCCGGACGACCGCGTCGATCGAAGGCCCGCCGTTCCTCACCACCATCGACGGGCGCGACGTCGCGCTGATCGGGTACGACGACAACGGCATGCCGGGCCTGCGCCCCGGCGGCCTGGGCACGGGCGTCCTGGCCGTCGACGTCGCGACGGGGGAGACGGTCTGGGACGCGGACCTGCCGGAGGCGACGTGGGGTCCGGAGGTCGTGGCGGCCGGCGAACGGTACGTGTACGTGCGGCACACGTTCGGTGTGGCGATCATCGAGCTGGACGACGGCGACACCGTGGCGAGCGACGAGGACATCGACGGGCTCGGCGACGAGGTGCCGCACGGCCGGTGGGACAACTACGTGTACGACCCGCGTCGCGAGGCCGTCCTGTTCGCGACCGACGACGGTGAGACCCGGCTGTTCCCGCTCGACGAGACCGCCGCGACGGCCGCCGACGACGCGACCCGCGACGCGTGGGGGTGCCAGCTCGGGCGCGAGGGCGGCGCCGCGCACGTCACGTACGACCAGACCCGCGAGGTGGCCGAGACCGGCGACATCGGCCTCGTGCCGCCGGAAGGCACGCCGGCCGGGCTGGCGATCACGCGGCTGAACGTCGTCGAGAACGGGGTGCGGCGCGAGCTGTCGCCGGTCGACTTCTACGCCGCCGGGCTGGTCCAGGAGGTCGTGCCGCGGCTGCCGCCGGAGCGGTCCTGCGTCGGCCTGGACTGGCCGTACGACCTCTTCGAACCCGGCGACGAGGCGGTTCTGACGACCGCCGGCCTGGCGAGCGGCCACGTCATCGTCCAGAGCAGCGCCGGCCCCAACGACGAGGAGAACCGGCGGCTCACCGTGGTCGACGTCGAGTCCGGCGAGATCACCGCGACCCTCGACGTGCGCGGCGGCGTCGAGTCGGCCTCCACCGCCCCGTCCGGCGAGGTCGTCCTGATCGTCGAGGCCGGCTGGGAGGGACCGTTCGGCTCACCGGGCGGCCCGTCGCCCACCGACCACGTGGTGATCGTCGGCACCGACGGCGCCGCGCGCGACATCGTCGTGGCGGAGAAGGGCTGGTTCGGCCTCTGACCGATCGGGGTCAGCGCCGCCAGAGGCGACTTGCGACCTGCCAGTTGTCTTGTGCACCCAGATGTGCCAGCGGTACGGCTCGGAAGGCGGGGAACGACCTCACCACGGCAGGCAGAAGCGTGGTTCGTCCGAGCCGAAGTCCTCCCGCGAGGAGCTCAGCTCGGCCCGGTAACGAGCGAGCCATCTGCGATAGGTCTCGCCTCGCTGGGCCCTTGTCGACAGCTTGCTGGGATCGAGGTGCACGCATGGGTCCACGCGGCCGAGCTCATGACCGAGCGGCGCGCGAAGTGCCAGCTCGGTCGGTGCGAGGACGGAGAAGGTGGCGGCTCTCAGCCTGGCATCGAAGTCGTCCAGTGCGACCACGTCGGACAGCCGAGTGCCCGGGTAGAACTCGTCGGCTCGCCCGGCCTCGTCGTTCCGGTCGCCGACGTCCATTCCACGTCGACTCAGGAGGTCGACCTGCTGTTCATGGATTCGCAACGGCGTCGTGCCCCGCGCGGACCTCAGCGGTCGCGGACTCCTTCGATGGTCCATCGCACGGTGCCGTCGTCGCCCGTCTCGGGCAGCAGGACCTGCCACGGGTTGATGGACGTGGCGCGGATGAGGTAGCCGCCCTGCGCCTCGGGGCCGAACAGTTCGGTGGCGGGCAGCACCCGGCGCTCGCCGATGCGCTCCTGCGCGGCTGTGCGCGCGTCGCCGTCGTCGCGCAGCGCGTCCAGCCAGTGGTGGAAGGCGGCGTGCAGCCGGCCCGCCTGGGTATCGCCGATTCGGGTCTCGATGGCGATCCTGGACGGGTCGGTGCCCTCGTGCGCCTCCAGTCGCAGGGTGCTCAGGAACGTCTGGACCATGATGCCGTCGCGGTTGATCCGCTCGTACAGCTCCCGCAGGCGGCGCGGGTGGTCGCGCTTGCCGCGCACGTACGACATCGGCGCCCAGCACAGCCAGGCCACGCCCAGCCCGAGCACCAGGAACCACGGCGGCCAGTACGCGATCAGCCCCAGCCACCCCGGCAGCGTGCCGTCGAACGGGTCGAGCGGCCTCTGGTAGCGCATGAGGTGCAGGCCCACGGCGACGCAGAACGCGCCGCCGATGCCGTACATCAGCGGCATCGCCAGGTACTCGCCACGGTGCGGCAGCAGCCTGGTGAAGGTCTCGAAGTCGGACAGGTCGGGCGGAGCCGGGCGCCTCGACGGCGGGGCCGGGCCGTCGATCGGTGCACGCCGCCAGGCCGCCGCGGGGTCGCCGGGCCACGGTTGCTGCGTCATGCGGGCAGCCTCGCGCCATGGCGGCGCCTACCGATCACGGGTCAGCGGGCGGCGCGGGCCTCCATGGCCTGCCGGTAGAGCCGTCCGGCGCGGTACGACGAGCGCACCAGCGGCCCGGACATGACGCCGGCGAAGCCCAGCTCCTCGGCCTCGGCCTGCAGCTCGACGAACTCCTCGGGCTTCACCCACCGCTCGATCGGGTGGTGACGCACGGACGGGCGCAGGTACTGCGTGATGGTGATGAGGTCGCAGCCGGCGCCGTGGAGGTCGGCCAGCGCCTGGGAGATCTCCTCGCGGGTCTCGCCCATGCCCAGGATGAGGTTGGACTTGGTGATCATGCCGGCGGCGCGGGCGATGGAGATGACGTCCAGCGAGCGCTCGTACCGGAACGCCGGCCGGATGCGCTTGAAGATGCGCGGCACGGTCTCGACGTTGTGCGCGAACACCTGCGGCTGCGCGTCGAACACCTGCTGCAGGAGGTCGGCCTTGCCGGAGAAGTCGGGGGTGAGGATCTCGACCCCGGTGTTGGGGTTGAACTTGTGGATCTCGCGGATGGTCTCGGCGTACAGCCAGGCACCTTCGTCGGGGAGGTCGTCGCGGGTGACGCCGGTGACGGTGGCGTAGCGCAGCCCCATGGCCTGGACGGACTCGGCGACGCGGCGGGGCTCGTCGCGGTCGAGGTCGTCGGGCTTGCCGGTGTCGATGAGGCAGAAGTCACAACGGCGGGTGCAGTGGTCGCCGCCGATGAGGAACGTGGCCTCGCGGTCTTCCCAGCACTCGAAGATGTTGGGACAACCGGCCTCCTGGCAGACCGTGTGCAGGCCCTCGCGTTTCACCAGCGACTGCAGCTCGCGGTACTCCGGGCCCATGGTCGCCTTCGTCTTGATCCAGGAAGGCTTCTTCTCGATCGGCGTCTCGGCGTTGCGCACTTCGAGGCGCAGCAGCCGACGTCCCTCCGGCGCGACAGTCACCCCTCCACCCTACGTCTGCGGCTGCAGCGCGAGCAGCTCGTCGAGGTGACCTTCGACATACGGCAGCGCCTCGGCGACGGTGACCCGGCGGCCCAGCTCCCGCGACAGCGTGGTGGTGCCGGCGTCGCTGATGCCGCAGGCGATGATGCGGTCGTACCAGCCGAGGTCGTTGTCGCAGTTCAGGGCGAAGCCGTGCATGGTGACGCCCTGGGCGACGCGCAGCCCGACGGCGCCGAGCTTGCGGTCGGGGGAGCCGTCGCCGGGCTGGATCCAGACGCCGCTGCGGCCGTCGACCCGGACCGCGTCGACGCCGAAGTCGCGGCAGACGTCGAGCATGAGCTGCTCGACCCGCCGGACGTAGCCGATGACGTCGTACGGCTCGGGCAGCTGCAGGATCGGGTAGCCGGTGAGCTGCCCTGGCCCGTGCCAGGTGATCTTGCCGCCGCGATCGACATCGATGACCGGCGCACCGGCATCCAGCAGCGGCCGTTCCTCGGGCGTGGTGCGCTTGCCCGCGGTGTAGACCGCCTCGTGTTCCAGCAGGACGACGGTGTCGCCGATCTCGCCGGCCACCCGCGCGGCGTGCAGGCGCCGCTGCTCGTCCCACGCCTCCTGATACGGCACGAACCCGTCATGCCGGATGATCCGTAGCTCGCCCACGGACGTCGAGCCTACGCCCGCCGGGAAGTCCTGCGGCAACCGCGCGGTTGGGACCTGTCGTGGCGACCTTCCGCGGAGTACCCCTGTCCGTCCTCGACCTCGCGCCCGTCGTGACCGGCTCCACGCCGTCCGTCGCGCTGGCACAGACCCTGGAGCTGGCCCGGCACGCCGATGACCTCGGCTTTCGCCGTTACTGGATGGCCGAGCACCACAACATGCCGGGCATCGCCAGCTCGTCGCCGCCGGTCCTCATCGCGGCGGTGGCCGCGGCGACGACGTCGATGCGGGTCGGGTCGGGCGGGGTGATGCTGCCGAACCACATGCCGCTGGTCGTCGCCGAGCAGTTCGGCACGCTGGCGGCGCTGCATCCGGGCCGCATCGACCTCGGCATCGGCCGCGCGCCCGGCACCGACGGGCTGACGGCGCACGCGCTGCGCGGCAGCAGCGACCCCCGGCTGGTCGAGGAGTTCCCGCAGCACCTGGCCCAGGTCCGGGCGTTCCTCTCGGGGGAGTGGCCGGACGATCACCCGTACGCCGCGATCACCGCGACGCCGGGCCGCGGCGAGGACGTCCTCGTCTGGCTGCTCGGGTCCAGCGACTACAGCGCGCGGGCAGCGGCGGCGCTCGGGCTGCCGTTCTCCTTCGCCCACCACTTCAGCGCCGCGAACACCGTCCCGGCCCTGACGCTGTACCGCGACGGGTACCAGCCGTCGGCCGCGCACCCCGCGCCGTACGCGATGGTCGCCGTCAGCGTCATCCTCGCCGACGACGACGAGCGCGCGCAGTGGCTGGCCGGGCCGATGAAGCTGTCGATGCTGCGGCTCCGGACGGGTGCGCCCGGCCCGCTGCCCACGCCGGAGGAGGCCGCGGCGCACGAGTTCGCCCCGGCCGAGCTGGACATGCTCGCGCCGTTCCTCGGCGGCCAGATCGCCGGCGGCCCCGACACCGTCCGGCGGGAGCTGTCCGCGCTGGTGGAACGGACCGGCGCGGACGAGCTGATGGTCGTCGCCACGGTGACGCCACACGCCGACCGGCTGCGCTCGTACGAGCTGCTGAGCGTCCTGCAGCCCTGACCGTCTCCTCGACGCGACCCACCGGCAGCACTGATCGACGTGCCCCGGCGCGCCCCGGCCGTTACGTTGAATCGCGTCATTGCTGTGGGTGAAGAGAGGAGAAGTGCCCCACCGGGGTACGCCATCCGACGTGACTGTTGAACGAGGAACGACACAAGCCCGCAAGGCCGGCGTCCAAGGACCCGGATCCGACGCGCCCGCCGCCGCGGAGAGACGTCCGACCGACAAGATCGTCTTCGGCATCGCCGGCGGCATCGTTCTCGCGTTCGTGATCTGGGGCTTCGTCGACACCGACTCGCTGGCCAGCGCCTCGTCCGAGGCGTTGTCGTGGATCACGCACAACGCCGGCTGGGCGTTCGCGCTGACCGCCACCGGGTTCGTCGTCTTCATCCTCTGGGTGGCGTTCAGCCGGTACGGACGCATTCCGCTCGGCGCCGACGACGAGCGGCCGGAGTTCCGCACGTCCTCCTGGGTCGCGATGATGTTCAGCGCCGGCATGGGCATCGGCCTGATGTTCTTCGGCGTCAACGAGCCGCTGACGTTCTTCACCACCGACCCCGTGCCGGGGACGGGTGAGCCGGAGAGCATCGAGGCGATGAACACCGCCATGGCCACGACGCTGTTCCACTGGACGCTGCACCCGTGGGCCATCTACGCCGTCGTGGGCCTGGCCATCGCCTACGGCACGTTCCGGCGCGGCCGCAGCCAGCTGATCAGTTCGGTGTTCACGCCGCTGCTGGGACGACGGCGCATCGAGGGCGGCTTCGGCCGGGCGATCAACGTCTTCGCGATCTTCGCGACGGTGTTCGGCACGGCCGCGTCGCTGGGCCTGGGCGCGCTGCAGATCGGCAGCGGCCTGCAGGAGGTCGGCTGGCTCAACGACGTGAGCACCGGGCTGCTGGTGGCGATCATCGCCGTGCTGACCTTCGCGTTCGTCGCGTCCGCGGTGTCGGGCATCGAGCGCGGCATCCAGTGGCTGTCCAACACGAACATGGTGCTGGCCGCGGCGCTGGCGTTCTTCGTGTTCGTCGCCGGCCCGACGATCTTCATCCTCAACCTGCTCCCGACGGCCATCGGCGACTACTTCGCCGACCTCGCCGAGATGGCCGCCCGCACCGAGGCCAGCGGCGGCGACGCCATGCAGGAGTGGGTGTCCGGCTGGACGATCTTCTACTGGGCCTGGTGGATGTCGTGGACCCCGTTCGTCGGCATGTTCATCGCCCGCATCAGCCGCGGCCGCACCATCAGACAGTTCGTCGTGGGCGTCCTGCTGGTGCCCAGCGTCGTCAGCGTGATCTGGTTCTGCATCTTCGGCGGCACCGCCATCGACCTGCAACGCGGCGGCGAGGACATCGCCGGCACCGCGGAGAACCCGACCGGGCAGGAGGAACAGCTGTTCTCCGTGCTGCAACACCTGCCGATCACGACCATCGCGAGCGTGCTGGTCATGCTGCTGGTGGCGATCTTCTTCGTGTCCGGCGCCGACGCCGCGTCCATCGTCACCGGCACGCTGTCGCAGCGCGGGTCGATCGAGCCGTCGAAGGGCGTAGTCGTCTTCTGGGGGCTGCTCATGGGCGCCGTGGCGGCGATCATGCTGATGATCGGCGAAGGCGGTGCGACCGCCTTGGAAGGCCTGCAGAACATCACCATCCTGGCCGGGGCGCCGTTCATGCTGGTGATGGTCGGCGTGTGCGTGGCACTGGCCAAGGACCTGCGCACCGATCCGATGATGCTGCGCGAGGACCGCGGCGTCGAGGCCGTCGAGCAGGCCGTCGACTACGGGCTGGAACGCTACGACGGCGAGTTCCACCTGCAGGTGAAGAGCGGCGTCGACGGTATGGCGCCGCGCGACGATCCGGACCCGCGCCGCTGAGGCTCAGAGGCGTTCGGCGGGGAGGGCGGTCTCCTTGGCCTCCCCACCGGACGCCTCGACCAGGTAGCCACCGGCGCCGTCGCGCTCGGTGAACACGCCGGCCGGCTCGGTGCCGCGGTACAGCACGCCGGCGCCGTCGTCGGTGGCCAACGACGTGGGCAGCTCACCGCTCGCGACCATGCGGTGCAGCAGCGGGCGGCGCTGCTCCTCGGAGTCGTAGTGGACGCCGTTGCCGTACGGCAGTAGCGCGAGGCCGTCGGTGACCGCGCGCAGCCGCGGGCCGAAGGAGTCGGTGGGGCCGCCGACGTGCCAGCAGATCGACCCGGCCGACACCCCGGCCAGCACGACGCCGGCATCCCAGGCCTCGCGCATGACGTCGTCGAGGCCGTGCAGCCGCCACATCGCCAGCAGCCCGGCGACCGACCCGCCGCCGACCCACAGCACGTCCTGCGCCAGCACGTGCGCCCGGATGTCCTCGACGTTCGGCATCGGGAACAGGCTCAGGTGCGACACGTCGACCGACCAGCCGGCGAACGCCGCGTACGTCCGCTGCACGTAGAGCGTGCTGTCGCCGGACGCCGTGGGGACGAAGCACAGCTTCGGCCGCTCGGCCTCGGTGAGCCGCAGCGCGAGCCGCGCCAGCCCGGCCGGGCGGAGGTTCTCGCGCGCGTCGTACGAGAACCCGCCGCTGGTGGCGAGGATCGTCGGTGTGCGGGTCATCGGGCCTCCTGGTCGGGGACGAGCTGGCGACGGGTGCGCCGACGACGGTAGCCGATGACCGCCGTCACGACGGCGACGGCCGCGACCAGCACCGCCGCGGCCGCCAGCGGCGCCGCCGACGCCACCGTCACCGCGCCCCAGATCACGCCCAGGCCGCCGACCGTCCAGATGACCGCCCACAGGGCCGACCCGACCAGCATGGCGGCCAGGTAGCGGCCGAACGGCATGCGGGTGGCGCCGGCGACCGCGTTGACCGCCGTCTGCACGCCGATGGTCAGGAACGAGAGCGTGACGGCGACCGGCCCGTAGCGCCCGACGACCCGCTCGGCGCGGTGCAGCCGGTCGCGGCCGAGGCGCTCGCCCCAGCGCGACCGCGCGATGCCCGTCCCCGCCGCCCGGCCCAGCCAGTACGTCGCCTGAGCCCGGGCGACGACGATGCCGAACATGACGGCGATGCCCAGCCAGAGCGGCAGGCCGAACGGGCTCTCGGGCGCAGCGAGCGGCGTGACCCCGTCCATGGCTCCGATCGTAATCAGCTCGGCGACGCGGCCGAGATACGGCGGGCCCGGGGCCTGAGGATGTCGTGTGACGCGAGTTGTGACACGGCCGATGCGGCATCCGGGCGCGAGGTTTGCCTGGGGTAGTGGCGCGGGTCCGGGGCCTGAGGATGTCGTGTGACGCGAGTTGTGACACGGCCGATGCGGCATCCGGGCGCGAGGTTTGCCTGGGGTGGTGGCGCGGGTCCGGGGCCTGAGGATGTCGTGTGACGCGAGTTGTGACACGGCCGATGCGGCATCCGGGCGCGAGGTTTGCCTGGGGTGGTGGCGCGGGTCCGGGGCCTGAGGATGTCGTGTGACGCGAGTTGTGACACGGCCGATGCGGCATCCGGGCGCGAGGTTTGCCTGGGGTGGTGGCGCGGATCCGGGGCCTGAGGATGTCGTGTGACGCGAGTTGTGACACGGCCGATGCGGCATCCGGGCGCGAGGTTTGCAACGATAAGCGGATGCAGGGTCTCGAGACTCCCGCGGGTTACACGATCACCCGGCGGCTCGGCTCCGACGCGTCGGCCATGTACCTCGCGCGAGAGGACGCCACCGGTGCGTCCGTGACCCTGCGCTTCATCGGCCAGGTCGGCCCGCAGGTGCGCGACCGGCTGCGGCTGGCCGCCCAGGCCCTGCGCGCCGTCGACCACCCGCATGTCATCCCGTTCCTCGACGTCGTCGACGGTCCCGGCGGCATCGTCGTCGTGCTGGGCGCGGCCGAGGGCGGCAGCCTGGCCGGCATCATCGGCGCCCGCGGCGTGCTGCCGGCCGGCGAGGTGGTCACGGCGTGCGCGCCGGTCGCCGAAGGGCTGGCCGAGATCCACCGCCGCGGCATCGTCCACGGCGACCTCACCCTCGACGACCTCGTCTTCAGCCTCGACGGCCGGCCCATGGTCGCCGGCGTCGGGCTGGTGCAGGCCGGGGTGCCGCTGCGGGTCGGCCAGCGGGCCCGGCCGGTGCCGCCCGAGGTCCAGGCCGGCTCGCCGCCCGGGCCGCCGGCCGACGTGTACGGGCTGGTCACGGCCGCCGTGGTCGCGCTGACGGGGTATCTGCCGTCCGCGCGGCTGGCGCTGCCCGCCGTCCCGCCGGCCACGCAGGCGCTGCTGGCCAGCGCGCTCGACCCCGCGCCGAACCGGCGCCCGCCCGTCAGCAGCATCGGCAACGTCTTCTTCGCCGTGGCCGACCCCGCGCCCGTCGAGCTGGTCCTCGAGGAGAACCACGCCACCACCGGCACCATGCGGCCCGTCATCGACGCCCCCGTCATGGGCGCCGACGACGACGTCGCCGCGTTCATGCGCCGCTCCACCGCCACCGGCCGCCGCGCCCGCCGTCGCACGGAGGCTCCCGAGCCGCCGTCCGAGTCGCTCGCGTCCGGCGCCGTGGGCGGGCTGACGGCGCCCGCGGGGGCCGGGCCGGCCACGGTGCCCGGCGGGGCCGGGGCGAGCCCCACGGCGCCGACCGGGCCCATCCGCACCCCGCGGCGCGGGCGCCGCGGCCGCAGCGAGGAGCCGCCGCCGTCGGGCCCACCCTCGGGTCCGCCGACGGGCCCGGCGTCGGCTCCGCCCTCGGGCCCGCCGCCCGACGAGCGTCCGCCCGCCGCCCGCCGTCCTGCTGCAGCCCCTGCGGGCGCGGCTCCGGCTGGCCGCCCGGCTGCCGCTCCGGCCGCGAAGGAGTCCCGCCGCGGCGCCCCACCGCCCCCTGACGACGACGCCCCGCCGAAGCGCAAGGACCGCCTCTGGATCGTCAGCACCCTGGTGGCGCTCCTGCTGGTCGCCGGCGTGGCGATCGTCGGCTGGCGCATCTTCGGCGACGACACCCCGACCGACGGCCCGGCCAGCGGCTCCAGCCCCGACTCCGAGGCGTCGACAGACCTCTGCGGCGGCCCGCAGCCCGCGCCCACCGTCCCGCCGCCCACCGTCACCGACTGGACCCAGGAGGTGCAGCGGCTGTACTCGCTGCGGGCGCAGGCGTTCGAGGACAGCGACCCCGAGCTGCTCTGCCAGGTGCACGCCCCGACCAACCCGACCCTCACCGACGACGCCGAGCTGCTCCAGGAGTACGAGGACGCCGGCGTCCACACCGACGGACTCACCTTCGAGGTCGTCAACGCCGAGGTGGTGTCCCAGGAGGGCGGCCGGGCGACGGTCACCATCACGCAGCGCACGCCCCCCTACACCCTCGTCAACGACGACGGCGGGGTCGAGCAGGAGATGGACGGCTTCGAGGAGCAGACCTGGGACGCCGACCTCGTCGCGGTCGCCAACCCCGACGGCACCAGCTCCTGGCGCTTCGGCTAGCCCGCGCGGCGTCGCGGCGCAGCGACGTTGTCGGTGCCCGCCCGTAGGGTGGGCCCCACCCGGGCCGGGAGGGGTCGACCTACCACGGCGCGACGCGACGCTCGAGCAGCGCCGCTTCCATGCCACGTCAGCGGCCAGCGATGGACGAGCCGAGCGGAGCCGGTAGCCCTACCCGAAGCGGCCAGAGGCGGCCAGCGGACCGGGCCCAGCAGCGGAGCCGGTAGCCGAAACGCCACCCACGGCCAGTGAGCGGCCAACGGAGAAGAAGCGCAGCAGACCTAGAAGCCCGGGCCCATTTTCCGGCCGGCCCCCGACGATCGAGAGCAGCAGGGGGCTGGCCAACGCGGCCACTCAGCCAACCAGCGGCCCGGCGAACCGAGAGATCAGAGAGCGGAGCGGATGATCGCCCGCACCTCCGGATGCTCGAACTCGAACCCGGCCTCACTGAGCCGCGTCGGCACGACCCGCAGGCTGCCGAGCAGCTCGGACGACGCCTGGCCGATGGCGATCTGCAGGGCGAACCCGGGCACGGGCAGCAGCCGCGGCCGGTGCAGTTCCGCCGCGAGCACCCGGCTGAACTCGCCGTTCGACACCGGCTCGGGCGCCGTCACGTTGTAGGGGCCGACGCAGCCGTGTTGCTCGACGAGGAAGCGGAGGGCCCGCACGGTGTCGTGCAGGGAGACGGGGCTCCAGAACTGCTCGCCGTTGCCGAAGTGGCCGCCCAGCCCGAGCCGGAACAGCGGCAGCAACGGCTTCAGCGCCCCGCCGCCGGGCCCGATCACGAGGCCGAAGCGCGAGTGGCAGACGGCGATGTCGGCGGCCCGGGCGGGCTGGGCGGCGTGCTCCCAGTCCTGGCACAGGCCGGCGAGGAAGCCGTCGCCGGGACCGGACTCCTCGTCCAGGAGCTCGCGGCCGCGGTCGGGGCCGTAGTAGCCCATGGCCGACGCGCAGACGAAGACCCGCGGCCGCACGGACAGACCCGTCAGCGCGGACGCGAGCACCGTCGTCGAGCGGATGCGGCTGTGGTGCAGCTCCTTCTTGAACCGGCGGGTCCAGCGGTGCGAGCCGACGTTGACGCCGCCGAGGTGCACGACGGCCTCGACGTCGGTGAGGCGGGCGAGCGGGACCACGCCCTGCTCGGGGTCCCACCGCGCCTCGTTCGCGGCCGCCGGAGCGTGCCGCACCAGCCGCACGACCTCGTGTCCGGCGGACTCCAGCCCGGCGACCAGCGCCGACCCGACGAAGCCGCTGGAGCCCGCGACAGCGACCCGCACGGGGTCAGAGGCCCAGGTCGGCCTCGAACCGTCCGCCCTCGAGCCGCTGCTTCACCGTGGTGAGGAAGCGGGCGGCGTCGGCGCCGTCGACCAGCCGGTGGTCGTAGCTGAGCGCGAAGTACACCATGTGCCGGACGGCGATGGTCTCGCCCAGGTTGGGGTCGTCGATGACCATCGGACGCTTGACGACGGCGCCGGTGCCGAGGATCGCGACCTGCGGCTGGAAGAAGATCGGCGTGTCGAACAGCGCGCCCCGGCTGCCGGTGTTCGTCAGCGTGAACGTGCCGCCGGTGATCTCGTCGGGCGTCAGTTTGCCGGTGCGGGCTTTCTCGGCGACCTCGGCGATCTTGCGCGCCAGCCCGGCGATGTTGAGGTCGCCGGCGTCCTTGACGACCGGCACGAGCAGGCCCTGCTCGGTGTCGACGGCGATGACGAGGTTCTCGCGGTCGTGGTAGGTGACCTCGCCCTTCTCGACGTCGATCGAGGCGTTGATCTTCGGGTGCTGCTTGAGCGCCTCGACCGCGGCCTTCGCGAAGAACGGCAGGAACGACAGCTTGACGCCCTCGCGCTGGGCGAAGTCGGCCTTGACGCGGTTGCGCAGCCGGGCCAGCGTCGTGATGTCGATCTCGACGACGCTGGTGAGCTGCGCGGTCTCCTGCAGCGACTCGTGCACGCGCTTGGCGATGACCTTGCGCATGCGGGTCAGCTTCTCGGTGGTGCCCCGCAGCGGCGACGGCTCGACCGTCTCGGGCGCGGCGGCCGGCTGGGCCGCCGGCGCCGCGGCGGACGGGGCCGGCTGCGCGGCGGCGGCCTTCGCGGCCTCGGCCGCGGCCAGCACGTCCTGCTTGCGGACCCGGCCGCCGATGCCGGTGCCCTTGACGGTGGCGAGGTCGATGCCGTGCTGGCCGGCCAGCTTGCGCACCAGCGGCGTGACGTACGGGGTGCCGTTGCCGGACGGCGCCGCGGCGGGGGCCGCCGGGGTCGGAGCCGAAGCGGGCGGAGCCTGCGTGGCGGTCGCCTGCGGGCCCGGGGTCTGCGGCGCCTGCGGGACCGGGGCGGGCGTGGGGGCCGACGGGGCGGGCTGCGGCTCGGGGGCGGGCTCGGGCGCCGCCTCCTGGGCCGGCGCCGGGGCGGCGGGAGCCGGACCCGGTGCGGCCGCGCCGTCGCCCGTGCCGACCAGCGCGAGCACCGCGCCGACCTCGACGGTCTCGTCCTCGGCGACCTTGATCTCCAGCAGTGTGCCGCCGACCGGCGACGGGATCTCGGTGTCGACCTTGTCGGTGGAGATCTCGAGCAGCGGCTCGTCGACGGCGACGGTGTCGCCCGGCTGCTTGAGCCAGCGGGTGACCGTGCCCTCGGTGACGCTCTCGCCCAGCGCCGGCAGCGTGATCGGCGTGCCCTCGCCGGACGACCCGGACGACGCGGCCGGAGCGGCCGGCGCCTCCGCCGGGGCCTCAGGAGCCGGAGCAGCCTCGGGAGCGGCCTCCGCCGCCGGAGCAGCCTCGGGAGCGGGCGCGGCCTCCGCCGGAGCCGGAGCGGCCTCGGCCTGAGCCGGGGCGGCCTCTTCGGCAGCCGCCTGGCCGCCGCTGCCGCCGTCGCCCGCGGACTCGCCCGCCTCGCCGATGACCGCCAGCTCGGCGCCCACCTCGACGGTCTCGTCCTCGGCGACCTTGATCTCCAGCAGCGTGCCGCCGACCGGCGACGGGATCTCGGTGTCGACCTTGTCGGTGGAGATCTCGAGCAGCGGCTCGTCGACGGCGACCGTGTCACCCGGCTGCTTGAGCCAGCGGGTCACTGTGCCCTCGGTGACGCTCTCGCCGAGTGCGGGCAAGGTGACGGAGGTTGCCATCGAATGTCCTCTCGAGTCCTACGTACGGTCCGTCGCTACTGGGCAGAGGCAAGCTTATGCCCCGGCAGGTCAGCCGTGGACGTGCAACGGCTTCCCGGCCAGTGCGAGGTGCGCCTCGCCCAGCGCCTCGCTCTGGGTGGGGTGCGGGTGGATCAGCTGGGCGACCTCGTACGGCATGGCCTCCCAGTTGTAGATGAGCTGTGCCTCGGCGATGAGCTCGCCGACCCGGGCGCCGACGAGGTGCACGCCGATGACCGGGCCGTCCTTCTCGCGCACGAGCTTGGCGAAGCCCTGCGTCTTGAGGATCTGGCTCTTGCCGTTGCCGCCGAGGCCGTACTCGAGCGTCTCGACCTTGTCGTCGCCCAGCCGCTCCTTGGCCTGCGCCTCGGTGAGGCCGACGGAGGCGACCTCGGGGTCGCAGTAGGTGACCTTGGGGATGCCGAGGTCGTCGACGGGCACGGGATTGAGGCCGGCGATCTCCTCGGCGACGAAGATGCCGTGCGCGAAGCCGCGGTGCGCCAGCTGCAGGCCGGGGACGATGTCGCCGACGGCGTACACGTTCGGCACCGACGTGCGCAGTCGCTCGTCGGTGACGACGACGCCGCGGTCGAGCGTGACGCCGTTCTCCTCGTAGCCGAGGTTCTCGGTGACCGGGCCGCGTCCGACGGCGACCAGCAGCAGCTCGGCGTCGAGGGTCTCGCCGTTCTCCAGCGACACGGTGACGCCACCGTCGTGCTTCTCGACGCCGGCGAACCGCACGCCGGTCTTGAAGCCGATGCCGCGCTTGCGGAAGACCCGCTCGACGACCTTCGAGGCGGACGCGTCCTCGGCCGGCACCAGCCGGGGCAGCGCCTCGACGATGGTGACGTCGGCGCCGAAGGAGCGCCACACGCTGGCGAACTCGACGCCGATGACGCCGCCGCCGAGCACGACCGCCGACTTCGGGACGCGGTCGAGCCGCAGCGCCTCGTAGCTGCTGATGACGTGGGTGCCGTCGATGTCGAGACCCGGCAGCGACCGCGACCGCGACCCCGTGGCCAGGACGATGTGACGGCCCTCGTACCGCGTGCCGCCGACCTCGACGGCGTTGGGACCGGCGAGCTTGCCCTCGCCCTCGATGACGGTGACCTTGTTGGCCTTGAACAGGCCCTGCAGGCCCTTGTACATGCGGGCGACGACGCCGTCCTTGTACGTGTTCACGCCGGGCATGTCGATGCCGTCGAAGGTGGTCTTGACGCCGAACTGCTCGCTGTCGCGGGAGTTGTCGGCGATCTCGGCGGCGTGCAGCAGCGCCTTGGTGGGGATGCAGCCGTAGTGCAGACACGTGCCGCCGAGTTTGTCCTTCTCGACGAGGGCGACCTTCATGCCCAGTTCGCTGGCGCGGAACGCCGCGGCGTAGCCGCCGCTCCCGCCGCCCAGGATGATGACGTCGAAACCGGCAGTGTCGGCCACGGTGGTGCTCCTCGGTGTCGTCGTTGTGCGCTCTACCGCGTCAACAGCATCCTTCCATTCGCTGTTCCGACACCATTCACCGGACCGGGACGTTGCACTGTGAGCAGGTAGTGTCTGGTGTCCACCCGGCGAACGGACTCGGAGGTCGAGGCAATGGGGTTGTTCCGGCGACGGCGGAAGAGCGCCGACGGCAGCTTGGACCGCGCTGCCGACTCCGCCGACGTCAAGCACCTCGAGGAGTTCGCCCGCACCCGCCGCGGCGTCGAGGCGTTCGTCGAGCCGCCGACCACCATGACGGCCACCACCGTCGTCTTCGTCGCCCACGACGGCGAGTGGACGCGGCGGCGGGTGCGCGACGCCGCCGCGGCGCACGGGCTGGCCCGCAAGCTGGGCATCCCGGCCTACGACGCGCAGGTCGTCGGCTACCCGCAGCGCATGCGCGAGTGGAATCGCAAGAACGGCGGCCGCGGCGCCTGAGCGCTACGCGACCGCCGTCCTGAGCGGAGCCGTCAGATGTCGGCGGCGACGTCCTCGACCAGGTGCACCAGGGTGCGCACGGCGGCGCCGGTGCCGCCCTTCGGGGTGTAGCCGAACGGCTTGTCGCTGAACGCCGGCCCGGCGATGTCGAGGTGCGCCCAGCCGATGCCGTCGGCGACGAACTCCTGCAGGAACAGCCCGGCCTGCAGCGCGCCGCCCCAGCGGTCGCCGATGTTGGCGATGTCGGCGATGGGGGAGTCGAGCTTCTCGCGCAGCTCGACCGGCAGCGGCAGCGGCCACATGGCCTCGCCGGCCCGGCCGGCGACATCGTGGATGCGGGCGCCGAGGTCGTCGTCGTTGGCCATGATGCCGGAGACCCGCTTGCCCAGCGCGACGACGGCGGCGCCGGTCAGCGTGGCGACGTCGACGATGAGGTCGGGCTCGTCCTCGGCGGCGCGCACGATGCCGTCGGCCAGCACCAGGCGGCCCTCGGCGTCGGTGTTGAGCACCTCGACGGTCTTGCCGCCGTAGATGGTGATGACGTCGGACGGACGCTGCGCGCTGCCGGACGGCATGTTCTCGGCCATCGCGGCGTACGCGGTGACGGCGACCTTCGTGCCGAGCTGGGCGATGGCGTGCACGGCGGCGATGACGGCCGCGGCGCCGCTCATGTCGCTCTTCATCTCGACCATGCTGTCGGCCGGCTTGAGCGACAGGCCGCCGGAGTCGAACGTGATGCCCTTGCCGACGAACGCGACGTGCTTCTTCGCCCGCGACGGCCGGTAGGCGACGCGGACCAGCCGCGGCGGGTTGGCCGAGCCCTGGCCGACCCCGATGAGGCCGCCGTAGCCGCCCTTGGCCAGCGCCTTCTCGTCGAGCACCTCGACGTCGAGCTTGGCGCTCTTGGCCAGCTTCGTGGCGGCGTCGGCGAACGTGGCGGGTGTGAGGTCGCGCGGCGGGACGTTGACCCAGTCGCGGGCGCGGTTGACGGCGACGGCGACGGTCTCGGCGCGGGCGACGGCGTCCTTGACGCCCTTGGCCTTGACGCCGGGGCCGATCAGCGTGACGGAGCCGACCGGGGTCGTGGGGTCGCCGCTCTTGTACTGGTCGAACGTGTAGGCGCCGAGCGTGATGCCCTCGGCGACGGCGGCGGCGTCGGCATCGTCGAGCACCGGCAGCGCGACGGCGGCGGACTGCCGGCCGGCCAGGGCGCGGGCGGCGGCGCCGGCGGCCCGGCGCAGCGACTCGTGCCGGGCGGGCGTGCCGGCCTCGGCCAGCGGACCGGTCCCGACGGCGACCAGCAGGCCGGCCTTCGCGGCGCCCATCGCCGGCAGCTTCGTGACCTCGTCGGCCTTCCCGGTGGCGCCGAGCTGACCCAGCAGCTTCGCCAGCGAGCCCTTCAGGGCCTTGTCGAGGGATTCGCTGCCCGGCAGCAGGACGACGTCGTCGTCGCCCGGGGCCACACCCACGACGACGGCGTCGACCTTGAGGCCCGTCGGGGCGGCGGAGGACAGGGCAATGCTGGTCACGGTTCTCCTGACGTCGCGCGTGTTTCAGTCGATTCGCCCGATGCTACCGCCGGGTCACCCCGTGTCCGGCCCGCGGTGCGAACACCGTCAGCGCCTCGGCGTCGGAGTGGACGGCGCGCGCGTACTCGTCCGCCCACGCCGCCCGGTCCGGATACCCGCTCGCCGCCACGACCGCGTCGCCCAGCGCGTCCGGGTCGATCGCCGTGCGCCGCAACGACACCACGCCGTCGCGCAGCAGCGCCCAGTGCGGCCCGGGCCGGCCGTAGGGCATGCCGACGCTGCCCGGGTTCACCACCAGGCGGCGGTCGACGAGGCGCTGGAACGGCATGTGGGTGTGCCCGCAGACGACGGTGCGCACGTCGGCGGGCACCGTCGAGAGCACCTCGGCCCAGCGGGCGAGCGAGCTGTCGACCAGGACGACCTCGTCGTCGTCGCGGGGTGTGCCGTGGCAGAACAGCACCGGCCCGAACCCGCCGACGTCCAGCGTCACGGGGTGCGGCAGGTTCGCCAGCAGGTCGACCTGATCGGCTCGCAGCTGCTTCCCGGCCCAGTTCGAGACGTCGATGCCGGACGTCGCGCCGCGCGCGACGGCGACCAGCTCGCGGTCGGCGTTGCCGCGCACCCACACCACCCGGTCGCCCTCGGCGACCAGCCGGTCCAGCGTCTCGACGGGCATCGGCCCGGCCGCGATGTCGCCGGTCAGCACGATGCGCTCGGCCGACCGCACGTCCGGCTCGGCCAGCACCGCGTCGAGCGCGGGCAGCGCGCCGTGGACATCGGACAGGACGGCGACCGAGGCGACCATGCGCCGAGGGTAGACCCCGTAGGGTGTGGCCGTGACGACCGACGACCTCGCCAGGACCTCTCTGTACGACCGCCACGTGGCGCTGGGCGCCAAGTTCGCCGAGTTCGGCGGCTGGTCGATGCCGCTGCAGTACACCGGCATCGTCGACGAGCACACGGCCGTCCGCGAGCGGGCCGGCCTGTTCGACGTCAGCCACCTCGGCAAGGCGTCGGTCACCGGGCCGGGCGCGCGGGCGTTCGTCGACTCGTGCCTCACGAACGCGCTGGAGAAGATCGGGCCGGGGGAGGCGCAGTACACGCTGTGCTGCGACGAGTCCGGCGGCGTCGTCGACGACCTCATCGTGTACCTGCGCGCCGACGACGACCTCCTGCTGGTGCCCAACGCCGCCAACAACGCCGAGGTGGTCCGCCGGCTCGCGGCCGCCGCGCCCGCCGGCGTCGAGGTGCGCGACCGGCACCGCGACTTCGCCGTCCTCGCCGTCCAGGGCCCGAACAGCGACGAGGTGCTCGACGCGCTCGGGCTGCCGACCGGCCACGCGTACATGTCGTTCGCCGAGGCCACGCACGACGGCGTCCCGCTCACCGTCTGCCGCACCGGGTACACCGGCGAGCGCGGCTACGAGCTGCTCGTCCCGTGGGACGACGCCGGGCGGGTGTGGGACGCGCTGCTGGCGGCCGGTTCCGGGTTCGGCATCGCGCCGGCCGGACTGGGCGCCCGCGACACCCTGCGCACCGAGATGGGCTACCCGCTGCACGGCCAGGACCTCTCGCTGGACATCTCGCCGGTGCAGGCGCGGGCCGGCTGGGCGGTCGGCTGGTCCAAGCCGGCCTTCTGGGGCCGCGACGCGCTGCTGGCCGAGAAGGCGGCCGGGCCGGCCCGCCGCCTGCGGGGCCTCAAGGCGCGCGGCCGCGGCATTCCGCGTCCGGGCATGACGGTGTCCGTCGACGGCGAGCCGGCCGGCACGGTGACGTCCGGGACGTTCTCGCCGACGCTGAAGCAGGGCATCGGGCTGGCGCTGCTGCCGCCCGACGTCGCCGACGGCGCCGACGTCCAGGTCGACGTCCGCGGCCGGGCCGAGACGTTCGAGGTGGTCAAGCCGCCGTTCGTGCAGCCGTCGACGAAGACGGGCTGATCAGCCCTCGGCGACGTCGAGCCGCTTCGGCGCGGATCGCAGCGGCGACAGCCAGGCGATGACCGCCGCGAGCACCAGCGACAGCTGGCAGACCAGCACCGCCTCGTCGGTGTCGAACGCGCCGGCCAGCGCGCCGGCCGCGACCGCGCCCAGGGGGTAGCCGACGCCGAAGGTGGCCATGCGGCCGGCCGTCATGACGCGGCTCATCAGCCGCTCCGGCGTCACCTGCTGGCGCAGCGTCACCGAGATCGTCGCGATGACGAGGTACATCAGCGACCACCCGGCGATCGACAGGGCGCCGGTCAGCCAGGTCTCCGCCAGCGCGACGGTGACGCCGGCGGCGGCCGCGAACGGCAGCACGATCAGCGCCGACCTCGCCCCGCCGAAGGCGCGCATCAGCCGGGGCATGAGGATGCTGCCGGCGACGGCGCCGATGCCCCAGGCGCCGAACAGCATGCCGAGGCGCCAGTCGCCCTCCTGGACGCCGAGGGTGCGGTCGGCCCAGACGACGAGGATGGCCATCAGCGACCCGGCGCTGAACGCCACCAGCACGCCGATGATGATCATCACCCGGATGATCTCGTGCCGCAGGATGAACCGCGTGCCCTCGGCGACGGCGGACAGCCGCAGCGTGCTCTCGGCCGTCCGCGCCCCGGTCAGCGGCCGGACGATGCCGCGGATGAGCAGCGCCGACGCGACGAACGTCAGCACGTCGATGGCGATGATCGACGCGGGGGAGATGATCACGATGAGGGCGCCGGCGATCATCGGCACCACCGTCTCGGCGACCGTGCTGCCGCCCGCCACCAGCGCGTTCGCCGCGGGCAGCCGTTCGCGCCCGACGAGCGTGGGCAGCGCCCCCTGGTTCGCGGCGTCGAAGAACACGTAGATGGTGCGGACGACGAACGCGGCCACCAGCACGTGGGCGGCCGTCAGGGAGTCGAGCCAGAACGCGATCGGCACCGTGGCCAGTGCGATCGCCGCCAGGAGGTCGGCGCCGACCATCATCCGGCGCCGGTCGGCGTGATCGGCCAGCGCGCCCGCCCACAGGCCGAACAGCAGGTACGGCACGGCCTCGGCGACGATGACCAGCGACGTCCACGTGGCCGACGCGGTGATGCCGTAGATGAGGACCGGCATGGCGATGAAGGTGACTGCCGAGCCGGTCAGTGAAACGATGCGCGCCGCCACGTACCGGAAGACGTCCGGGTCGCTGAGCAGACGCTCGCGCCTTGCGGGCGCTGAACTACCCACGTCGATGAACTCCCGCCCCCCGCGAACTGAACTTTACGCGGAAGGCAACAGCATGACGCGTGTCTTGTCAAGAAGCCCTGAGCACAGGCCGAGGGCGCGTCGTTGCCGTCCCCTGCGCGGCAACGACGCGCCCTTGTACCCGTCAAGACAGAGCAGCCGCCGAGTCATGACGCCGCGATCGATGTGACGTGGCGCACATCGGGCCGGTCGCCGGTCCGCGAACGGCGGACCGTACTGTCAGGCGGAGTGAAGGCGTCGATCGGGAGGCGAAGATGAGCTGGACGTGGCGGTTCCTGGCACCGGACGGAACGCCCGCCGCGGGCGTCGACGACGGCGCGGGACGCTCCGAGGCCGGGTTCCCGACCCAGTCCGACGCCGAGAGCTGGCTCGGCGAACACTGGCGCGAACTCGTCGACGCCGGCGTCGACTCGGTCGTGCTGGTCGAGGAAGGCCGCGAGGTCTACGGCCCGATGAGCCTCGCCCCGCCGGACTGACCGGCGGGCGGGCGGCCGCGGTGGTCTCGGCGGCCGGCCGGTTGCGGGCGGTCTCGGCCGGCCGACCGGCAGCGGCCGGTCGCTGCCGCCGCGGGCTGTCCCGGTGGGCGATCGGTCGCGGTGGTCTGGGCGAGCGGCCGGTTGCGGTGGTCCCGGCGGGTGGCCGGTTGCGGTGGTCTCGGCGGGGTGGGCGCGGGCGGCACGACTCGCGCATGGCGACCTTGTCGGTGCCCGCCCCTAGGGTGGGCCCCACCCGGGCCGGGAGGGTCATGCCTACCACGCGACTGTGCGCCGATACCCACGTTCGCCCCGGCCCGCCGATCGCCACCGCGGATCCGGCGACCACCCGCCACCCACCACGGAGGAACGGGCGGCCACCCGCCACGGCGAACCGGGCCGGCGGGCCACCCGCCACAGCGGACCGGGCCCGCCTCCACCAGCCACGGCCACCCGCCCCAGCGGGCCGGACCACACCGGACCCGGCACGGCGGACCCGGCAGCTCCCGCCACGGCGGAACGGACCGAAGGCCGGCCGCGGCGCGCCGGAAACGCGCGGCGACGTTGTCGGTGCCCGCCCCTAGATGAGTGAGTCCTATTGATCTTGTGGGTGTGTCGCTGCCGATAGACATGGGTGGAGGGCGTCGAGGATCAGTGTGTGAGCAATGATCTTGACGCCCTCCTGACCGCACTCTATGTCCATGTCGAGGATCGTGTCTTCCCGGCGTTGGGGTGGTCGCGTGATCACCGGCCCGGGCGGAAGCCAGGGCTGTCCGACGGCGAGCTGATCACGCTGGCGGTGGCGCAGCAGTTGCTCGGTGTGGCGAGCGAACGCCGCTGGATCCGGTTCGCGCGCGCCCGGTTGGGTGGGTTGTTCCCCTACCTGCCCGGCCAATCCGGATACGGCAAACGTCTTCGGTCGTTGGGAGGGCTGCTGGCCGCGGTCATCACCGAACTCGCCCGGGACACGCCGTCGTGGCACGACGACCTGCGGCTGCTGGACTCCACCGTGCTGCCGTGCGCGGCGTCGCGGGAGACGGTGAAGCGTTCGGGCCTGGCCGGGCACGCCGGCTACGGCTACTGCGCCAGCCACTCGCGGTTCTTCTGGGGTTTCCGCTTGTATCTGATCTGCACCGCCGAGGGCATGCCCATCATCTGGGGCCTGGCCCACCCCAAGATCGGCGAACGCGAGGTCGTGACCGCACTGCTTGAACACGACCACCACCTCGTCGTATCCGGGCAGGTCATTCTCGCCGACAAGGGGTTCTCCGGCCGCGACTTCCAGACCTTCGTCACCAGCCTGGGCGCGCACCTGATCCGCCCCGACCGCAGGGATGAGCCGACCAGACTGGGCAAGCTGGCCCGGGTCCGGCAGTGGATCGAAGCCGTCTTCGACTCGCTCAAAGGTCAACTCACCCTCGAAGCCCACGGCGCGCGCACCCTGCCCGGCCTCTACGCCCGCATCGCCGCACGACTCCTCGCCCTCGCCACCGCGATCTGGCACAACTGGCACACCGGCGCGCTCACCAAACGATCCCTGATCGCCTACGACCACTAACGATCAATCGGACTCACTCATCTAGGGTGGGCCCCACCCGGGCCGGGCGGGTCATGCCTACCACGCGACTTTGCGCCGATACCCACGTTCAGCCCCGGCCCGGCGCTCGCCACCGCGGAACCGGCGACCACCTGCAACCCACCATTGAGGAACGGGCGGCCACCCGCCACGGCGAACCGGGCCGGCGGCCACCCGCCGCGGCGAACCGGGCCGACGGCCACCTGCCACGGCCGCCCGCCCCAGCGGGCCGGACCACACCGGACCCGGCCCGCCGCGGGCGAACCCCCTCAGGGCTTCGGCGACCTCTTGGCGGTCTCGGCCGGGTCGGTCACGACGGCGTCGCCGAGGACGTCGTCGATGGCTTTGAGCAGGTCAGCGTCCAGCGTGACGCCGCTGGCGGCGACGTTCTCGGTGACTTGTTCCGGCCGCGACGCGCCGACGATGGCGGCTGCGACGTTCGGGTTCTGCAGGACCCACGCGACCGCCAGTTGGGCCAGCGAGAGCCCGGCCTGGTCGGCCAGCGGCTGCAGCCGCTGCACCCGGCCGAGGATGTCGTCGGTCAGCAGGCGCCGCCCGATGTCGGAGCCACCGCTGGTGAGCGCCCCGCGCGAGCCGTCTGGCGGCGCCTGGCCGGGCCGGTACTTGCCGGTCAGCACGCCCTGGGCGATGGGGGAGAAGACGATCTGGGAGACGCCGACGTCCTCGGCGGCGGGGATCACCTCGGACTCGATGACCCGCCACAGCATGGAGTACTCGGGCTGGTTGGAGATGAACGGGATGTGCAGCTCGCGGGCCAGCGCGTGACCCTGCCTGAGCTGGTCGGCGGTCCACTCCGAGACGCCGATGTAGAGCGCCTTGCCGGACCGGACGACGTCGGCGAAGGCCTCCATCGTCTCCTCCAGCGGCGTGGTGGCGTCCCACCGGTGCGCCTGGTAGAGGTCGACGTAGTCGACGCCGAGGCGGCGCAGCGAGTTGTCGACGGACTCGAGGATGTGCTTGCGCGACAGCCCGCGGTCGTTGGGGCCGTCGTGCCCGGCGGGCCAGAACACCTTGGTGAAGATCTCCAGCGACTCGCGCCGCAGGCCCGCCAGCGCCCGCCCGAGGACCTCCTCGGCGCGGCCGGCCGCGTAGACGTCGGCGGTGTCGAACGTGGTGATGCCGGCGTCGAGGGCCGCACGCACGCAGGCGACGGCGGTGTCGTCCTGCACCTGGGAGCCGTGGGTGATCCAGTTGCCGTACGCGATCTCACTGATCTTGAGGCCGGATCGGCCGAGGGTGCGAAATTCCATGCACGGGAATCTATCGGCTCAGTCGCCGGAGGCGAGGTCCAGGTCCTTGGTGAAGAAGCGGCTGAACTCGGCCTCGCTGTAGTAGCCGTACGGCTCGGTCTCGGTGTACCCGCTGGACTGGTAGAGCGACATCGCCTCGGGCTGCTTGAGCCCGGTCTCGAGGACGACGCGGCGGTAACCGGCCCGGACGGCCTGCGCCTCGAGCTCGGCCAGCAGCCGGCGGGCGTGGCCGCCGCCGCGGTGCTCGTGCGCCACGTACATGCGCTTGATCTCGGCGACACCGTCGTCGTGCTTGCGGAAGCCGCCGGTGGCGACCGGCTCGTTGCCGACGAAGCCGACGAGGAACAGACCCTCGGGCGGGGTGAACTGCTCGGGGAGGATGGGGCCCTCGTCGGGGTCGCCGTAGCGCTCGGCGTACTCCAGCTGCAGCTCGCTCTCCAGCGCCCGCACGACGGGGTCGGAGTAGCGCAGCGCGCGGATGAAGAGGCCGGTGTCGTCACGGTCGGCCGTGGGCGCCGTGCTCACACGAGCGTCCCGGGCTTGACCTGGGGCTTGGGCAGCCGGAGCCGGCGGAGCTGGGTGGCGCGGGTGACGGCGTACAGCACGTGTCCCTTCCCGGGGTCGTCGGGGAAGCGCTTGCGCACCTCACGCTTCACCCGTGTGCCGAGAATCGTCAAGTCGACGATGAGCAGCACCATGACGCCGAGCCAGATGATGGTGGACGCGAACTGGACGACCGGGATGCCGATGAGGCTGGTCAGCAGGATGACCAGGATGAGCGGCAGGAAGAACTCGGCCACCGTGCGCCGGGAGTCGACGTAGTTGCGGACGAACCGCCGCACCTCGCCCTGGTCGCGGGCGAGGTAGTGCTTCTCGTCGCCGGTGTTCATGGCCTGGCGCGTCTTGGCGCGGTCGGCACGCATGCGCTCGCGCTCGCGGCGCATGGCCTCGCGCCGGTTCAGCGCGGGCCGGACCCGCTGTTTGCGGGCCTTCTCGGCCTCCGATCGCTTGGGCGTCGGGCGGCCCTTTCCGGAGGTGCGGGCGGCGTCGTCGGCGTCGGCATCGACGGGGACGTCGGCGGTCTCGGGAGAAGTTCGGCGACGGAACACGTCTACCAGGGTAGGACAGTATTCCTACCGGCCCTGCCACGCTGCCGCCATACGCCGTAGGGTTGGGTGGAAACACTGTGTGTGGCAGTGCTTACCAGCTCGAGAAAGGGATACCTGGCCTCATGGGGATCCTCCAGCGAATGTCCATGATCTTCCGGGCGAAGGCCGAGAAGGCGCTCGACCGCGCCGAGGACCCCCGGGAGACGCTCGATTACTCGTACAAGAAGCAGCTCGAACTGCTTCAGAAGGTGCGCCGCGGCGTCGCCGACGTCGCCACCAGCCGCAAGCGCATCGAGGTCCAGATGACGCAGCTGCAGGGGCAGTCCGGCAAGCTGCAGGAGCAGGCGCAGAAGGCGCTGTCGCTCGGCCGCGAGGACCTCGCCCGCGAGGCGCTGACCCGCCGGTCCGGTCTGCAGAACCAGATCAACGACCTCGAGGCGCAGCACCAGTCGCTGCAGGGCGAGGAAGAGAAGCTCACGCTCGCCGCCCAGCGGCTGCAGGCGAAGGTCGAGTCCTTCCGCACGAAGAAGGAGACCATCAAGGCCAGCTACACCGCTGCCGAGGCGCAGACGCGCATCGGTGAGGCCTTCAGCGGCATCTCCGAGGAGATGAGCGACGTCGGCCTGGCCGTGCAGCGCGCCGAGGACAAGACGGCGAACATGCAGGCGCGGGCCGGCGCCATCGACGAGCTGCTGGCGTCGGGCGCGCTCGACGACCCCACCGGCACGTCGAAGGACGACATCTCGCTCGAGCTCGACCGGCTGGCGTCCACCAGCGACGTCGAGCTCGAGCTGGCCCGCATGAAGGGCGAGCTGACCGGTGGCGCCGAGCCGCCGAAGCAGCTCGAGGGCAACGGCGCGGCCCCGGCGGCCGAGGCGGCCGAGCCGCAGCGGCAGCGCGAGGAGGGCCAGCTGTGATCATCCGCATCATGGGTGAGGGCCAGTTCGAGGTCGACGAGACCCACCTCGACGAGCTCAACCGCCTCGACGACGCGCTGGGCGAGTCCATCGAGGGCGGCGACGACGACGCGTTCCGCGCGGCGTTGAAGGCGCTGCTCGACGAGGTCCGCCGGGCGGGCACCGCGGTCGCCGACGACGTCCTGGTCGACAGCGACCTCGTGCTTCCGTACGACGAGGCGCACATCGACGAGGTGCGCGAGCTGCTCACCGACGAGGGCCTGGTCCCGTCGGAGCCGCCGGCCAAGTGACCCGGTGCCGCCGGGTGGGTCCGCGTCGGGCCCGCCCCGGCGGCCACGGGAACGAACGGCCGCCCGTGCGGCGTTGTACACGGTGAATGCGGTACCGCCGCCGCAGGTAGGAAAGGAAACACGCGTTGGCCCGCTCGAGGTTCGCCCCGGACCGCGGTCTGTCGGCCCGGATGGGCCTGACGATGGTGGTCCTGGCTCTGCTCTACGTGGTGCTCATCGGCGCCATCTCCTATGGCACCAGCAGCATCTGGCTGGGTGTCATCATCGGCCTCGGTGTGTTCTGGGGCCAGTGGTACTTCTCCGACAAGCTGGCGCTGGCCGGCATGGGCGCGCGTGAGGTGTCGCCGCAGGAGGCGCCCGAACTGCACGCCATGATCGACCGGCTGTGCGCGCTGGCCGACATGCCCAAGCCGAAGGTCGCCATCGCCGACACCGACATCCCCAACGCGTTCGCGGCGGGCCGCAGCCCCGAGCGCGCCGTCGTCGCCGTCACCACCGGGCTTCAGCGCCGCCTCGACGAGCGCGAGCTCGAGGCCGTGCTCTCGCACGAGCTGTCGCACGTGGCCCATCGCGACGTCCTGGTCATGACCATCGCGTCGGTGGTGGGCGTGCTGGCCGGGTTCATGACCCGCATGCTGCTGTGGTCCGGCCTCAGCCGGAACAATAACAACAACAACGCCGCCATCATGGTGCTGGTCGTCACGGTCGTCGCGGCCGTGGTCTACGGTGTCAGCTTCCTGCTCACCCGGCTGCTCTCGCGCTACCGCGAGCTGGCCGCCGACCGCGCCGGCGCCATCCTCACCGGCCAGCCGTCGGCCCTGGCCAGCGCGCTGACCAAGATCTCCGGCGACATGGCCCGCATCCCGAAGAAGGACCTCCGCGCGGCCGAGCCGTACAACGCGTTCTTCTTCGTCCCGGCGCTGACCGGCAAGCTCGACATCGCCTCGCTCTTCGCCTCGCACCCGCCGCTGGACAAGCGGCTCGATCAGCTCAGCCGCATCTCCGTCGAGCTGGGCCGGGAGTGACACCTACGTGGGCATCCTCGACGCCATCTTCGGGCGTTCCAAGCAGGTCCAGCCGAATCTCGACGCGCTGTTCGCGCTGCCCACGGCGGCTCTGACGCTGGAGGCGTCGGCCCAGCAGCACCCCACCGGCGTCGGCGCGGTGTGCTTCCGGCAGGTCGAGGGCGGCCCGTTCGCCCGGCTCAAGGCCGACGTCACCACGCTGCTCGGCGGCGCCGAGCCGGAAGAGGTGCACGACGACTACGGCTACACCTGGCTGGTGGTGCGGCGCGAGCCGTCGCAGATGTCCGAGCTGTGCACCGACCTCCACGCGGTGAACTCCACCCTCGAGGAGGCCGGCTTCGGCCCGTCGCTGCTGTGCACCACCATCGGCCTGCGCGACGACGACGGCCGCCGGGTCGCGCTGGTGTACCTCTACAAGCGCGGCACGTTCTACCCGTTCGCGCCGCTCGACGCCCAGCGGCAGGACCGCGACAACGCGCTCGAGCTGCAGGTGCGCGCGCTCGTCGGCGGCGACCTCCCGATTGAGCCCGACGTCAGCCGCTGGTTCCCGGTCTGGGGCGCCCCCGGCGTCTGATGCCGGGCCGGTCAGCGGCGCACCTGATAGCGCAGGTGAAGTACCCGGTCGCCCTGAACCACGTCAGGATCCTCCAACAGGTGCTGCGCGTCGACCGACCCGAAATAGCGCTTGCCGGATCCGAACACGACGGGTGCGACGTCCATGCGCACCTCGTCGACCAGACCCGCGGCAAGTGCCTGGCCACCGACGTCGCCGGCGGCGACCTCGACCATGCGGTCACCCGCGAGCTCCTGCGCCTTGGCCACGGCTGCCTCGACGCCGTCGACGAAGTGGAACGGCGCCCCGGGATGCCAGCCCTCGGGCCTGCCCCGATGGGTCACGACGACGACGTGGTCGATCCCGGCCGGAGGTGTCCCGTCCCAGCCGTCGGTCAGGTCGAAGACGTGGCGGCCGGCGATGGTCGCCCCGACCTGGTCCCAGTACGACCGGGTGTAGTCGTAGGACGTCTGCGACACCTTCACCACACCGCTCTTGTCCAACGGGACGTCACCGCTGAGCAACCAGTCGAACAGCGGTCCGGGCTGGTCGTTCTCGTCAGCGATGAAGCCGTCCACCGACACCGATGCGTACACGACGACCTTGCCCACGGGGGCCTCCTCTGCTCTGGGTGCTCCCAAACTAGCGTCGTCACGAGCTGTGGCTCTTGTAAGAAATCAATCGGCCGGCAGCGGCCAGCCCTCCAGCGCGTGACCGGGATGTTCGCGCAGGAACCGCCGCCGGACCTCGACGTACCGGGTCGGCGTGAGCCCGGTGAACGCCCGGAACTCGTGGTCGAAGTGGGCCTGGTCGAAGTAGCCCGCGCCATGGGCGAGGTCGGCCCAGTCGATCGGTCCGGCGGGGTCGATCGCGAAGACGGTGGCGGTGAAGCGGTGGGTGCGGGCCAGCCGCTTCGGCGTGACGCCGATCAGCTTCTTGAACCGCTGTGCCAGATGAGTGCTGCTGACACCGGCTGCCACACTCAGGTCGCCGATCGCCACCGCCCCGCTGGCCGCCGTGATGACGCCGGTCGTATGGCGGACCAGCCCCAGGCCGGCGGTCTCGCACAGCCGTTGCATCAGCTCCTCCTCGAGCAGCGTCAGCATCTCGTGCGGTCCGCCCGCCGTGGCCAGCCGGTCTCGCAGCTCGGCAATGGCGGGCCGGCCCCACACCTGCTCCATCGTGACCGGCCGGTCGCACAGCTCGCTCGCGGGCATCGGCAGGAACGGCGCCAGCCCCCACGGTTTGACGTGCACGCCGACGGACCGGGTCCGGCGTGGGTAGCCGAACTCCCACGCCCGGGTCGGGATGGTGACCACGCAGCCGTCGGCGTACTCGGCCGCCTCGACGTCGGCGCCGCCGCGGATGCGGAACGGCGCCCCGAGGTTGACGATGAGCAGCGCCGACGGCGCCGGCGGCAGCGTCAGCCGGGCGTACGGCGGCGCGCCCTCCAGGTAGTAGAGGTCGTCGATCAGCCCGTCCAGCGGCGGTCGCGGCACTCTGGACACGTACTCCACGCCCACAGTATCGCCGGGATGGGCCGGCCGCGCTGACGCCGGCATTGGGGCCGGCGCCCGGACCCGCTTCGAGCCGTCAGTCCTTGACGGCGCCGCTGCCGGGGAGGGCGAGCATGCGGTCCAGCGCCACCCGCGCCCAGTGGGCGGTGTCGCCGTCGACCTCGATGCGGTTGACGACGCGGCCCTCGACCAGGCTCTCCAGGGCCCACACGAGGTGAGGGAGGTCGATGCGGTTCATGGTGGCGCAGAAGCAGACCGTCTTCTCGAGGAACACCACCGTCTTGTCGGGGTGCTCGTCGGCCAGCCGCTTGACCAGGTTCAGCTCGGTGCCGACGGCCCAGGCCGAACCGGCCGGCGCGGCCGCGATGGTCTTGATGATGTACTCCGTCGACCCGACGTGGTCGGCGCCGACGACGACCTCGTGCTGGCATTCGGGGTGCACGAGCACGTTGACGCCGGGGATGCGGGCGCGGACGTCGGCGACCGACTCGGCGGTGAAGCGGCCGTGCACCGAGCAGTGCCCCTTCCACAGCAGCATCTTCGCCGCGCGCAACTCCTCGTCGGTGACGCCGAAGCCCGGCTTGTGCGGGTCGACGACCACGCAGTCGTCCAGCGACAGCCCCAGCTGCAGGACGGCGGTGTTGCGGCCCAGGTGCTGGTCGGGCAGGAACAGCACTTTCTCGCCCTGTTCGAACGCCCATTCGAGGGCCTGCTTGGCGTTGCTGGACGTGCAGACGGCGCCGCCGTTGCGGCCGCAGAACGACTTGATGTCGGCCGACGAGTTCATGTACGTGATCGGGACCGTCACGTCGGCCACGCCGGCCTCGGCCAGCCGCGCCCACGCGTCCTCGACCTGCAGGATGCGGGCCATGTCGGCCATGGAGCAGCCGGCCGCGAGGTCGGGCAGGACGACCTGCTGGCCGGCGCCGGTGAGGATGTCGGCCGACTCGGCCATGAAGTGCACGCCACAGAAGACGATGAACTCGGCCTCGGGGCGGGCGGCGGCGTCGCGGGCCAGCTTGAAGGAGTCGCCGGTGACGTCGGCGAACTGGATGACCTCGTCGCGCTGGTAGTGGTGCCCGAGCACGAAGACGCGGTCGCCCAACGCGGCCTTGGCGGCCCGGGCCCGCTCGACGAGGCCGGGGTCGCTGGCGGCGGGGAGGTCACCGGGACACTCCACGCCGCGTTCGCTCTGCGGGTCGGCGCCGCGTCCCAGCAGGAGCAGCGGGACGGGTGTCGACGAAGTCTGAGTGACGGTCACGGCTGGTCAGCCCCTTCTCCAGCGGTCCTCACGGACGCGTCGTCTCGGCGCTGATGACAACGCGCGCCGTACCGACAATCGTCCCACGCCGTCAGCCGAACGCGGTGGACGGGACGTACGGGGTGGGCGGTCGCAGGTGCCGCAGCGCCAGGTAGGCGTCGTGGTCGAGGCGCAGACCAGCGGCGAATCCGACGTCGACGGCCCACTCCTGGTCGGATGTGAGATTCCGCACGTCGACGGGGGAGCCCGGCGTCGTCGCGGCCAGCGCCGCCCACAGCAGCCGCTGCGCCACCGCGCGGTTCGTCGCCGCCAGCCGCTCGACGCCCCAGTCGGCGACGAACGCGTAGCCGCTGCCGGTCAGCAGGTCGCACACCAGCAACCGGCTGCTGGCCAGCACGAACGCGTGGTCCGGACGGTGCGTGGCGCCGCGCACCCGCCGGTCGACGGAGTCGACGAGGTCGAGGTCGGCCGCGGTGCCGCCGCGCACACCGTCGACGGCCGGCAGCGCGGACCGGTCGACGACGCCGGAGAGGCGCATGGTCGGGTGCAGCGTGAACCCGGCCCGGCGGTAGCGCCGCAGCGCCTGCGGGTCGGGACGCGCCGTCAGCAGGCCGCGCAGGCACCCGGCGCCGTAGCCGACGGCGGCGTCGAGCAGCGCGGCGCCGATGCCGCGGCGCTGGTGATCGGGGTGGACGGCGTACGCCGACAGCACCCACAGCAGGTCGCGGCGCAGCGCGACGGCCACGCCCACGACCGTGCCGTCCCCGTCGGCCACCCAGCAGCCGCCCGGGTCGGTCGTCAGCAGGTGCAGGGTCCGGCCGGACCACCGTCGCCGCGCCGCGTCGGTCCGCTCGACGCCGTACGCGAGCGCCGTCAGCCGCTCCGCCGCGTCGACGTCGTCGGGGCGCATCGGCCGGATCCGCATGACCCCACACCACCAGGTCCGGCGCCGCAGCGCTACGCCGGGCCCATCTCCTCGCGGTCGAAGATGATCTCGCCGCGGACGTAGGTGGTGCGGACCCGCAGGTCGGCGTCCAGCACGACGATGTCGGCGACCCGGCCGGGGGTCAGCCGGCCGCGGTCGGCCAGCCCGAGCGAGTCCGCGGGGACGGCCGATGCCATCCGCAGCGCGTCGGAGAGGGAGATGCCGCCGTCGCGGACGATCGTGCGCACGGCGTCGCCGAGCCGGGGGACGCTGCCCTCGCTCTCGCACCCGTCGCTGACCAGCATGAGCCGCTCCCAGCCGGCGACGTCGAGGGCGAACCGGAGCATCTCCGGCGCGACGTGGACGCCGTCGCCGATCAGCTCGCACCGCACCCGCGGGTCGGTGAGCAGCGCCGGAACCGGGCCGGGCGCGCGGTGGTGGATGGGCGGCAGCGCGTTGTACAGATGGGCGGCGCGGTCCAGCCCGCGCCCGATGGCGGCCTTGGCCTGCTGGAACGAGGCGGCGGAGTGGCCCAGCGACGGGTGCACGCCGGCGTCGGCCAGCCGGGCGACGGTGTCCATGCCGTCGGGCAGCTCGGGCGCCAGCGTCACCACCTGGACGGCGCCGTCACCGGCCTCCAGCAGCGCGTCGACCGCCTCCGGCGACGGCAGCCGCAGGTGCTCGCGCTGGTGCGCGCCGCGGCGCGCGTCGGAGAGGAACGGTCCCTCGGCGTGGATGCCGAGCAGCTCGATGCCCAGCCCGCCGGCCAGCCGGCCGCGCAGCGCCGCCAGCCCGGCCAGCGTCTGGTGCAGCCGGGTGGTCTCGGCGCTGGTCGTGGTGGCCAGGCACGCGGTGACGCCGCCGGCGGCCAGCCAGCGTGAGATGCGGGTGCCGGACGCGGCGTCGGCGGTCATGAAGCTCGCGCCCGGGCCGCCGTGGACGTGGGTGTCGACGAAGCCCGGCGCGATGACGTGGCCGGTGACGTCGTGGACGATGTCGACGCGGACCGCGTCGGTGGGCTCGGTGCCGGCGGGGACCTCGCCGGCCGCGATGGTCTGGACGACGCCGTTGCCGAACACCACCGTGCCCGGCGCCAGCCGGCCGTCGGACCACAGGAGGGTGCCGCCGGTCAGCGCGGTGCGCACCGGCTTCTTCGGCCGCGGTGCGGGCTGCTCGCGTTCGGGCAGATCGCCCGGCCAGGACTCGCCTCCGGCCGGGGCCGTCACGGCGCACCTCCGCGCCGCCCGGCGACGACCTCGTTGTCTGCCCCAGACTCCACCAGCGCGGCCCCGCTTCCCGTAGGGGCTGGTCACGTCACTTGCCCGGACGATACCCGACATAGTCGCCCGCCTAACCAGCGGGACCCGGTGGATCCGGTCCGGCGGGCCGGATGCCCGATGCGGCATGCTTCTGGGTCATGCGGATCCTGGTTGCACCGGACAAGTTCGCTGGCACGCTCACCGCCGTCGAGGCCGCCGACGCCATCGCCGAGGGCTGGCGGCGCCACGCGCCCGGCGACGACGTGGTCACGATCCCGATGGCCGACGGCGGGCCCGGCTTCGTCGACGTCCTGCACTCCAGCCTGGGCGGCGAGCTGCTGGCCGCCACCGTCAGCGGGCCGCTCGGCGAGCCGGTCCCGGCGACGTTCCTGCTGGCCGGCGACGTCGCGTACATCGAGTCGGCGCAGGCCTGCGGGCTGGCGCTGCTGCCGCTGGGCGACGACGGCCGCACGCCGGTCCCGGGCGTCGCGGCGCGGGCGTCCACGTACGGCGTCGGCGAGCTGATCGCGCACGCCGTCGACGCGGGGGCCCGGCGGGTCGTCGTCGGCCTGGGCGGGTCGGGGACGAACGACGGCGGCGCCGGCCTGCTCGCGGCGCTGGGCGCGGTGGCGACGCCGTCCGAGGCGTTGCGGGCCGGGCCGGAGGCCCTGGCCGGGCTGACGACGCTGGACCTCGCGCCGGCGAAGGCCCGGCTGGACGGCGTCGAGCTGGTCGCCGCGTCCGACGTCGACAACCCGCTGCTGGGGCTGCGCGGCGCCACCAACGTGTTCGGGCCGCAGAAGGGGCTCGTCTCCGACGCCGACCGGCTGGCCGCCGACGGCGCCCTGACGACGTTCGCCGAGCTCGCCGACCGGCGGGTCGCCGACCACCGGGGCGCGGGCGCGGCGGGTGGGCTGGGGTACGGGCTGCTGCTGCTCGGCGGCGTCCGCGAGCCCGGCTTCGACACCGTCGCGCACGCCGTCGGGCTGCCCGACCTGGTCGCCGGCGTCGACCTCGTCATCACGGGGGAGGGGAAGCTGGACTGGCAGTCGATGAGCGGCAAGGTCGTGTCCGGGCTGGCCGCGCTGGCCGGGCCGGCGCTGCGTCCGTGCCTCGCGTTCGCCGGCGCCGTGCAGGTCGGCAACCGTGAGCTGCGCGCCAACGGCATCGAGGCCGCGTACGCGATGGTCGACATCGTCGGCGCCGACGCGTCGTTCGGCCGGCCGCGGGAGAGCCTGGCCGCCGTCGCCGAACGGGTCGCGCGGACCTGGAGCCGGTGAAGGAATGGGTTTCTGCCGGGTCGCGTTGTAGCGTGGAGACGTAGTCGACCTCGGAGCAGGAGAACGAGATGACGGTTCAGGATCAGGTCACCGACGGTGTCGTGCTGACCGACGGCGCGGCCTCCAAGGTGAAGGCGCTGCTCGACCAGGAGGGCCGCGACGACCTGGCGCTGCGCATCGCCGTTCAGCCGGGTGGCTGTTCGGGCCTGCGCTACCAGCTGTTCTTCGACGAGCGGTCGCTCGACGGCGACGTCGTCAAGGACTTCAGCGGCGTCAACGTCGTGGTCGACCGCATGAGCGCCCCGTACCTCGGCGGCGCCACCATCGACTTCGTCGACAGCATCGAGAAGCAGGGGTTCACCATCGACAACCCCAACGCGGGCGGCTCCTGCGCCTGCGGCGACTCCTTCCACTGACCCACGCCGAAGCCCCCGCCGTCACGCCACGGCGGGGGCTTTAGCATGCGTCAGCGCAGGCGGCGGACGGTGTAGGCGTCGCCGTCGGCGCCCACGTACTCGTGTGACCGCATGCGGCACCACGCCGGCACGTCCGAGGCCGCCGCGGGGTCGTCGGCCAGCACCGTCACCGTCCGGCCCACCTCCACGTCGCCGATGCGCCGGGCCAGTTCGATGATCGGCAGCGGGCAGCGCAGGCCCCGGCAGTCGAGAACCAGTGTCGCGTCCGTCACAGTGCCTCCAGTCCGGACCGCAGCCGGGTGACCACGTCCACCACCGCCGCGAGGAAGCGGTCGACGTCGGGGCGAGTGGCGTCGCGGGTGAGCGAGACCCGCACGTTGCCGTGCGTCAGCGCGCCCATCGCCGCCAGCACGTGGCTCGGCCGCAGCGTGCTGGACGTGCACGACGACCCGCTGGAGATCGCGAACCCGGCCCGATCCAGTTCGCTGACCAGCGCTTCGCCGTCGAGGTAGAGGCACGAGAAGGTCACCAGGTGCGGCAGCCGCAGCGTCGGGTGGCCGACCACCTCGACGTCGGCCAGCAGCTGCGGGATGCGCGCCCGCAGGTGCTCGACCAGCTCGTTCTGCCGGGCCGCGACGGCCTCGGCCTCCTCCCAGCGGGCCCGCAGCGCCGCCGCGGCCGCCAGCGCGCCGGGCACGTTCTCGAACCCCGGCGCCCGGCCGCCGCCGCGCTCGTCGTCGGGCAGCGGCGAGCGCCAGCGGACGTTCCGGCGCACCGCGAGGACGCCGACACCTGCCGGCCCGCCCCACTTGTGCGCGCTGGCCGTCAGCACCGACCAGCGCCGCGGAAGCGCCACCCGGCCCACTGCCTGCGCGGCGTCGACCAGCAGCGGGACGCCGCGCTCGGCGCAGTGCCCGCCCACCTCGTCGACCGGCTGGACGGTGCCGACCTCGTGGTTGGCGGCCTGCAGGCAGGCCAGCGCAGTGTCGTCGCCGACGGCGCCGGCGAACGCGGCGGCGTCGACCAGGCCGTCGTGGTCGACGCCCACCTCCGTCGTCGTGGTGCCCTCGTGCCTGGCCAGGTGGGCGGCCGACTGCAGCACGGCGGAGTGCTCGACGGCGGACACCGCGACCACGCGCGGGCCGTCACCCTGACGCCGTCGGGCCAGCGTCGTGCCCAGCACCCCCAGCTGCACCGCCTGCGTCCCGCTGGCCGTGAACGTCACCTCGTCCGGCCGCGCGCCGACCACCGCGGCGACGATCTCGCGGGCGTTGTCCAGCAGCAGCCGGGAGCGACGGGCCGCGCCGTACAGGCGGGCCGGATCGGCCCAGCCCTCCTCGGCGGCGGCCAGCAGGACCTCGCGGGCCGCGGGATGCAGCGGCTCCGTCGAGGCCGCGTCGAAGTACCCCGCCGGAGCGGCGTCGGAGCGCTCCGACACGCCGCGCGTGGTCATCGTGTACCTCCTGGAAAGACGGCGAAGGGCTACCGCTAGGGTTGGGCGCGACAGGTGAAGTTTGCTCTCGCCACGGTGCCGGTTGCCAATCCGCCCGCCCTGGCGAGCGGGTCGAAAGAGAAGGGCGCCTCGTGAGTCAGTCTGGCAGGGTCCGACCGGCGCGTCGCCGGGCTGCGACCGCCGCCGTTCTCCTCCTCGGCACGATCCTCGTGCTGGGTGGTTGCTCGGCACAGCAGCGCGACGAGTGGTCGCGGCTGGCGCTCCCCGAGGGCGCCACCAAGGAGACGCCGCTGATCGGCGACCTGTGGATCGGCGCCTGGATCGCCGCGTTCGCGGTCGGCGCCCTGGTCTGGGGCCTGATCATCTGGGCGGTCATCGCCTACCGCCGCCGCGGCGACGAACTGCCGAAGCAGACACGGTTCAACATCCCGATCGAGTTCCTCTACACGGTCGCGCCGCTGTTCGTGCTGGTCCCGCTCTTCTACTACACGGCCGACCACCAGGATCAGCTCACCGACACGTCGCAGGAGCCCGACCTCGTCGTCAACGTCATCGGCCAGCAGTGGTCCTGGACGTTCAACTACATGGACGAAGACGTCCACGACGTCGGCACCATCAACGACCGGCCCACGCTGTACCTGCCGGTCAACCAGACCGTCCGCTTCGACCTCGAGTCGCCCGACGTCATCCACTCGTTCTGGGTCCCGGCGTTCTACATGAAGATGGACGTCGTCCCCGGCCACCCGAACGCGTTCCAGGTGACGCCCGACCGCGAGGGCTCCTACGCGGGCCGCTGCGCCGAGCTCTGCGGCGCTTACCACCAATCCATGCTGTTCAACGTCGAGGTCGTCTCCGAGCAGGAGTACCAGGACCACATCGAGCAGCTGCGCGAGACCGGCCAGGAGGGCATCATCGAGCCGCCCATCCGCGGCGCCTTCGACGACAAGGTGCTGGACGACGAGAACACCGGCCCCACGGGCGGTGACCACGAGTGACGACCTATCTCGAGCGCACCGCCGCCGCGGGCGCCGTCGCCCGGCCGAAGCGCAAGGGCAACGTGGTGGTCCGGTGGATCACGTCCACCGACCACAAGATCATCGGGTACATGTACCTGATCGCGTCGTTCGGGTTCTTCCTGTTCGGCGGCGTGCTGGCGCTGCTCATCCGGGCCGAGCTGTACTCGCCCGGCCGTCAGGTGGTCAGCGACGAGCTGTACAACCAGCTGTTCACCATGCACGGCACGATCATGCTGCTGCTGTTCGCGACGCCGCTGTTCATCGGGTTCGGCAACATCATCGTGCCGTTGCAGATCGGCGCACCCGACGTCGCGTTCCCGCGGCTGAACATGTTCAGCTTCTACCTGTTCGTGTTCGGCGGGCTGATCGTCTGCGCCGGCTTCATCACGCCTGGCGGTGCGGCCGACTTCGGCTGGTTCGCCTACGCGCCGTTGCACAACACCGTCTACAGCCCGAACGTCGGTGGTGACCTCTGGGTCGCGGGTCTGGCGATGAGCGGTTTCGGCACCATCTTCGGCGCCGTCAACTTCATCACCACCATCGTGTGCATGCGCGCGCCCGGCATGACGATGTTCCGGATGCCGATCTTCACCTGGAACATCCTCATCACCAGCATCCTGGTGCTGATCGCCTTCCCGCTGCTCGCGGCCGCGCTGTTCGGGATGCTGGCCGACCGCATCCTCGGCACGCACGTCTACGATCCCACCGCCGGTGGCGCGGTCCTCTGGCAACACCTGTTCTGGTTCTTCGGCCATCCCGAGGTCTACATCATCGCGTTGCCGTTCTTCGGCATCATCACCGAAGTCATACCGGTCTTCAGTCGAAAACCCTTGTTCGGTTACAAGGGCCTGGTGTTCGCCACCCTGTCCATCGCCGGTCTGTCCATCGCGGTGTGGGCGCACCACATGTACGTCACGGGGGCGGTCAACCTACCCTTCTTCGCGGCGATGACCATGCTCATCGCCATCCCGACGGGGCTGAAGTTCTTCGCCTGGATCGGCACCATGTGGCGTGGGTCCATCACGTTCGAGACACCCATGCTGTTCGCGCTCGGGTTCCTCGTGACGTTCCTGTTCGGTGGCCTGACCGGTGTCATCCTGGCGTCGCCGCCGCTCGACTTCCACGTGTCCGACACCTATTTCGTGGTGGCGCACTTCCATTACGTGGTGTTCGGCACCGTCGTGTTCGCGATGTTCTCCGGGTTCTATTTCTGGTGGCCCAAGTTCACCGGCCGCATGCTGAACGAACGCCTCGGCAAGATCCATTTCTGGCTGTTGTTCATCGGCTTCCACGGCACGTTCATGGTGCAGCACTGGCTGGGTGTCGAGGGCTTCCCGCGTCGTTACTCCGACTACGCGCCCGAAGACGGTTTCACCTTCCTCAACCAGTTCTCGTCGGTGTTCGCGTTCGTTCTCGCCGCGTCCACACTGCCGTTCCTGTGGAACGTCTGGCAGACCCGCCTGGCCCCGAAGGTCGAGGTCGACGACCCGTGGGGATTCGGCAACTCGCTGGAGTGGGCGACGTCGTGCCCGCCGCCGCGGCACAACTTCACCTCGCTGCCGCGGGTGCGCAGTGAGCGGCCGGCGTTCGACCTCAAGTACCCCGAGGTCGCCGGCTTGGCCGAGAAGAAACCCGTGCATGCCGGACCACTCACCGAGGTACTCGGCCCGCCTGACGTCGAGGAGGACACCAAGTGAAGATCGAAGGCCTGATCTTCGCCATCGTGACGGTCTTCTTCGCGGTGGTCACCCCGATCTACTGGTTCATGTCCAAGGACCCGACCGGCACCACGGCGCTCGTCCTCACGTTCGGCCTCGGCGCCATGGTGGCGTTCTACTTCCTGCTGCTGTCGCGGCGCATCGCGCCCCGTCCCGAGGACCGCGACGGCGAGGTCGAGGAGCTGGCCGGCGAGTACGGCTTCTACAGCCCACACTCGTGGTGGCCGCTGGCTGCGGCCGGCGCCGTCTCGATGGTGTTCCTCGGGCTGGTGTTCGCCTGGTTCATCTTCATCATCGGCGTCGCGCTGTCCGCCATGGCCGCCATCGGCTGGGTGTTCGAGTACTACCGGGGCGAATTCGCCCACTGAGGGCTGCTCTCCGGCGCCGCCCGCGAGTCCCTGTGGACTTCGCGGGCGGCGCTGCGTTTCGCGGGTGGTTTCTGCCAGCTCGCCCCGCAGACGGCTTCGACGGGAGGCCGCTGGTGGTGTAGACCTGAAGGTGGAGGCTCGCCCGACATCCTCTCGGAGGTGGTCGTGATGTCGACTCGCCCCCTCACCACCCAACTTCGCCGCGTCGACGACGCCCTTCGCACCCTCGTCGACGAACGCGACCACAGCGACGACCCTGCGGACATCCTGCGCGCGGCCGAATCCATCGACCACTGGCTCGACGAACGCCTCGCCCTCATGAAAACCCGCGACGGCGAGTCCGGCCTCGCCACCACCGACCAGGGCCGCTGAACCGTCGCGTCCCGGCCCCTGTCCGACCCTCGCCGACTGCGCCGCTCCGCCTGGCCTACACCCGCCTCACGGCCGCCCACGCGCCTAGATCGTCCCACCCACCGCAAACGCCGCCCTCACGCACGGCACCCTTGCCGCCAGCCGCACCGTTGGGCTGCCCACCGCACCGTCGGGCCGCCGTCGCCCTCGCGCCCACGGCACCCCTTGCCGCCAGCCGCACCGTCGGGCCACCCACCGCATCGCCGGGGGCGCCGGCCGTACCGTCGGGCCGCCCACCGCATCGCCGGGGGCCGCCGCACCGCCGCCCCCGCGCCCACGGCACCCCTTGCCGCCGGCCGCACCATCGGGCCAGCGCCCAGCACCCAAGGACCGCCGCCCCGGCGACCGCCTACCCGCAGCGAGCCCCGCCGTCACCGCCACCGATCCGCTGCCCGAACCGTCAGCCGATCAGCGCCCTCCACCAGCACCAGACCTGATCGATGCAACGGCCGGCGCGGCGTGGTTCGTGCCCCGAAGCGAAGGTCAGCTCAGGCTCAGGGCTCCGGGACCGGCCGCGCGATGTCGTCGCACGTCACGTCGAGCGCCTCCCGGGACCGCGCCCCGTCGCCCGTCGCCCGATCCGTCGCCGGCGCCGCGGGCACGACCGCCGGTTCCGGCTCCTTGTCCTTCGACGTCGCCAGCACCGAGCCGATCAGGATCAGCCCGAACCCGACCCCCGTGAACACCGTGATCCGCTCGTCCAGCACCGCCACGCCGAGCAGCAGCGCCACCGCCGGGTTCACGTACGTGATGACCGTCGCCCGGCTCGGCCCGACCTCGGCGACCAGCGCGAAGAACACCAGGAACGCCGCCACCGTGCACACGACGCCGAGGCCGGTGACACTGAGCCAGACCTCGCCCGACAGCGACTCGCCCGGCCACTGCGCCAGCCCGAGCGGCAGGTACAGCACCGCCGACGCTGTCAGGGAGGCCGCCATCACGCCGAGGCCGGGCAGCTGCGACAGCCAGCGCGCCAGGATGATCGGCCCGACGGCGTAACAGACCGCGGTCCCGGCGACCGCCAGGACCGGAGCCGGGCTGCTCGCCTCGACGTCGAAGCCGACGAGGGCCGCGACGCCGGCGAAGCCCACCAGCAGGCCGGCCAGCCGCCGCCTACCCGGCCGCTCCGTCCCCATCGCCCACACCAGCACGGCGCCGACCAACGGCACCGCGGCGACCAGCAGGCCGGTCAGCGAGCTGGACAGCTCCTGCTCGGCATACCCGAGCAGATACCAGGGGATACAGATCTCGATCAGCGTGAACGCCAGCAGCATCGGCCAGTGGGGGAGCAGCGGACGCAGGTACCCGCGCCGTGCCGCCAGCGGCAGCAGCAGCGCCGCGCCGATCGCCGTCCGCGCCAGCACGATCGAGGCCGGCGACAGTTCGTCGACGGCGACCTTGATGAGCATGTAGGGGATACCCCAGATGATCCCCAGCGCGACGAAGAGCATCCACCCTCGACGGGACACACCGGCCTCCTCGACCATCGCGCGCCCCACTGGAACGCGTTGTCCACAGCGACTCCTGGCGGCGGCAGTTGTCCACATTTCGGCGATCGGCGGTTGAGCCGAAGGGCCTCGCAGAGGAGTGTCGCCCCCATGAAGATACGCGAACCCCACAACACCACTGTCACGGCGGGCAACCCCGGCGAGCTCCTGGCCGCTGTCCCGCACCTCATCGGCTTCAAGCCGCAGTCCAGCCTGGTGGCGGTCCACGTCGACCTGGAGCAGCAGCGCACCGGCACGCTGTTGCGCTTCGACCTACCCACTGACGATCTCGACGATTTCGCGGCGGAGGTGGCCACGCGCATCCAACACGGGCAGCCCGACGCCGTCCTCCTCGTCTGCTACGGCGACGGTGGCGGACCGCCGGGTGCCCGGGCGGCGCCGCGGCACCCGCCCGACGGCGTGTTCCTGCGCACGCTGCCGCATCAGGACGTGGTCGAGCGCGTCGTGGCGCTGCTCGCGTGCGGCCCTGTGGCGGTCCTGGGAACGGCGTACGTCGACGGCGGGCGGTGGTGGACGTACGACTGCGACCGTCCGGGCTGCTGCCCGGCTGAGGGCGTGCCGTTGCCCGATCCCGGCGTCGGTGCGGCGGCAGATCTCGAGGCGCTGATGGCGTTGGCCGGACGGCGGACGCTCGCGTCGCGGCGTGAGCTGGAAGACGCCGTGCGCGGGCCGTCCGGCGCGGACGAGAAGGCGATGGTCGAGGTCTTCGAGCGGGTCGACCGCGAGCTGGCGGCCGAGGCGCTGACCGAGGGCGTCGAGGTGGTGCGGGGCCGGACGCTGGTGCTCGCGCGGCTGCTGCTGGCGCGGACGGCTGAGGGCGGGCCGGCGCCGACCGATGACGACGTGGCGCGGCTGAGCCTCGGCGCGGCCGATCTCCTCGTGCGCGATCGGTTCCTCGCGTTCGAGGTCGCCGACCCAGTCGCCTGGCTGGGCCTGCTGACGACGCTGGCCCGGCGTGCCCCCGACGCCCGGGCGGCGCCCATCTGCAGCCTCGTCGCCTGGGTGGCGTACCAGCAGGGCGACGGCGCGCTGGCGAACGTCGCGCTCGACCGCGTGCAGTCCATCGATCCCCAGCACACCATGGCCCAGCTGCTGCGCGACTGTCTCGAGGGTCAGGTGAGCCCCGGCCACATCGCCGCCCTGACCCGCGAGGCCGTCGAGGCGGCGGATCGTGCGCGGAAGGAGGTGAGCGGAGCTGGGGCGGCCTAGAGTCGGGGCGTGGGCCCACGGCGCTACGTGTTCGTCACCAGCTGGTGGGTGGGCGCTTCGCGCGACGAGACCTGGACGTTCCTGACGTCGCCCGGGCAGCGCTGGGTGGACTGGTGGCCCGCCCTCGAGCCGGCCGATGTGCGGCGGGCGGACGGGCTCGTGGGCAGTGCAGCTACGTGCACCTGGCGCAGCCCGGCCGGGTATCGGCTGACGTTCGCGCTGACGCTGACGCTGACGCTGACCGGGGGCGAACCGGGCCGCCTGGTCGTCCACGCCGCTGACGGTGACTTGGCCGGCACCAGCAGGGTGCGGTTCGCCTCCGCGCCGGGTGGTGCCCGCCTGGACATCGAACTGCGCGTCGTCACGACCCGCACCTGGATGAACGTCGCCGGTCCGCTGCTCGGCCCGCTGTTCCGGTACGGCCACCGCGCCATCATGCGCCGGGGCGAACGTGGTCTGCGGCGGGTCCTCGACGGGCCGGTGGCGGACGCTGGCCTGCAGGGGCAGCGCGGCGGTAGTCCGGGATCGGCGGCGGACGCCCGCGTGCAGGGCAGCGCCGCCGATCGTCCGGCGACGGGTGCCGAGCTGCCGGGGTAGAAGCACCGCGCGCTCGACTGAACGGGCGACCACGCCTGGCGCCGGCAATGGGTCGCCTGCAGGGCTCGGCCGTGCCGCATCGGCCGCCCGTGGCTGTGCGCGGGGCACGTGGCGGCGTCGAAGGCGTGGCTGCTCCGTGTGTGACTGAGCCTGGCGCCCGCATAGCCGTGCCGAAGCGGACGCGTGGGTGCGCCGGGTGCGTGGCTGAGCCGGGCGGGTGGCTGCGTCGGGCGCACGGCTGTGCCGCACCGGACGGGTGGGTTGCGACCGGTGCGTGGCTGAGCCGGGCTCGTGCCTGCGCCGGCGCGCGGCCGTGTCGCTGCGGGTGGGCCTGAGCCGGGCACGTGCCTGCGCTGCCGGGCGCGTGTCTGCGCTGCGGGGCGCGTGTCTGCGCTGCCGGGCGCGTGCCCGTGCCGCAGCGGGTGGGCCTGAGCCGGACACGTGCCTGCGCCGCCGGGCGTGTGCCCGTGCCGCCGGGCGTGTGCCCGTGCCGCAGCGGGTGCGTGGCCGCGCCGGGCACACGCCTTAGCCGGGCACGCACACGGCGCAGGCAAGGACGTCGCCGGGCAACGCAGAACGCCCGGGACGTCCGTGTGGACGACCCGGGCGCTCCGGTGGACCGTGGAACGGAAGGCTGCTACTGCTGACCGCTCGGCAGTTCGTCGCGGGCAGAGTCGGAGCCGTGCCCGTCGTGGTGGGCGGCCTCGAGCTCTTCCCGCGTCGGCTTCTGCACGACGTCGCCGAAGTAGAAGCGGGAGAGACGGGCCTGCACACGCTTGGCGCGGTAGTCCGGGTTCGGGATGCCGTTGACGTCCGTCGCGGGGCCGGGGTCGGACGGCAGTTGCCGCTCGTGCCACGTCAGCTGGTAGGCCTGCGACTGCGACAGCGGCGCGTGCAGCTCCGAGAACTCGCCGTCGGGGCTGACCATGACGATGCCGGTCTCGCGGCCGTGCATCACCTTGTCGCGGTCGCGGCGCTGCAGACCCAGGCAGATCCGCTTCGTCATGATGAACGCCAGTGGTGGCAGGACGAAGATGCCGATGCGGATGAACCAGGTGATCCAGTTGACCGGGATCTCCAGGATCGTCGCGAAGAAGTCGTTACCGCCGGCGATCCACAGCAGGATGTAGAAGACGATGAACGCCACACCGATGCCCGTCCGCACCGGCACGTTGCGCGGCCGGTCCAGCACGTGGTGCTCGCGGGTGTCGCCGGTCGCCTTCTGCTCGAGCCATGGGTACAGCGCGAGCGGCGTCAGGATGATGCCGGGCAGCAGGATCGCCGGGATCAGCACGCTCATCGTGACCGGGTGACCGAAGACGTAGAACTCCCATGGAGGCATGACACGTAGAGCGCCGTCGAGGAAGCCGACGTACCAGTCGGGCTGGGTGCCGGCCGAGACGACGGATGGATCGTACGGGCCCCACAGCCAGACCGGGTTGATCTGGATCGTCGCCGCCAGCAGGACGATGACGCCCATGACGATGAACTGGAAGCCACCGGCCTTGGCCACGTAGATCGGGAAGAACGGCGCGCCGGCGACGTTGTTGTTCGTCTTGCCCGGGCCGCCCCAGTGGGTGTGCTTCTGGTACCAGAGGATCATCAGGTGCGCCGTCACCAGCGCCAGGATGAGCCCCGGAACGAGCAGGATGTGCAGGGGGTAGAGCCTGGCGATGATGTCGTCGCCCGGATACTCACCGCCGAACAGGAACGACGACATGTAGGTGCCGACGATCGGGATGGCGAGCATGCCGCCCTCGATGATCCGCAGGCCGGTGCCCGACAGCAGGTCGTCGGGGAGCGAGTAGCCGGTGAAGCCGGCCGCCACGCCCAGGACCAGCAGCACCACACCGATCAGCCAGTTGATCTCGCGCGGCTTGCGGAACGCGCCGGTGAAGAACACCCGCAGCATGTGCGCCGACATCGCGGCCAGGAAGATCAGCGCGCCCCAGTGGTGCACCTGACGCATCAGCAGGCCGCCGCGCACCTCGAACGAGAGCTCCAGCGTCGACGCGTACGCCTCGGACATGCCGACGCCGCGCATCGGGAGGTAGGCGCCCTCGTAGGCGATGTGCGCCATGGTCGGCTTGAACCAGAGCGTCAGGAACACACCCGACAGCAGGATCATGATGAAGCTGAACAGCGCGATCTCCCCGAGCAGGAACGACCAGTGGTCGGGGAAGACCTTGCGGATGTTGCGCTTCAGCCAGTTGGACGCGGTGATCCGCTGGTCGACGAAGTCGACGACCTTGCCTGCACCGTTGACGATGGCGCTCATCGCGTGCGCTCCCAGTAGCTCGGCCCCACGGGCTCGGTGAAGTCGCTCTGTGCGATCAGGTAGCCCTCAGAGTCTACGGCGATCGGCAGCTGCGGGAGACTCCGCGTCGCCGGGCCGAAGATCACCTTGCCGTTGTCCGAGAGGTCGAACGTCGACTGGTGGCACGGGCAGAGCATGTGGTGCGTCGTCTGCTCGTAGAGGCTGATCGGGCAACCGACGTGCGTGCAGATCTTGGAGTACGCGAGGATGCCGTCGACGCCCCAGTTCTCGCGGCCCGGCGCGATGTGGATGTCCTCGGGCAGCATGCGCACCAGCATGACCGGCGACTTCGCCCGCTCGTTGATGCGCTCGGGCCCGTGCTCGGGGAGGTCCTCGAACGTCGCCGGCATGGCGTTGACCAACTGGCCGATCTCGAGGTCGGCGGCCCTGATGGGCATGAACGTGACGTCGGTGAGGACGCGCACGCCCTCGGCCCAGATGGTGTGCTCCTTGCGCTGGGCCGGCGTCCCGCCGGTGTTGGGGCCGAGATCGCGCAGCATGATCACCGCGGGCAGCGGCAGCAGCGCCAGCGCGCCCAGCAGCGAGTTGCGGATCAGCTTGCGCCGGCCGAAGCCGGTCTCCTCGGTGCCGACCTCGAAGTCGTTCAGCGCGGCCGCGCGGGTCTCGTCGTCGCTGCGCAGCTCGTGCCGCTCGTGCACGACCTCGGGGGACGTCATTAGCGACCGCGCCCACTGGACGGCGCCGGCGCCGACGAGGAACAGCGCGAGGCCCAGCGTGAGTCCGAGCGTCAGGTTCGACACCTGGACGTCGCCGATGTTCACGCCGTTCTCGGGGTCGTCGGGGTGGATCCCGACGACCACGTAGAAGACGATGAACGCGACGGTCAGCAGCGCGGCCAGCGTGAACATGCCGGCGACCTGCCGCTCGGCGCGCCGCTCGGCCTTGTCGTCGACGTCGGTGAGCCGGGTGTCCTCGTGGTGGAGTCCGGGGTCGGCGATCGGGTCGGCCGGCACCACGGCGTGCTCGCCGTGGGGAACGACCGCGTGCTCGTCACCGTTGGGGTTCACGTTGTGCGTGCTCATGCCTTCGACGACCTCGTCACGATCCAGGTGGCCATGCCGATCAGCAGGCCGATACCGACCAGCCACGCCCAGAGACCTTCGGCGACCGGGCCGGCCCGGCCGATGGCGAGGCCACCCGGGTCCGCCTCGTTCTGCACGCTGTCGAGGAACGCGATGATGTCGCGCTTGTCCTCGGGGGTGACCGTCGCGTCGTTGAACACCGGCATGGCCTGCGGGCCGGTGAGCATGGCTTCGTAGATGTGCCTCGGCTCGACGCCGGTGAGGTTCGGCGCGAACTGGCCCATCGTCAGAGCACCACCCTGACCGGTGGTGTTGTGGCACTGGGAGCAGTTGGTGCGGAACAGCTCGCCGCCGCGCGCGACGTCGCCCTGGGACGGGTCGAGGTACTGCTCGTCGGGCTCGGCCGGGCCGGGCGCCAGCGAGGCGACGAACGCGGAGAGCGCGTCGATCTGGTCCTGCGTGTACGAGACCGGCTTGCGGATGGCCTGCGCGGACGGCGCGGCCAGCGGCATGCGGCCGGTGCCGACCTGGAAGTCGACCGAGGCGGCGCCGACGCCGATCAGCGACGGGCCGAGGACGTCGCCGTTGGCGTTGATCTGGCCCTCGCCGTTCAGGCCGTGGCAGGAGGAACAGCCGACGGCGAACAGCTGCCGGCCCTCCTCGATCTGCGTGGAGGAGGCGGCCTGGACGTTCTGCGACGTCGACGGCGCCAGCGCGGCGTACGCGCCGCCGGCGGTGAACAGGACGGCCACCAGCACGGCGATCGCGGCGAGCGGGTGCCTGCGCCGGGTGGACAGCAGCCGCCCGATCCGCGAGCCGCGGGGTCGGCCGGGCAACGATCTGGGCACGTCTCTCCTCGTCACTTGACCACGTAGATGGTGAGGAACAGGGCGATCCAGACGACGTCGACGAAGTGCCAGTAGTACGACACGACGATCGTGCTGGTGGCCTGCTCGTGGGTGAACCGGCGCGTCATGAAGGTGCGGCCGAGCAGGAACAGGAACGCGATGAGGCCGAGCGTGACGTGGAGGCCGTGGAACCCGGTGGCGAGGTAGAAGATGGAGCCGTACGGGTCGCTGGACAGCGTCAGGCCTTCGTGCATCGCCAGCTCGGCGTACTCGAACACCTGGCCGCCGATGAAGAAGGCGCCCATGAGGAACGTCAGCACGAACCACTCGCGCATGCCCCACTTGCCGACCTGCCACAGGCCGCCCAGGCGGCCCACCTGGCCTCGCTCGGCCCGCAACACGCCCAACTGGCAGGTGACCGAAGACAGCACCAGAACGGTGGTGTTCACCAGCGAGAAGGGGACGTTGAGCAGCTCGGACTGCTGTTCCCAGAGGGCAGGGGCGTTGGACCGGAGCGTGAAGTAGATCGCGAACAGGGCCGCGAAGAACATCAGCTCACTGGACAGCCACACGATCACCCCGACGGCGACGAGATTCGGTCGCTCGGGTTGCCGCGTGTGGGCAGCGTCGACGGCGGTTGCAGAAGCCACGCCCGTCATTATGTCGGTCGCACTTCGCGAGCACGACAGGACCCCGGGGTTGAGAGTTCCCGGCGTGTCCCTTCCATCCTGCGCGGTCGCGGAAAGTTAAGCAAGCCTTACCTGAGTGATCGGACGGCGGGACGGGCCTCGCCGCGCGGCGGGCGCGCACCGGTACCATCGTCTCGACCAGCCAGCCAGCCGAGAGATCCCAGCGAGGACCCGCAGGATGAGCAGCACCGAGCCGACCACGACGATCCTCGTCTACAGCGACGACCGCACCACGCGCGAGCAGGTGCGGCTGGCCATCGGCCGGCGTCCGGCCGCGGACCTGCCGAAGGTCGAGTTCGTCGAGGTCGCCACGCCAGCCGTCGTCATGCGGACGCTCGACGCCGGCGGCATCGACATCGCCGTGCTCGACGGCGAGGCCGTCCCGGCCGGCGGCATGGGCCTGGCGCGCACCATCAAGGAGGAGATCTACAACGCTCCGCCCGTGCTGGTGCTGATCGGCCGCCCGCAGGACGCCTGGCTGGCGACGTGGTCGCGGGCCGAGGCGGTCGTGTCCCACCCGCTCGACCCCATCGCCGTCGCGTCCGCCGTGGCCGGCCTCATGCGGCGCCGCACATCCGACGTCACCGCCACCTCATGAGCGAGACGCAGCAGACCTGGCCCGCCGTCCTGACGGCGCTGGTCGCGGGCGACGACCTCTCCACCGAGGCGGCCGCCTGGGCGATGGGCGAGATCATGCGCGGCGAGGCGACGCCGGTGCAGATCGCCGGGTTCGCGGTCGCGCTGCGCGCCAAGGGCGAGACGGTCACCGAGCTCGAGGGCCTGGTCCAGGCCATGTACGAGGTCGCGACGCCGTTCCCCGACCCCGGCCCCGCGCTGGACATCGTCGGCACCGGCGGCGACCGCGCGCACACCGTCAACATCTCCACCATGGCGGCCATCGCCGCGGCGGGGGCCGGTGCGCGCGTCGTCAAGCACGGCAACCGCGCGGCGTCGTCGCTGTGCGGGTCGGCCGACCTGCTGGAAGGGCTCGGCGTCCGGCTGGACCTCCCGGCGGCGCGGGTGGCCGAGATCGCCGTCGAGGCCGGCATCACGTTCTGCTTCGCCCCGGCGTTCCACCCGTCGCTGCGGCACGCGTCGACGGCGCGCGCCGAGCTGGGCATCCAGACGACGTTCAACATGCTCGGCCCGATGGCCAACCCGGCCCGGCCCAGCGCCCAGGCCGTCGGCGTGGCCGACGCGCGAGTGGCGGCGCTGATCGCCGGAGTGCTGGCCGGACGCGGCACCTCCGCCCTGGTCTTCCGCGGCGACGACGGCCTCGACGAGCTCACCACCACGACGACGTCGCGGGTGTGGGTCGTGCGCGACGGCGACGTGACGGAGGAGCGGTTCGACCCGACGTCGCTGGGCATCGCGCCGGTGCCGCCCGAGGCCCTGCGCGGCGGCGACGTCGCCTACAACGTCGGCGTGGCCCGGCGGTTCGTCGGCGGCGAGAAGGGTCCGGTGCGCGACGCGGTGCTGCTCAACGCCGCGGCGGGCCTGGCTGCGTACGACGCCCTCGACGCGTCGCTGACCGCCCGGCTGGCGGCGGGCCTGGAGAAGGCGACGGCCGCCATCGACTCCGGTGCGGCCGCGCGGGTGCTGGACCGCTGGGTGACGGCCGCCTCCGCCTGACGCCGGCCGCTTCTGGCGCCGGTGAGCCGGAACCACTGGTCAGCCGGATTTCCGCCGAGTCTGTCGGTGCCCGCCCCTAGGGTGGGCCCCACCCGGGCCGGGAGGGTCATGCCTACCACGGTCGACTGGTACGGGACACGCGCTCACGTCGGCTTGAACCGGCGAACGTGCGCGTCGGCTTGAACCGGCGGCCGCGCGCGTCGGCTTGAACCGGCGGCCGCGCGCGTCGGCTTGAACCGGCGAACGCGCTCGCCGGAATGAACCGGCGGACGCGCCGCGCCGACCACAAGCACGGCCGTCGAGGGCGCGAGCGCGGCGGAAGATCGGCGCGCACCGGACCGCGGCGCGAAAGCCGCCTCGCAACGAGGGCAGACCCACACGTCAGCCCCGGAGCGGCCGGCCGCGCGCCGGCGACCGGCCGCTGACCGGCTGTCCGGCGGCGGACCTCGTCAGTCCTCGGCGCCGAGGGCGAACGCGGCCTCGAGGTCGTGCTTGGAGTAGGTGCGGAAGGCGATGTGGGTCTCGGTGTTGAGCACGCCGTCGACCTTGTTGAGGCGGTCGGCGACGACCTCGGCGATGGCGTCGTGGGTGCGCACCCGGACCAGGGCGACGAGGTCGATGTCGCCGGTGACCGAGTAGACCTCGCTGACGCCGTCGAGGGCGGCGATCTCCGTCGCGACCTCCGGGATGCGCGCGACGTCGGCCTGAATGAACACGATGGCGGTGATCACGTGATGTCTCCTCGGGGTGTACCGGTACGGCGCCGACACTACCGCTAGCGCAGTGGCCGCAGGGGACGCCGGTCGGCGAACGGGCGGGCGGCGCGCTGATCGTCGTCGCGGGCGTCGGCGACGGCGGTGTAGGCGCCCGCGCCGGGCCAGGGGAGCGTCCAGACGCCGTCGACGCGGACCAGCCGGGTGCCGGGGGTCTCGAGCCAGCGCAGCACGCACTCCGTCTCCTCAGCGGTCGCGGCGGGCAGCGGCGACGGCGCCGGCTGCACCGTCTCGGCCGTCGCGACGAGGGCCTCGACGGCCGGGCGAGGGTCGACGCCGGGCGGGGTGACCTCGGCGCCGGCCAGCCGGCCGTGACGGACGACGTGCAGCTCCCACCCACCCACCTCACGTCGCCGCGCCGCCACCAGCTGCGGCACGGACGCCAGCGACGCCATGCGCTGCGATCGCACCAGCGACCGCACCAGCGTGGCCAGCCGGTCGCGCCGGACCGCGGCCTCCTCGTAGCGTTCCTGGCCGGCCAGCACCGTGATGCGCTCCAGCAGCCGGCGCACCAGCGGGCCGGGATCGCCGGTGAACGCCGTACGCACCTGGTCGACGTGCACCGCGTACTCCGCCGCCGACTCCGCCCCCGTGCACGGCGCGCCGCAACGGCCCATGTCGGCCAGGATGCACGCCGCCGACGACGGTGACGCGGACAGCCGCTGCGTGCACTGGCGGATCGGCACCGCCTCGTGGACCGCCGTCATGGCCGCCTCGGCGATGCGCCGCGACCCGAACGGCCCGAGGTAGGCCGAGCCGTCGTCGCGGACCTGCCGGACCAGCGACAGCCGCGGGAACGCCTCGACGGTGAGCTTGAGCCAGCTGCCGCGTTCGGGGAACCGCGACCGCCGGTTGTACCGGGGCTTGCGCTCGGCGATGAGCCGCAGCTCGCGGACCTCGGCCTCGAGCGGCGTGGCGCACTGGATGCCGGTGACGCCGGTGGCGATGGAGACCATCTCGGTCATCCGCGGCCGGGTCTCGGACGCCGTGAAGTAGGTGCGCACGCGGGTGCGCATGTCCTTGCTCTTGCCGACGTAGAGGGTCTCGCCGTCGGGCGCGGTGAACAGGTAGACGCCGGGCGCGTGCGGCAGCTGCTCGGACAGGTGCCGCTTCTGCCGCTGCGCCACCGTGACCTTGCTCTGCCAGAGCGCCAGCTCCTCGACGGTGTGCACGCCGACGTTGCCGAGCCGCTCGAGCAGCCCGTGCAGCACGTCGACCGTGGCCCGGGCGTCGGCCAGCGCCCGGTGGTTCGGCGTGGTGGAGGCGCGGAACAGCCGGGCCAGCGTGGACAGCTTGCAGTCGCGGGCCTCGTCGCGCGACAGCACCCGGCGGGCCAGCCGCGCGGTGTCGAGCACCTGGAACGTGGGCCAGAGGGTGCCGGTGACCTCGCACGCGGCCTTCAGGAACCCGACGTCGAACGGCGCGTTGTGTGCGACGAGGACGCTGCCGCGGGCGAACTCGAGGAAGGCCGGCAGCGCCGACTGGATGCGCGGCGCGCCGGCCACCATGTAGTCGGTGATGCCGGTGAGCACGGCGATGAACGGCGGGATGGACGACGCCGGGCGGACCAGCGTGTCGAACTCGCCGACGACCTCGCCGCCACGGACCTTCACGGCCCCGATCTCGGTGATCTCGTTGCCGTCGGGCCCGCCGCCCGTCGTCTCGAGGTCGACCACGACGAACGTGGTGGAGACCAGCGGCATGCCGATCTCGTCGAGCGTGCCCTGGATGGCCACGGCCGTCATGTCGCACCCCTCTCGGTCGGTCGGCCACCTGATGCGCACAGTAGGCACCGGCACTGACAATCTCCGGGCACGACCCGCCGTCGGACGGCCTACGCTGGGCGGGAACACGTCCGACGACCCGACGCCGAGGAGCAGCCCATGCCCGTTCCCCAGCCGTCCGAGACCACCCGGTGGCGCTGCGCGCAGTGCGGCAACCTGACCCGGTTCGACGTCGTGCGGTCCAGCCGCGTGCGCGAGTTCGTCCACGTCGACCTCGCCGGCGACCCGAAGGTCGAGGAGACCGACGTGCTCGCCGAGTCCGTCGAGCGGGTGGTCTGCCGGTGGTGCGGTGGTGAGGGAACGGTGGAGCTCGTCGCGCGCCCAGACTCCGCGTGAGCACGCTGCCCGACGCGGTGCGGTCGCGGCTGGTCGCACTGGGGTCGGACGTGCTGGGCGTGCTGCCCGCGGGCGACGTCCCGGCGGTGTTGCGGCCGGTCGCGAAGTTCGCGGCGGCCAAACGGGCCCGCCTCGGCGGCAGCGCCATCGCGTCGGCCCTCGACACCGAGCCGGGGTTTCGCCGCCGCGTCCTCGACGCCGCGTGCACCGCCGACCCCGCCCTCGCCAAGGCGCTGGAGTCGGGCACCGCGCCGGCCGCCGCCGACCCCGTCGACGTCGCCGTCCTCGCCTACCTGCTGCGGCCGGACGGCTGGGAGGCCATGGTCGAGACCGCCGCCGCCTCCGTCCGTCACGGCGACGACGCGGCCCGGCTCACCCGCGAGGCGGCCGCGGCCGAGCGGCTGCGCGAACAGCTCGACGCGGCCCGTGCGGCCACGCGGGAGCTGCGCACGACGATGCGGGCCGAGATCGACCGCGTCAAGGCCGAGAACACCATGCTGCGGCGGCGCATCCAGGAGACCCGCGAGCGGCTGAGTGAGGCCCGTCAGCAGGAACAGGACGAGCAGCAGGAGGCCGGCCGCGAGCTGTCCGACGCCCGCGCCGCCCTCCGCGCCGCCGAGACCGAGGTCCGCCGGCTGCGCACCCGCCTGTCCGACGCCGAGGCAGCCCTCGAGGCGGCCCGCCGCAGCGGACGGGCCGAACGCGGCCTCGGCACCGCCCGCCTGGCGCTCCTCCTGGACACCCTCGGCGACGCCGCGGCGGGGCTGCGCCGCGAGCTGGCGTTACCGGCCTCCACGCTGGCCCCCGCCGACACCGTCGAGGCGGTGGTCCCCGGCAGCCCTCTGGACGGCGGCGCGGTGGGCCGCGCCCGGGCGGCCGACGAGCCCGGCTACCTCGACGAGCTGCTGTCCCTGCCGCGCGTCCACCTCGTCGTCGACGGGTACAACGTCACCAAGGCCGCGTGGCCGACCATGCCGCTGGACGCCCAGCGGTCACGGCTCGCGCAGGGGCTCGCGGCGGTGTCGGCGCGGACGGGCGCCGAGGTCACCCTGGTCTTCGACGGGGCGGACGTGACGGTGCCGCCGCCGGTCGCGGGGACGGGGATCCGGGTCCGGTTCAGCCCGGTCGGGCAGACGGCGGACGAGCTGATCCGGCGCCTGGTGCGGGCCGAGCCGCAGGGCCGCCCCGTCATCGTCGTCTCGTCCGACCGCGAGGTCGCCGACGGCGTCCGCCGACCCGGCGTGCGCAGCGTCGAGGCGGTCGCGTTGATCGGCCTGCTCCGGCAGTAGACCGGCCTGGAGCGTGGCCGCCGATGGCTGGCGGATCACTGGTGTCCTGGGCCCACCAACCTGCCAGCCAGATGGTTCAGCGATCCTCACGAGCCGCAGAAATCACTCTGGTAACACGGGCCCCACCAGCGCAGACACCGGTCGCACACCGACTTTGTCGGACCCTGCCCCTAACGTTCTTGATCAGCGGGGAGGACGGCTCACCGCGAAGGCGCGAATGGGAGGGACGTCATGCACATCGACTGCGACCGTTGCGAGATGCGCGGCCTGGCGTGTTCTGACTGCGTGGTCTCGGTGCTCCTGGGGCCCATCGACACCGAGTTGGGTGGTGAGGAGCGCCAGGCGCTCGGTGTGCTCGCCGACGCGGGCCTGGTGCCGCCGTTGCGTCTGGTCGTGACAGAGAGTGACACCCCGGCGAGAAATTCGACCGAAACCCCCGCCAGGGATTTGCGGGAGGCGCGTGAGGCTGGCTAGGCTCCCGGCCCAGGTGCCTGTATCCCGCCCCGAGGAAGGACCAGAGTGCCTGAGCCAGGTGGTCACCCCCGCCGTCCGCGCCGCGCGCTTGTCGTGCTGTGCACCACCGCGGTCAGCGTCGCTGGGGGCATGGCCTTCATCAACCAGAGCAACGCCGACCCGAAGCCGACGATCTCCGAGGTCAGGGAACAGGTCGACAGCCTGTACCACCAGGCGGAGCAGGCGACGGAGCGGTACAACGCCGCCACTGACGAGCTCACCGAGGTGAAGCGCCGCATCGAGCGGGCGCAGGCGTCGGTCGAGCGGCAACAGGCGGCCGTCGACGCCGTGCGGGCGCAGATCGGCGCGTATGCCGCGGCCACGTACCGCTCCGGCGGCATCGTCGACCCCACCCTGCAGACGCTGCTGGCCGAGAGCCCCGAAGACTTCCTCGCGCAGTCGTCGGTCATGAACGCGTTCGCCGGCCAGCAGGCCGAGAGCCTGGCCAGCGCCGCCGACGTGAGCCGCAGCTACGAGACGGCTCGCCTCATGGCCGACGAAGAGCTGACCCGCCAGCAGGCCGTCGAGGCCACGCTGGAGACCGAGAAGGCGACCGTCGAAGGGCTGCTGGCCGACGCGCAGGAGATCCTCGACCAGCTCGAGGCCGAAGAGCTCGAGCAGCTGGAAGAGGACCGCGAGGAGAACGCCGAGATCCCCGACCGCGGCGAGGACGACGAGGCCGAGGAAGACGAGGACACCCCGACCGACCCGCCGCCGGTGTCCGGCCGCGCGGGCGTCGTGGTCGACTTCGCGTTGGCGCAGCTCGGCGAGCCCTATGAGTGGGGCGGCAACGGACCCGGCAGCTGGGACTGCTCCGGCCTGACGTCCGCCGCCTGGGCCGAGGCCGGGGTGAGCCTGCCGCGCTCGTCCGGCTCCCAGATCGGCGTCGGCACCCGCGTCTCGAAGAGCCAGCTCGAGCCCGGCGACCTCGTCTTCTACTACAGCCCCATCAGCCACGTCGGCATCTACATCGGTGGCGGCGAGATCGTGCACGCCACCCACCCGGGTGACGTCGTGAGCGTCGACGACGTCGACCTCATGCCGTTCGCGGGCGCCACCCGGCCGGGCTGACCGAGAACGACCCGAACGCGCCCAAGACCCCAGACGCAGCGAGAGCCGGGCGCCCCCACGGGCGTCCGGCTCTATTCGTTCCAGGCCAGAGGACCGGACGAGGCACCCGTGACGCCGTTGTCACGGGCGCTCGCTCCACCGGTTGCTCTCGCGGTGCAACCGCTGATCGATGCGACGTCAGCCGACGCTGATGGCGTGCGCCAACTGCCAGCTGATGAACCACGTGCCGGCCAGGATCACAGCGAACACGGCCAGCCGCATCAGAGCGCTCTCGATGCGTAGAGAACTCCGTTCCCGTAGTGCGTCACGCATGGTCGATCACCCCCGGACTTCTCAACCTCAAACCGGCAGGTCTATACCGGCCTACATCAAGGATGAGGTCAGATGACTTCGGGGTCGATGGAGCGAGCGTCTACTTACGTATCGACCGAACGGGGGACGTCCGTCACAGTCGGTGACTGCGCGTCACGGAGTGTCACAGGAACCGCCTCGATGTCACGGAAGCGCGTCCTGGTGTCACATTACCCCGGTTGCGCCTCTTCGCCATGGCTCAACAGCCCAGCTCGTACGGCGGCCATGATCGCCTGGGCCCGGTTGGACGCGTTGAGCTTGTCGTAGAGCTTCGAGACGTGGGTCTTCGTGGTCGACTCGCTGATGTACAGCTTGCGGGCGATGCTCGACACGCCGAGGCCGTCGGCGAGGAGGTCGAGTACCTCGCGCTCGCGCCGGGTCAGCTGCGGCCCGGTGGGGTGCAGGCGGCGCTGCATGGCCTCGGCCAGGCCGTCGGCGACGAAGGCGGACGGGGTGGCGGCGGCGTGGCGGGCTGCGGCGACGACGTCGTCGCTGGGGGAGCTCTTCGGCACGAACGCCGAGGCGCCCGCGTCGAGGGCGCCGAACAGGTGGTCGTCGCCGGCGTACATGGTGAGGATGACCAGGCCGATGTCGCCGCGGGTCTCCCGGAGCCGCTGAGCCAGCTCCAGGCCGCTGCCATCGGGCAGCCGGATGTCGATGACCGCCACCGTGGGCTGTGTGGCCTCAGCGAGCTTCGCCGCCTCTGCGACGGTGGCCGCCTCGCCGACCACGGTGAATCCGGCGTCTCGCTCGAAGGCGCGGCGCAGGCCTTGGCGGATGAGCTCATGGTCGTCCACGAGCATGACCGACATGGGCACGGTTGTTACCCCTCTCCAGAAACGTTGCCGAGGGATACGTCGACGACCGTACCGCTCTCGGGCCTGTCTGTGATCTCGAGCTTTGCGCCGACTCGCCGGGCCCGCTCGGCCATGATCTCCAGACCGTAGCGGCCACGTGGCTGCTCTCGCATGCCCATGCCGTCATCGACGACGCGAATCTGCGCGTTGGGCGGGCTGACCGCGACGGTCACCCACAGGTTCTTCGCCTTGGCGTGTTTGCGGACGTTGGTGATGGCCTCCTGGCCGATGCGCAGCAGCTCGGCCTCGACCTCGGGGCGCAGGCGATCGTGCTCTTCCTGGTGCACGAGGTGGACCTTCAGCCCGGCCTGGGCGCCCACCTGACGGGCGTAGGCCGACAGTGACGTGCCGAGGCCGCCGTCGTGGTCGAGGTCGCTGCGCAGGTCGAAGATCGAGTGCCGCAGGTTCGACAGGATGCGGGTGAGCTCCTGCCGCAGGGTGGTCGACAGCGACTTCGCGTCGGCGTCGGTGGTGCGCGCGATGAGGTCGTCGACGAGGTAGCCCAGCGAGGTCAGCTCCTGGGCGATGCCGTCGTGGATCTCGCGGGCCAGCCGGCGCCGCTCCTCGCGGGTGGCCAGTTCGCGCACCTCGTCGAAGAGCAGCGCGGTCTCCAGCCGCAGCGCGCCCTCGTCGGTGGACCCGACGAGCACCTGCAGCTCGTCGGACGAGACCTGGTCGGGCACGTCGGCGACGATGACGCCCATGGTGCGCGACCCGACCCGCAGCGGCAGCACGACGCGGTAGCCGCGGCGGCCGTTGGGGGTCCAGGCGGGTGTCTCGCTGCTCCACGCCTCGAGGACGACGGGGTCGCGCTCGGCGCCGAGCAGCCAGCCGTCGTCCTCGCCGCGGTGGGCGAGCGGGAACAGGTTGCCGCCCTCGCGCCGCACCAGCAGCGCGGCCCGGCGAACGGCGAGCGGCCCGGCGACGTTGTCGAGCAGGCCCTCCGCCAGCGTGCCCGGGTCGAGGCCGACGGAGAGCCGGCGCGACACCACCCGCAGCTCGGACAGCAGCCGGTACGCGGCGGCGTAGCGTCCGCCGTCGGCGACCTGGATGCTGTCGAGCCGCAGCACCCACGCGCCGATGGCGCCGGTGGCGAAGATGATGACGACCCAGACGGAGACGCTGCCGAACGTGGGCAGCTCGATCAGGTTGCCGCCGGCCAGTACGTTGCCGATGGCCAGGCCGATCGCGCCGGTGAGCGTGGTGATGGCGGTGCCCATGATGCTGCCGGCCAGCCCGGCGGCGAACGCCGGCACCAGCAGGTAGGGCAGGGCGAGGTAGGCCTCGGGCAGCCCGAGTCCGACGATGATCGACGCGAGCGCCATCTCCGCGGCCACGCGCACGCGGGTGCGCGGCAGGATGCGCTCGGAGATGGCCGCCGCCAGCGCGACGAGGGCGAGTGCGCCCAGCCACCACCAGTCGGTGACGACGCTGCGGGCCGACCCGGTCAGGGCGATGACGAGTGCGAGCATGCCGGGGCGCGCGACGGCCACGCCATGCCAATGACGCTGGACGGAATCGGGGGCCCACACACTCACAGGCGGCAGTTTGCCGTAAAACTTCGATCCACGAGTTCCGAATCGCGGCATGTGCCCGTAGTTCGAGATGGCAAAAACGTGATCCGGGCCACAGGGCCGTCCGTCACTGGCAGTGACGGGTCGGAAACTGACTGTGACGCTGTGACGCCGCCTTCGCTTCGGGTCGCGCACCCGCCGGAAGTACGTTATAGGCGCGATTCGGGCAGTGCCATTCCGCCGTCGAAACGGACATCGCGGCCGTCAGCCGCGCGGGTCGGCGACGGTACCGAGGAACAGGATCGTCCCGGTCTGGCTGTCGGAGATGGTGAACGCGAACGGCCGGTCCACGCGGAACCCACTGCCCGCCGACTCCGCCATCATCCCGCCGGTGACGGCGGCCGCCTCGGTGCCGGCCTCGTCGACCCATAGGTAGGTCTTCTGCACGACGGTGGCCAGAAACGGGTTCTCCGGCGACATCGGTGTGAAGTCACCCCCGCCGAACGCGTCGTGCATGCCGAGGGCGCGGAGCGGCTCGTTGAGGTTCGCTTTCCATTCCAGCTCGAAGCGGGGCAGCGCCAGCTCGCTCACGTGTTGCTCCCGCAGCTCGCCGACGGCGGCGGCCCACTCGGTGGCGTCGAGCGACGCCAGTAGGTCCGGAAGCGCGCTGTCGTCGTCGGGAAGCAGGATCTCCATGGCGTAGCGCTCGTCCTCGCCGTAGGGGAGCCGCAGCATGGAGTAGCCGTCGCGCTGAGCCAGCGACAGGGAGGTCGAGGGGAGATGCATGATCGGCACCGTCACCGTGGTGCCGTCGGCCAGCCGGAAGCCGCCGTCGCGGGTGTCCTCGGGGTCGAACTGAGTGGTCCAGGTGCCGAGGAAGTAGACCGCGTTCAGCAGCACGAGGACGGCGTCGCCGCTCGGCAGGCCGAGGTCGGCGGCGATGTCGTCGATGCGGTCCTCCGTCTGCTCGCGGACCCAGGCGTCGATCTCGTCGGCGGTGTCCTGCGAGGCGAGGTCGGCCTCGTCGACGGTGGCGCCGAAGGAGTCGCGGGCGAACGCGAGGTAGCTGTCGGTGAACGGATAGCCGTCGCGTGCCCACAGGGCGTTGGCGACGGAGAGCGTGACGTCGTCGGTGTCGGCCAGCTCGCGCAGCAGCGCGCCGACCCGGACGTCGCGGGAGTCCTCCAGGTGCAGGACTGCGGCCATCTCGTCCGCCGTCGGCCCGCCGGCCCCGGCCAGCACCATGGCCAGCAGCGCGGCCGCGGACACCGGCGACGTGACGATGTTCTCGGTGCCGTCGCCGACCTGGGCCACCAGGTCGAAACCGAACTGGTTGACTGACGCGCCGACGGCGCCGGCGTCGGCCGGGTCGAGGTCGGCCACCAGCCGCAGCGACGCGGGGCCGCCGGTGGGCCGCGTGTCCGGTGCGGTGGCCGTACCGCAGGCCGTGGCCAGGATCCCGCCGGCCAGCAGGCCAGCGATCAACCGGGTGTACGACATGTCGCCCCCAACCGTGGTGCCTCAGCCGCGCGGGTCGGTCACCGCCCCGAGGAAGACGATGGCGCCGGTCTGGCTGTCGGAGATGGTGAACGCGAACGGACGGTCGGCGCGGAAGCTCTGGCCGGCCGAGCTGCGGGTGACGCCGCCGGTGACGGCCGCGGCCTCGGTGCCGGCTTCGTCGACCCGGATGTAGGTCTTGTGCACGACGGTGTCGAGCGCCTGCGGGTAGGCCGACATCGGCCGGAAGTCGGCGTTCTGGAAGGCGGGGCCCATGCCGAGCGCCGTCAGCGCGTCGCCGAGGTCGGCGTCCCATTCGAGCTCGAACTTCGGCACCGCGACGGTCTGCAGCTCCAGTGGCGCCAGCGCGCCCACGGCGGCCGACCACTCGGCGGCGTCGAGGGACGACAGCAGCCGCGGCAGGCCGGCGGGGTCGTCGGGCAGCAGGATCTCCATGCCGTAGCGGCCGTCGGCGCCGTAGGGCAGCCGCAGCATGGAATAGCCGTCGCGCTGGACGAACGGCAGTGTCTGCTCGCGCAGGAACATCAGCGGCACGTCGGCGGTACTCGCGTCGGGCAGCGTGAACGCCTGCGTCTGGGTGTCGGCGGGGTCGAACTGCGTGGTCCACGTGCCGAGGAAGTGCACCGCGTTGACCAGCACCAGCGCCGCCTCGGGGTCGGGCAGGCCGAGGTCGGCGGCGATGCCGTCGATGCGGTCCTCGGTGGCGTCGCGCACCCAGGCGTCGATGTCGTCGGCGGTGTCCTGCGACCCGAGGTCGGCTTCGTCGATGGTCGCGCCGAAGGAGTCGCGGACGAAGGACAGGTAGTCGGCCTCGAACGGCACGCCCTGCTGCGTCCACAGCGCGTTGGCCGGCGCCAGCGTGACGTCGGTGGTGTCGGCCAGCTGGTCCAGCAGGGCACCGACCCGGACGTCACGCGGGTCGTCGAGGTGCAGGGTGCCCGCCATGGCGGAGGCGGTGTCGCCGCCGGCTCCGGCCAGCACCATGGCCAGCAGCGACGCCACCGAGACGGGGGAGGTGACGGTGTTCTGGGTGCCGTCGCTCAGCTGGCCGAGCAGGTCGAAGCCGAACTGGTTGACCGATGCCGCGACGGTGCCGGCGTCGGCGGGCGCGAGGTCGGCGACGACGTCGATGCGCGGCGCCGGCCCCGGATCGGCGGCCGGCGCCTCGGTGGACGGGGCGCCGGCCGCGGGGGTGCCGGTGGATGTGTCGTCAGTCCCGTGGTCGGCCGCGGAACCGCAGCCGGCCAGCAGCAACGCGCCGGCGAGCACCGCGCCGGCCACGCGGGGCAGGGACATGAGCGCACCTCCGGGGACGAGTCAACCATGCTCCTTCACTTGGACGTCGCCGGAGACGGGTCGGTTGCCGGGAAGATCGGCGAAGTAGAACCGCGACGCGAGCGCCCGGGGCCGGTCGGCTCGGTAGCGCGGGTTCGGGACGCCGTGCTCGTCGGAGGCCGCGACGGCGCCGGCCGGCACCAGTGCCTCGTGCGGCGCCCGCCGCTGCGCCTCCTGAGCCGTCAGCGGCCGGTGCAGCTCGCTGAACCCGCCCTCGGGACTGACGACGACGATGCCGGTGGCGTGCCCGTGCCGCAGCTCGTCCAGGTCGCGCAGCCGCAGCCCCAGCAGGATCCGCTTCGTCACCCAGAACGCCAGCGGCGGCACGACGACGACGGCCACCTGCAGGAACCGGACCAGCGGGTCGAGCGGGACGTGCAGCAGCGTGGCGACGACATCGGTGGCGCCGGCGATCCACAGCACCAGGTAGAACGCGACGAACGCCGCCACCAGCGCGGTGCGCACCGGCAGGTCGCGGGGCCGGTCGAGGACGTCGGGGTCGCGGCGGTCGCGGGTGGCCCACTGCTCGAACCACGGGTACAGCGCGAGCGTCCCCAGCAGCACCCCGGGCAGCACCATGACCGGGATCAGGACGCTCAGCGTCAGCGTGTAGCCGAACACGTCCACCTCCCACGGAGGCATCAGCCGCACCGCGCCGTCGAGGAACCCGAGATACCACGGCGGACGGCTGCCGGCCGGCGCCTGCGAGGCGTCGAACGGCCCCCACAGCCAGACCGGGTTGACCTGCACGAGCGCCGACATCGCGACGATCGCGCCGGAGACCACCAGCGCCAGCCCGCCCATGCGGACGGCGTACCGCCGCGGCGGGTCGCCGTCGGCCGGCGGCGCGGCACGCCAGCGCCGGTACGCCAGCAGCGCCCAGGCGGCGCCCAGGCCCACGATCAGCACCGGGAGCACCCACACGTGCACAGTGTTCAGCCGGCCGATGATCTGGTCGCCGGGGAACTCGTCGCCGAACACCAGCCACGACAGCCAGGTGCCCACGACCGGCGTGGCCAGCAGGTACCCCTCGGTGACCCGCAGGCCGGTGCCGGACTGCAGGTCGTCCGGCAGCGAGTGGCCGAGGTACGCCTCGGCGATGCTCAGCACCAGCAGCGCCAGCAGGATCAGCCAGACGAGGCGGCGGTAGCCGCGGAACGCGCCGGCCAGGAACACCCGCAGCAGGTGCGCCGACAGCGCCGCGATGAACACCAGCGACGCCCAGTGGTGCACCTGGCGGACCAGCAGGCCGCCCGGCACCTCCATCGAGATGCGCACCGTCGACGCGTACGCCTCGGACATCGTCACGCCGCGCAGCGGCGCGTAGTCGCCGGCGTAGACGACCGGCCGCATGGACGGCTCGAACCAGAACGCCAGCAGCATTCCGGACACCAGCACCAGCAGGAAGCTGACCACGGCCAGCGGGACGAACAGGTCCGTCCACCGCCGCGGGCCGCGGATCCGGGCCGGTCGTCCGTGCCGGTCGGCCAGGCCGACCACCGCGGTGACCAGCCGGTGTCTCGTCAGGTCGGGCATGTCGCACTCCTCGCGATCGCTCCTACTACTAGGACCGATGCGCGGCACGGATTGTGACATGACCTCCATCACGTCCGTAGGCTGCGCTGATGGCCCCGGCGATCGATCTCATGGACGACACGTTCGTGGTCGCCGAGCGGGCCGAGCTGGCCGCGTACGTCCGCGACCCCGCCGTCGCGCGCGCCTGGTGGCCGCGGCTGACGCTCGCCGTCCAGCAGGACCGCGGCCTCGAGGGCGTCCGCTGGACGATCGGCGGCGAGCTGGCCGGCAGCACCGAGCTGTGGCTGGAACGGTACGGCGACGGCGTCCTGGTGCACTGGTTCCTGCGCGCCGACCCGACGTCGCCGCGGGCCCGGCCGGAGCGCCTGGCCCGCCGGTACACCGTCGCCTTCAAGACGCGCGTCCACGAGCTGAAGGACCGGCTGGAGCACGGACGACCGGCCGGCGTGCCGCGGCTGCCGCCGGCTCGATAGTCTGCGATCTCCGCCGTCCGGCTGATGGGACACTTTCACACATGGCTGCGCAGACCACGTCGAGCATCGTCGTCGCCGCGACCCCGGCCGCGATCATGGCCGTGATCGCCGACCTCGAGGCGTACCCGGAATGGACCGCGTCGGTGCGCGAGGTCGAGGTGCTGACGGTCTACGAGGACACCGGGCGGCCGGGCGAGGCGAAGTTCGTCCTCGACGCCGGCCCCATCAAGGACCGCTACACGCTGTCCTACGAGTGGGACGGCGACGACGAGGTCCGGTGGACGCTGGTCGAGGGCGGGCTGATCCGCGAGCTGGACGGCTCGTACGCGCTGGCCGCCGTCGACGACGCGAGCACCGAGGTGACATACCAGCTGACGGTCGACGTCTCGATCCCGATGCTCGGGCTGATGAAGCGCAAGGCGGAGAAGGTCATCATCGACACGGCTCTGAAAGAGCTGAAGAAGCGGGTCGAGGGAGTGAACGAGTGAGCCTCACCATCGGGGTCGATGTCGGCGGCACCAAGATCGCGGCCGGTGTCGTGGACGAGAAGGGCGTCATCGGGGCGCGGGCACGGCGCGAGACGCCGTCGCACGATCCAGGTGCGATCGTCGAGACGATCATCGACGTGACCAAGGAGCTGGCCGCTCAGCACGACGTCGACGCCGTCGGGGTCGGGTCGGCCGGGTTCGTCGACTCCGCCCGTTCCCGGGTGCTGTTCGCGCCGAACCTCGCCTGGCGCGACATCCCGGTCCGCGACCAGGTCGCCACGGCGACCGGCCTGCCGACCGTCGTCGAGAACGACGCCAACGCGGCCGCCTGGGGCGAGTTCCGCTTCGGCGCCGCCGAGGACGTCGACGACATGATCCTGCTGACCATCGGCACCGGCGTCGGCGGCGGCGTGGTGCTCGACGGCAAGATCTACCGCGGCGCGCACGGCATCGCGGCCGAGCTCGGGCACATGCGGCTGGTCCCCGACGGCCACCTCTGCGGCTGCGGGCTGCGCGGCTGCATCGAGGCGTACGCCAGCGGCACCGCGCTGGTCCGCGAGGCGCGCGAGGCGGCCAGCCTGCCGTCGGCCGAGCGGCTGCTCGAGCGGGCCGGCGGCGACGTCCAGCGCATCACCGGCCCCATGGTCACCGAGCTGGCCCAGGCCGGCGACGAGCTGTCGATCGTGCTGATCGCGGAGGTCGGGCGCTGGCTGGGCGAGGCGATGGGCTCGTTCACGGCGGTTTTCGACCCGGCGACGTTCGTCATCGGCGGCGGCGTGTCCGCGGCCGGCGACCTCCTGCTCCGCCCGGCCGTCGAGGCGCTGCGCAAGAACACCACCGGCGCCGGTCACCGGCCGGAGCCGGAGGTGCGGGTGGCGACGCTCGGCAACGACGCCGGCGTCATCGGCGCGGCCGACCTCGCCCGGGTGTGACCGGCGTCGAGCTGCGGGTCGTCAGCTACAACGTCCGCGGGCTGCGCGACGACGGCGCCGCCGTCGCGCGGGTGCTGCGGGAGCTGGACCCGGATGTGGTCTTCATCCAGGAGCTGCCCCGGGTCGTGCTGTGGCGCGGCCGGGCGGCGTCGTTCGCCCGCCGGGCCGACCTGCTGTACGCGGCCGGCGGCGGCTCCACCGGCGGGACGGCGCTGTTCACGGCCGTCCGGGTGGACCTGCGCGAGGTGCAGGAGCACCGGCTGCGGCGCACGCCCGGCCTGACCCGCCGCGGCCTGGTGCTGGCCCGCCTGGAGAAGGACGGCGTCGCGTTCGGGGCCGGCTCGCTGCACCTCGGCCTGGACGCCGGTGAGCGGGCCCGGCACCTGACCGACCTCACCGGCCTGGTCAACCGCCTCGACCTGCCGGTGACGGTGCTCGGCGGTGGCCTCAACGAGCCGCCCGAGGCGTCGACGTGGACCCGGCTGGCCTCGCAGTACGCCGACGCGGGCGCGTCGGACCCGACGCCGACGTACTCGGTGGCGCGGCCGCGGCGCCGCGTTGACGGCATCTTCGTCCGCGGCGCCGAGGTGACCTCCTACCGCGTCGTCGACACCCCGGACGTGCGCGCGGCCAGCGACCACTTCCCGGTGGTGGCGGAGCTGCTGCTCAGGTGACCGGCCGCTGGGTCCGCGGGGCCGGGGAGGGTTGGGTTCGCGGGGTTGACCTGAGCGCCAACCGTTGGCCCTGATGTCAACCCGCGGACATGGTTGTCGGGCCGCGGGGGCGCTCTCGGTGTGCCCGGGCGTCAGGTGGGTGGCGCGGCCTGCGACGACTTCCCGGTGGTGGCGGAGCTGACGCTGCCGCGCTAGATGTGATGTCCAGGCAGGTTGTGCGATCGGTTACGGCGTTGTGGTAGATGGGTGAAGGCCTCCCGGTTGTGGAGTGGAGCTGTCGAGGAACCGCTTCACTTCCGAGGAGGCCTTCGAGACGAGGGGCTGGCGGGGATGGCCGATCGATCCTCGGCCCGGCACACCCAGCACGCCAGGACACCGGCCCCGGTGGTGCGCAAGATCGTGCACCTGCGGTGGAAGCAGCGGCTCGGGACGGTCCCGATCGCCGCGAAGCTCAACATGGCGGCATCGACCGTGCATGCGGTGCTGAGGCGGTGCCGGCTCTCCCACATCGACCGGGTGAGCGGCGAACCAGCTCGCAGGTATGAGCGTGAGCAGCCGGGCGAGTTGATCCATGTCGATGTCACCAAGTTCGGGAACATCCCCGACGGCGGCGGGTGGCGCTACCTCGGTCGACAGCGAGGTGACCGGAACCGCCGACCGCGGTATCACCATCGAGCGGGTCCTGTCCGACAGCTGGGCCTACAAGAAGCTCTACCGCTCAGAGCACGCCCGCCGAGCCGCACTGCCAGGATGGCTGCACCAGTACAACCACCACAGGCCCCACTCAGCCCTCGGTGGCCTTCCACCCATCAGCCGGTTGGACAACCTGCCTGGACATCACAGCTAGATGACGGCGCCGTCGTCGGGGTCGTTGGGGTGGTGGCCGCGCATGCGGGCGACCAGTGTGACGAAGCCGGCGACGAACGCGACGACGGCGAGGAAGACGATCTCGTCGGACGGGCGCCAGGACATGATCGCGACGATGATCAGCGCGATCGGCGGCACGATGACTCCGGCCCAGGCCAGTTGCTGGACGCGGTCGCCGCGGGGGATCGGGGCCGGCGGCGGCGGGACGAAATGGTTGGCCGCCTCCTCGGCGGCGGCGTCGTCGATGCCGGGCGCGGGCGCCGCCGGATCGGGATCGGGACCGGGGCCGCCCCGCCCACCGGCCAGCGGGCCGAGCGTGACGGAGGCGTCGCGGAAGTCGTCGGGGCGCGGCTCGTCGAGACGTTCGTCCGGGCCCAGCTCCTCGGCCGCGGGCCACGGCTGGTCGCCGTCGCTGGGGGAGGCGTGGAACGAGTCGATCAGCTCGGCCCAGGTCTGGTCGTCGTCTCGGCTCATCGCGGCAGGCCCCGGTTCCTCTTCGATGTCACTCGTTCGACGAACGCCGCGGCGCCGGAGAAGATTTCCGGCGCGTCGTAATCGAGGGTGGCGACGTGGTAGCTGCGGCGCAGGACGACCTCGGCGACATCGGTGGACGAGACGCCGGAGAGGATGACCGGCGCGCTGGTGGCGTCGACGACGTGGTCGTCGGCGCTGCGGTAGAGCAGCAGCGGCTGGGTGATCATGGCGAGGTCGCGGCGGACCAGCTGCCACAGCTTCGTCTGCGACCACAGCGCCTGCAGCGGGGTGCGGTCGTAGGCCCGCTCGTCCTGCCCGGGCATCGCGATGTCGCCGGACAACCCCGCCACGGACGGGCGCATCAGCCGCAGCAGCGGCAGCGCCAGCAGCCGCTTGTCGGCGCTGGTGACGACCGGGTTGACCAGGACGAGCCCCTGCACCAGCGGGCCGTGCTCCTGGGCCAGCCGCAGCGCCAGGCAGCCGCCCATCGACAGGCCGGCGACGACGACCTGCTCGCACCGCTCGGCGAGGTCGAGCAGCGACCGCTCGACCCGGCGGTACCAGTCGGGCCAGCCGGTGACGTTGAGGTCCTGCCAGGTGGTGCCGTGGCCGGGCAGCCGCGGCAGCTCGACGCTGTAGCCGAGCCCGGCCAGCTGCTCGGCCCAGGGGCGCAGGGAGGCCGGCGAGCCGGTGAAGCCGTGGCAGAGCAGCACGCCGACGGGGCCGCCGTCGTGCCGGTACGGCTCGATCGAGTCGACCGCCTCGCCCTCAGAGAGCATCGCGTCCCTCCCTTTCCCGCGCCGGCCCTCGCAACCAGCATCGTCGCATGCGCCCGATCCGGCCGCGCGGGCGAGGCCCGTCGTCCGCCGCGCGCTTTGGCGGTAGTGTTCCGACGTGTTCTATTGGCTGATGAAGAGCGTCTTCCTCGGGCCGATCCTGCGGTTGATCTATCGGCCCTGGGCCGAGGGTGTGGAGCACGTCCCCGCCGAGGGCGGCGCGATCCTCGCGGGCAACCACCTCACCGTCGTCGACTCCTTCTTCATGCCGCTCGTTCTCGACCGTAAGGTCAGTTTCCTCGCCAAGAGCGACTATTTCACCGAACGCGGTGTCAAAGGGTGGTTCAAGCGCGTGTTCTTCGGCGGGATGGGCAACGTCCCGGTCGACCGCTCCGGCGGGCGGGCCAGCGAGGCGGCGCTGCGCACGGCCGTCCAGATCCTCGAGGGCGGCGACCTCCTCGGCATCTACCCCGAGGGCACCCGCTCACCCGACGGCCGGCTCTACCGCGGCAAGACCGGCGTCGCCCGCATGGCGCTGGAGGCCCGCGTCCCCGTCGTCCCGGTGGCGATGATCGGGACGGCGGAGATGCAGCCGGCCGGACGGGTCATCCCCAAGCGCATGCGCCCGGGCATCAAGTTCGGCCCGCCGCTGGATTTCAGCCGCTACTACGGCATGGAGACCGACCGCCACGTGCTGCGGTCGGTCACCGACGAGATCATGTACGCGCTGATGGAGCTGTCCGGCCAGGAGTACGTCGACGTCTACGCGGCGACGGTGAAGGCGCGGGCCGCCGAGGCGAAGGACGCCTGACGCCGCCGGCTCAGTGCCGGCCGGGGTAGCGGTCGGGCTCGGGCTCGGCCGGCTGCACGCTGTGGCTGGGGAAGTCGGCCAGCGCGCCGGTGGGACGGTCGTCCCACTCGCTGAACGTCAGCGGGCTGGTGAGGTACGCCGTCAGCAGCTCGGCCGTGCGCCTGATGCCGTCGAGGTGGGTGCGCTCGTGACCGTGGCTGGAGTCGACGCCGAAGCCGATCAGCGCGGTGCGGCACTCCAGGCCCGACTCGATGGCGGGCGCGGCGTCGGAGCGGTAGAACCGGTAGACGTCGCGGCGGAACGGCAGCTCGTTGCTCTCGCACAGGCCGATCAGCCGCCGCGTCAGGTGGTAGTCGAACGGGCCGGTGGAGTCGAGCATGCCGATGTTGACGGTGTCCTCGCGCGACTCCTGCCCCTCGCTGACCACGGCGTTGTCGACGGCGACGAGCTCGGCCACGTACTCGTCGAGGCCGTGTGTGGCGCCCATGCCGACCTCCTCGCCGATGGTCACCAGCAGGTGCGCCGTGACCGGGCGGGAGCGGCCGTCGTCGAGGAGGGCCTTGACGGCGGCCAGGCAGGCGGCGACGCCGGCCTTGTCGTCGAGGTGCCGCGCCTTGACGTAGCCGTTCGGGGTGATCTGCGGCGCGGCGTCGAGCGCCACGAAGTCGCCGACCGAGATGCCGACGTCGAGGAGGTCCTGCCGGCTCTCGACCGGCTCGTCCAGCCGCACCTCGACCTGGTGCCAGCCGACGCCCTGGGTGTCGACGGCGTCGCCGAAGTTGTGCCCGCTGGACATCAGCGGCAGCACGGTGCCGGTGTGGAGGTCGCTGAGGTCGTCGGTGAAGACGGTGACGTGGGCGCCCTCGGCGAACCGGGCGCTGTGCGTGCCGACGGGCACGACCTCGAGCCGGCCGTTCTCCTTGAGCCGCTTCACCATGCAGCCGATGGTGTCGGCGTGCACGACGACCGCCCGGCTCGCCCCGCCCGGCCCGCCCTCGCCGGGCAGCGTCACTCGCAGCACGCCGCGCCGGGTCAGCCGGATGCGCACGCCCAGTTCGGTCAGGCGGTCGCCGACGATCTGCATGACGGCGTCGGTGCGGCCGGACGGGCTCGGCGTGCGCAGCAGCTCGAGCAGGACGTCGCGCAGGTACTCCTCGTCGATGGGCAGCGTCTTCATGGCTCTACCTTCGCACGCCCGATCGGCAGCGGTCCGGCGGCCGGTGGCGGACGGAGGCCGCGCCGGGTCTAGGGCGTCGGAGGAGTGACGGCGATGACGAGGCGAACGGTGCGGTCGGTGTCGTTGACGTATCGGTGTGGCAGGCGCGAGTCGAAGGTGATCGACTCGCCCGCGACCACCTCGTACCTGGCCCCGTCGACCTCGGCGGTGACCGTGCCGTCGATCACCAGGGCGCACTCGGTGGACGGATGGCCGCGCGGCTCGATCGAGCTCGCCTCGCCGGGCTGCATCAGGGCTTCGAGCACCTCGAGCTCGCCGCGTCCGGGGGTGTGCCGCTCGTAGGAGACCTGCCCGGCGGGGGCGGACAGCCGGTTGCGCCGGCCGGGCCTGCTGACATGGACGGCGGGGGCGTCGGGCTCGGTGAACAGGCTCGCGATGGACTCGTCGAAGACGCCGGCCAGCTTGCGCAAGGTGGTCAGGCTGGGGTTGGTGGCGCCGTTCTCGATCTGGCTCAGCAGGGCGGGGGACACGTCGGCGGCCGCGGCCAGCTGGCGCAGCGACAGGCCGTGATGCTGGCGCAGCTCTCGCAGGCGATCTCCCAGCATGTCGCATGCCCCCTTGTCGAGCCGCTGTTCCTCGATGGTTGACCAGGTTACAGACGCCGTCTAGGGTGACCGAACATTGGGCTCGTCTGTTCGCTTCTGCTGAACATCGGAGCGGCCTGCCGCGACGGCGCGGCGGGTCGCCGAGCCTATCCGCGCCGGAAGGGGAACCGCCCATGTCGGTCACGTTGCGCCGGGCCCGTTCGTTCGGGGCGATCATCGCGGGGCTCGCGCTGGCGGTCACGGCCTGCACCGCGGGTGGTTCCGGCGGCGGAGGCGGCGATGCGAGCGGCGGCGGCGACGAGCCGGGCACGCTCACCATCAACACGTCGTTCGTCGTGAAGAGTCTCGACCCGGGGCAGGTGTACGAGGCGACCGGCAACACCACCGTCCACGCCCTCTACGACACCCTGCTGACGTTCGAGGGCGCCGACGTCGGCACGCCGGTGCCCGAGCTGGCCGAGTCGTACGAGATGTCCGCGGACGCGACGACGTTCACCTTCACCCTGCGCGACGACGCGGTGTTCTCCGACGGCAGCCCGGTCACCGCCGACGACGTCGTGTTCAGCCTCAACCGGCTGCGCAACCTCAAGGGCAGCCCGTCCATCACGGTCACGGAGCTCACGGCCAGCAAGGTCGACGACCACACCGTCGTCGTGACCAGCGCGCAGCCCAACCCCAACGTCCCGACGATCCTGGCGGCGCCGGCGACCGGCATCCTGAACTCGGCCGTGGCGGCCGAGAACGGGGCGACCGACGCCGAGGACGCCGCCGAGACCGACTCGGCCACCGCCTACCTCGACGCCAACTCGGCCGGCAGCGGGCCGTACGTCCTGACGAGCTTCGACCCCGCGTCGCAGATCGTGCTGGAGGCGAACCCGGAGTACTGGGGCGAGCAGCCCGCGTACCCCCGCGTGGTGATCCGCAACATGGACATCCAGAACCAGAAGCTGACGATGTCGCGGTCCGGCGGCGACGAGATCGCGCTGGACCTGTCCGGCAAGCTCCTGGAGGACCTGCCCGACGAGCTGCAGGTGTCCGGCGTGCAGGACACCTTCTACTTCCTGACGCTCAACGCCGACCCCGCGGTGTCCGAGATCACCGCCGACCCGGCCTTCGTGCGCGCCCTGCGGGCCGCCATCGACTACCAGGGAGTGGCGGAGCTGTTCGGCTCGGACGGCCTGCCGGCGGCCGGCGTCGTGCCTCCGGCGTTCCCCGGAACGCTGCCGGAGTCCGAGGCCCAGCAGCAGGACGTCGCGCTCGCCGAGCAACTGCTCGCCGACGCCGGCCTCGTGAACCCGACGGTGAGTTTCATGTACCCGTCGATCACCTATCGCGGCGTCGACCTCGGGACGGTCGCCACCAAGATCCAGTCCGACGCCGCCGCGGCCGGCATCACGCTCGAGCTGGACCCGCAGCCGCTCTCGTCGTTCCTCGACGCCCAGCGCGGCGGGCAGGTGCCGCTGCGGTTCAGCCCGCAGAGCCTGAACTACCCGGTCGCGGCGTCGCTGGTGAACAACTACCTGCCTGGTCAGGGGACCGCCATGACCACGGGATGGACGGTGGAACGGGCCGACCCGGCCGTCCTCGCCGCCGCCGCGGCAGTACAGTCGAGCCTCGAGCCGGAGGCCCAGCAGGCAGCCGTGCAGGAGTGGCAGCGCGTCATGAACGAGCACTCGCCCTTCATCCCGTTCGCCTACAACTCCGGGTTCGTGGTCGCGACGGCCGAGCTGACCGGCGCCGAGTACTCGCCCGCCGGCTGGCAGGTCGACATCGCCGCGGTGGGCCGCGACTGATGCGGGCTCACGCGGGCGCATGACGACGTCGAGCACCGACCGGCGGCCGGCGCATCCGCTCCTGCGCTTCCTGGGGCGCCGGCTGGCCATCACCGCGGGACTGCTCGTGGGCGTGACGATCGTGACGTTCGGTCTGGTCCAGGCCGTGCCCGGGGACGCCGCGACGGCGAACCTGTCCGAGCAGGCCCTGAACGACCCCGAGGTCGTCGAGGCCTACCGGGCGAAGTGGGGCCTGGACGACCCGCTGCCCGTCCAGTACGGGCGGTACGCGGCCAACCTCGCGCAGGGCGACCTCGGGGTGTCACAGCAGACCGGACGGCCGGTGCTGGACGACCTGCTCTCGTACGTTCCGGCGACGCTGGAACTGGCCGTGCCCAGCATGGTCCTGGCGTTGGTGATCGGGACCGCGGTGGGCATGGTCGCCGCGGTGCGGCACGGCCGGCTGACCGATCACCTGGTGCGGATCGGCGCCCTCTTGGGGTTGTCGACGCCGCCGTTCTGGCTGTCGCTGGTGGTGCTGTACGTGTTCTTCTACCTGCTCGGGCTGACGCCGAGCGGGGGCCGGCTGAGCCCGCAGTTCGCCCCGCCGCCGAACGTGACCGGCATGTACACCGTCGACGCGGCACTCGCGGGGCAGTGGACGGTGGCGTGGGACGCCGCGCAGCACCTGACCCTGCCCGTCCTGGTGCTGACCAGCCTGACCGTCGCGCTGCTGATCAGGTTCGTCCGCTCCGCCATGCTCGACGTCCTGGGACAGGACTACATCCGGGCCGCCTACGCCAAGGGGCTGCCGACGCGGATCGTCCTGCGTCGCCACCTGCTCAGAGCCGGTCTGGTCCCGGTCATCACGGTCAGCGGACTGGCGTTCGCGTCGCTGCTGTCGGGCACCGTCCTCGTGGAACAGATCTTCGGCTGGCCCGGGCTGGGCCAGTACGCCTACCGCAGCGCCAGCACGTTGGACCTGCCCGCGATCATGGGCGTCTCGCTCGTGGTCGCCGTCGTCTACACCATCGTCAATCTCGTCGTCGACCTGCTGTACGGAGTCATCGACCCGAGGATCAGGTTGTCGTGAGCGAGTCGTCGATGCCGAGCCCGGCCGCGCCCGTCGTGGGCGGCGACCCCGGTGACCTCGGCGACCCCCGGGTCGGCAAGGCACTGGACCGGCGCCGGTGGCTGGGCCGCGTGCGGGGTCCGGCGGCACGGCCGATCTGGCGGCAGCCGGTGGTCGTGGTGGCCGGGACGGTGGTGATCGCCTGGCTGCTGCTGGCCCTGTTCGCCCCGCTGGTCGCCCCGCACGACCCGCTCGCGCTGGACGGCGAGGCGTACTCGCCGCCGTCCGGGGAGCACCCGTTCGGCACCGACGAGCTCGGCCGCGACATCCTCAGCCGGGTCATCTACGGAGCGCGGCTGTCGATCCCACTGGCGCTGGCCGTGGTGGTGCTCGCGCTCTCGATCGGCGGGCTGCTCGGCCTGCTCGCCGGTTACCTGGGCCGGGGCGTGGACGACGTCGTGATGCGGGTGACCGACCTGGTCTTCGCCTTCCCGCAGATCATCCTGGCCATGGCGGTGACGGCGACGTTCGGCCCCAGCACCCGCAACGCGGTGCTCGCCCTGGTCGTGGTGTCGTGGCCGGTGTACGCGCGGGTGATCCGCAGCGCCGTGCTGACCATCCGCGGGGCGGACTACCTGTACGCCTCGCGGCTGCTCGGCGTCGGCCCGTGGACGGCGTTGCGCCGCGACGTCGTTCCGAACAGCGTCGGGCCGGCGGTCGTGCTGGCGACGCTGGAGCTCGGCAACGCCGTCCTGATGCTCGCGGCGCTGTCGTTCCTCGGTCTCGGCCCGCGCCCGCCCGCGGCCGAGTGGGGCGCCATGATCGCGCTGGGCTCGAACGACCTGTCGATGTGGTGGGTCAGCGTCTTCCCCGGCCTGGCGATCCTGACCGTCGTGCTGGCGTTCAACCTGCTCGGTGACGCCCTGCGGGACCGGCTCGATCCGCGCTACGCGAGGGGGCGATGACCATGGGTGACGTCGTCCTCGAGACCGACCGGCTGGCCGTCGCGCTGCCCGGCCCGGCCGGCCTGGTGCCGGTGGTCCACGACGCGACCCTCACCGTCGGCGAGGGGGAGATCGTCGGGCTGGCCGGCGAGAGCGGGTCGGGCAAGAGCCTGACCGCGCAGGCGCTGCTGAACATCCTGCCCGACGGCGCGCGCGTCACCGGCCGCGCGGACTTCGCCGGACGGGACCTGCTGGGCCTGGACGACCGAGGCTGGCGCGAGGTGCGGGGCAACGGCATCGCCATGGTGTTCCAGGACCCGAGCGCGGCGCTGCACCCCATGCTCAGCGTCGGCCGGCAGCTCACCGAGCACATGCGGGCGCACTTCGGCATGACCCGGGTCGCGGCCCGGCGCCGGGCCGCCGAGCTGCTCGACGACGTGCGCATCCCCGATCCGGAGCGGGCGCTGAAGGCCTACCCGCACCAGTTCTCCGGCGGCATGCGGCAGCGGGTGGCGATCGCCATCGCCCTGGCGTGCCGCCCGAAGCTGCTGATCGCCGACGAACCGACCACCGCACTGGACGTCACGGTGCAGGCGGGCATCCTGGCGCTGCTGGACCGGCTGCGGGTGGAGACCGGGCTGTCGGTGCTGTTCATCACGCACGACCTCGGGGTGCTGTCGGCACTGAGCACCCGGACCTACGTGTTCTACGCCGGCCGGGTGATGGAGACCGGGCCGACCGGATCGCTGCTGCTCGATCCCCGGCACCCGTACACGACGGCGCTGCTCCGGGCCCGGCCGCAGGACGGGGCGTCGCTGGTGCCGATTCCGGGCAGCCCGGTGACGCCCGGCGAGGCGCCGGCCGGCTGCCCCTTCGGTCCCCGGTGCACGCTGCACCGGGACGCCTGCGACGCCGCCGTGCCGGCGCTGCGGCCGATCCGCGACGGCCGGCTGATCGCCTGCGTCGCGGCCCACGTCGGCGATCCGGCAGCGGAGGTCACCCGATGAGCGTCCTGGACCTGCGCGACGTCGTCGTCGACTACCACCAGCGCGGCCGCGCGACGGTGCGGGCGGTCCGCGGTGTGAGCCTCGACGTCGCCGCCGGGGAGATCGTCGGCCTGGTGGGGGAGTCCGGGTGCGGGAAGTCGTCGCTCGCCCGGGTGGCCGTCGGGCTGGCCGCGCCCACCGGCGGCAGTGTCGAGTTCCAGGGCCGGCCGGTCGCTCCGGTGGGCTGGCGCCGTCGCGACCCGGCGCAGGTGCGGCTGCAGATCCTGTTCCAGAACCCGTACGCGTCGCTCAACCCGCGCCGGACGGTGGGTGAGCAGCTGGCGGACGGTCTCGGCCCGGGCGCCACCGACCGGCGGGAACGGGTCACCGAGCTGCTGGAGCGGGTCGGCCTGGACGCGGCGGCCGCCGATCGCTACGCGCACCAGTTCTCCGGCGGGCAGCGCCAGCGGCTGGCGATCGCCCGGGCACTGGCCCCCGATCCGCAGCTGATCGTCGCCGACGAACCGGTGACCGCACTCGACGCGTCCTCGCAGGCCCAGGTCGTCAACCTGCTGGTGGGACTGGTGCGCGAGCTCGGCATGGGCATGCTGTTCATCTCGCACGACCTCGCGCTGGTCCGGCAGATCGCCGACCGGACCGCCGTGATGTACCTGGGCCGCATCGTCGAGTCCGCGCCCACCGAACGGCTCTGGGCCGAGCCGCGCCACCCGTACACCCGCGCCCTGATCGACGCCGTGCCGACGATCACGAGGACGGGCCGGCTGCCCGCCGTGCTCGCCGGTGAGGTGCCCGATCCGGCGAACGTTCCCGGCGGCTGCTCGTTCCGGCCGCGCTGTCCGCACGCCATGGACGTCTGCACCGACCAGCCACCGCTCGTGACCGCCGGCGACCGCCAGGTGATGTGCTGGCTGGAAACCGGCCGCGAACCGGCCGCGATCCGCGAGGAGCCCCGATGACCCCCGAACCCCGAGAGACGGTGCTGCTCAACTGCTCCGTCTTCGACGCCGTCACCGACACACCCCGCGACGACGCCGCCGTCTGGGTCGACGCCGGGGGCGGCATCAGGGCCGTGGGCCCGCCGGACGACGTCCTGGCCGAGGCCCGCTCGGCCGGTCCGGCGGGACCGGAGATCGTCGATCTCGGCGGTGGTGTCGTGCTGCCCGGGCTGGCCAACATGCACGTGCACCTCAGTCTCGGCCTGCCCGGCAAGCTCGGCTCGGCCGTCCAGCGGGCGAACCTGGCGGAGCTGACCCTGCTGATGGCCGACTCCGCCCGCCGCGCGCTGCTGGCCGGCGTCACGACGGTGCGGCTGGTCGGCGAGAGCCGGGGCGCGGACTTCGCCCTGCGCAAGGGCATCGACAACGGCGCCGTCGACGGTCCGCGCATCTTCACGGCCGGGCAGGCGCTGTGCTGCACCGGCGGGCACGGCTGGGACGCCGACGCCGTCGAGGCCGACGGCGCCGACGGGTTCCGCCGGGCGACGCGGCAGCAGATCCGGGCCGGCGCCGACCTGATCAAGGTGTGCATCTCCGGCGGGATCGCCGGCGAGCACGAGGCGATCGACACGCCACAGCTCACCGACGACGAGATGGCCGCCGTCATCGGTGTCGCGCACGACTGGGGCCGCAAGGTCACGGCGCACGCCGGCCCGGCCGACTCCATCCGGCGGGCCGTCGAGCTCGGCCTGGACTGCGTGGAGCACGGTTACGAGCTCGACGACCACGTCACCCGGCTGATGGCCGAGCGCGGCGTCTGGTACGTGCCGACCATCGTCGTCAGCCGCTGCAAGGAGTTCTTCGAGGCCAGCGGGGTGCCCCGCTGGTTGATGGACCGTGCGCTGTCCGCCGGGCCGCGGCACTGGGAGAGCCTGCGGCTGGCGCTGGCGAACGGTGTGCCGATCGCCCTGGGCACCGACATGCCGCCACACGCGGAGTACGACGGCACCACGGCGACCGTGCGCGAGCTCGAGTTCATGGTCGAGGCCGGGATGCCGGCGCTCGACGCGCTGCGCTCGGCGACGGTCCGTCCCATCGAGTGGCTCGGCCGCCTCGACGACCTCGGGACCCTCGAGCCGGGCAAACGGGCGGACCTCATCGTCGTCGACCGCGACCCGAGTCGCGACATCTCGGCGCTGCGGACCCTGCACCTGGTGATGAAGGACGGGATCGTGTACCGCGACGACCGCGGGCTGACCGCGAGGACGACGCCATGACCGGCGATGACGACGACCGCTCGACGTTCGGGCTGTGCGACCTGCGGGTGGTGGTCGACCGGATCGAGGGGCGTCCGGTCTGCGGGCTGCGTCCCGGCGACTACTTCGACGTCACCTCCAGCAGCCAGGTCAGCCTGCCGGCCGGCCGCCACTTCTGCCTCTACGCGCTGGGCGCCGTGCTGCCGCTGCTGCCCGCCAAGCAGCGCGACCTGGACCCGCATGACTGGCTGGCCCGCGACAGCGAGGTCGCCTGCCCGGACCCGGACGAACGACTCGTCATGCGGATCGAGCGGGGCCGGCGGCGCGGTTACGACGCGAGGGAGCTGACGTGACGCCGGAGGGACGTGGCCGGGTCACCCTGGGCCTGCAGTCGGACAAGTCGGCGGCCGACTACCAGCGACTGGCCGTGCTGGCCGAGGACCTGGGGTTCGACGGTGTCTCGGTCTTCAGCGACCTCGGCTTCCAGCCGCCGCAGTTCGCCCTGCTCGAGATGGCGAGGGTGACCCGCCGCATCCGGCTCGGGCCGGCCTGCCTCAACCCGTTCCTCCAGCACCCGGTCGAGATCGCCGGGCAGCTGGCCACGCTGGACCTCGCCTCCGCGGGCCGGGCCTACCTGGGACTGACCAGGGGTGCCTGGCTGGAACGCGTCGGCGTGACCGGGAGCCGGCCGGTCCGGGCGCTCTCCGAGACCGTGCAGGTGGTGAGCAGGCTGCTGGCGGGCGACGACTCCGGCTTCCAGGGCGAGACGTTCACGCTGCAGCCCGGGATGCGCCTCCAGTACCGTCCGGCCCGCCGGCACGTCGAGACGATGTTCGGCATCTGGGGCCCGAAGGGCGCGAGCGAGGCCGCCTCCGTCGCCCACGAGGTCAAGCTGGGTGGCTCGGCGAACCCCGACATGGTGCGGCAGATGACCAAGTGGCTCGGCGACAGCGGCGTGGGCGTCGTGGCCGGCGCGGTGACCGTCGTCGACGAGGACCGCGCCGTCGCCCGGTCCCGGGCACGGGCGGAAGCCGCCATGTACCTCGAGGTGGTCGCCGCCCTCGACCCCACGGTCGAGCTGCCGCCGGACCTGGTGCCCCGGCTCGGCCGCCTGCTGGCGACCGGCCGGGCCGAGGACGCCGGCCGGCTGATCCCGGACGAGGTCCTGGACCGCTTCTGTTTCTCCGGCGCCCCCGGCGACGTGATCGAACAGGCCGCGGCGTTGTTCGAGGCCGGGGCGAGCCGGGTCGAGTTCGGCACCCCGCACGGGCTGAGCGATGTCCACGGCGTCGAACTGCTGGGCCGGACGGTGCTGCCGGCGCTGAGGGAGTTGTCATGACCGATCACGAGACCGTCACCGCCGTCGCCGACGCCTACCTCGGCGAGCTCGCCGAGGTCGAGCCGCGGGCCGCCGAGGCGCTGGGCCGCGACCACGTGACGGCCATTCCGGACCTCTCGCCGGAGTCGTACGACCAGCGGCTGGCCATCGCCCGGCGCGCGGCCGGCCGGTTGGACGCGGCGACCACCGGCACACCGGCCGACGAGGTGCTGCGTTCCGCCCTGGCCGAGCGGCTGGCCAGCGATATCGCGCTGCACGAGGCCGGGTTCACGACGGCGTTGCTGGCACCGCTGGCGACGCCCGTGCACCTGGTCCGGCAGGTCTTCGACAACCTGCCGACGCGGACGGCGGACGACTGGACCACGGTGGCCGCCGACCTCGCCCGGGTACCGGTCGCGTTGCGGCAGTACGCGGCGACGCTGGACGGGTCCGCCGGGCGCGGGCACGTCGTGGCCGGGCGGCAGGTGCTGGCCGTGGCCGCGCAGTGCGAGAGCTGGGTCGCCGACGGGTTCTACCCCGGGCTGGTGGCGAGCGCGCAGGTGCCGCCGTCGCTGCGGCAGGAGCTGGAGGCGGCCGCCCTCGCGGCGGCCGAGGCGACGACGTGGTTCGCCGGGTTCCTCCGTGACGACCTGCTGCCCCGGGCCGGCGAGCGCGACGCGGTCGGCGAGGAGCTGTACCAGGTCACCTCGGCCGCGTTCCTGGGCGCGCGGATCGATCTGCGGGAGACCTACGCCCACGGCTGGGCGGAGCTCGCCGCCCTGACCGAGGAGCTGGGCCGGGTCGCGGCGGAGGTCTCGCCCGACGGGGTCGCGGCCGCCGTCGCGCGGCTCGACGCCGATCCCTCCGGCCGGATCGACGGCGTCGAGGCGCTCGAACGCTGGCTGCAGCAGCGCGCCGACGAGACCATGGCCGCCGTCGACGGGGTGTGGTTCGACGTCCCGGCCCGCACCCGGACGGTCGAGTGCCGGGTGACGCCCGCGGCCGCCGGCGTCATGTACTACACCCCGCCGGATCCCGGCCTGACGAGGCCCGGCCGGGTGTGGTGGACCCTGCCGGACGGCGTGCGGAGCGCGCAGACCTGGCGCGAGGTCAACACGCTGCACCACGAGGGCGTGCCGGGGCACCACCTCCAGCACGCGATCACCATGACGCTGCCCGGTCTGCACCCGTGGCAGCGCTCGCTGTGTCACGTCCACGGCTATGCGGAGGGCTGGGCACACTACTCCGAGACGCTCGCTGACGAGTTCGGCCTGGTGCGCACCCCCGGCGAGCGGATGGGCATGATCTACGGCCAGCTGTGGCGGGCGGCCCGCATCGTCATCGACCTCGGCCTGCACCTCCAGTTGCCGATCCCGCCCGCCAACGGCCTGGTGCACGAGACGCGGTGGACGCCGGACCTGGGCCGCGACGTCCTGGTCCGGCTGGCCGGCGTCGATCCTCAAACGGCTGGGTTCGAGGTGGACCGCTACCTCGGCTGGCCGGGGCAGGCGCTGGCCTTCCGCGTCGGCGCCCGGCTGTGGCGTGAGGCCCGGGCCGACGCCGAGCGGCGCGACGGCGCGGCCTTCGATCTCAAGCGTTTCCACATGGACGCGCTGCGGCTGGGCCCGCTCGGGCTGGGGCCGCTGCGCGAGATCCTGGCCGAGCGGGGTGCGCATGGACGGTCATGACGACCCCACGGTCGGCGAGTTCGTGGCCGATCTCTACGCCTCCATCGGCGATCGTCGCCGCTTCGACGCGCACCTCGACCCAGGCATCACGATCTGGGAGTCCGACGCCGCGGGCCTACTGCGCGGTCTGGCCGACCTGGACGACCTCCGCGACTCCCGTGCCGCGCGCCCGAGCACCGCGACCCTGGCCGAGCTGGGACCGGAGGAGCTGGTCGCCGATGTCTGGGCTGGGACGGCCGTGGCCCGGTACATCCTGCGTGCGCGCTACCACGGCGACCGGCCCGACGACACCTTCCGGGTCACCGACGTGATGCGCCGCGGGCCGGACGGCTGGCGCATCGTGCACCACCACGCCGAGGCCGTCACCGAAGCGCCGGTTCCTAGGAAGGACGAGATCTCCGGCTGACGGATCGAGTCACTGCGGCGCCGACGGCGGCTGCCACGCCCTCGGCGTCGTTCGCGTGGCGGGGAAGAGGAGGTCGACGAAGCGGGCGGCGGTGGGTTGGGGCTCGTGGTTGGCCAGGCCGGGCCGCTCGTTCGCCTCGATCAGCGCGTACTCCTCACCCTCCGGGCTGGGCACGATCATGTCCAGCCCGGTCACCGGGATGTCGATCGCCTCGCTGGCCGCCACCGCGGCCGCCGCGAGCGTCGGGTGCAGCGACGCCGTCACGTCGTGGATCGTGCCACCGGTGTGCAGGTTGGCCGTGCGCCGCACCCGCAGCGCCACCCCCTCGGGCAGCACGTCGCCCAGGTCGTAGCCCGAGGCGGCCACCGTCGCCACCGTCGTGGCGTCCACCGGCACCCGCGACTCGCCGCCGGTCGCGGCGGAGCGGCGCCGGCTGTGCGCGTCGATCAGGTCGGCGACGGTGTGCCGGCCGGTGCCGTACACCGTCGCGGGGCGGCGGACGGCGGCGGCGACGACCTCGTGGCCGATGACGACGATGCGCAGGTCCTCACCGTCGACGCACTCCTCGATGAGGACGTCGGGGCAGAACGTCTGGGCCAGCGACACCGCCGAGGCGAGCGCGTCCGCGGACGTCACCCCGACGGTGATGCCGCGGCCCTGCTCGCCGCGGACCGGCTTGACCACCGCCTCGCCGACCTCGGCGAGGAACGCGGCGTCGGCCTCGGCGGAGGAGGCGCTGACGCCGCGCGGCACCGACAGCCCGGCCCGCTGGAAGATCCGCCGGGTCAGCTGCTTGTCGTCGCAGCGGCTCATCGCGACCGCCGTCGTCAGCTCGGACAGCGACTCGCGGGTGACGATGCGCCGCCCGCCGTGCGACAGCCGCAGCTCGCCGCTCTCGGCGTCGGTGATCTCGACCAGGATGCCGCGCCGCCGCGCCTCGTCGGCGATGATCTTCGCGTACGGGTTCAGCTCGGTCTCCGCGGGCCCGGCCACGTACAGCGGCTCGTTGATCGGGTTCTTCCGCTTCACCGCGAACACCGGCACCCGCTGGAACCCGAGCTTCGTGTACAGCCTGATCGCCGGGTCGTTGTCATGTAGGACGGAGAGGTCGAGGTGGTCGCGGCCGCGACCGATGTACCGCTCGGCCAGCACCCGCACCAGCGCCTCCCCGACGCCGGGGATGGTGCTCTGCGGGTCGACGGCGAGGCTCCACAGGCTGGCGCCGTTGTCGGGGTCGTCGAAGGCGCGGACGTGGTCGACGCCGGTGACGGTGCCGACGACGGCGCCGGTGCGCTCGTCCTGCGCCACCAGGTAGGTGAACGTCGGCGTGCGCTGGTTGCCCCACATGAGCGCGGTGTCGCCGGTGACCATGCCGCGGGCCGCGTACAGCCGGTTGATCTCGTCGGCGTCGGCCAGCTCGCTCATCTTGCGGACGAACACGCCGCTGACGGGGTTGCGCCGCGGCCGGTAGCGGTGCAGCTCCAGCCGGTACGTCAGCGACGGGTCGATGAACAGCTCGCCGGGCGCGTGCGACACCAGCACGTGCGGATCGGCGACGTACATGGCGATGTCGCGGCGGCCCTCCTCCTCGGCCCGGAGCAGGTCGATGACGTGCCGAGGGTCCTCGAAGGTCTGCGCGAACACCAGCCGGCCCCACGCGAGGTCGACCAGGACGTCGCGCTTCATGTCCCGGACGAGGTGTTCCGGCGCCTCCTTCCACGGCGTGCTCCACAGCGAGTGCTGGCCCCTTCGCCGGGGATCGGTCACCGGGTCACGCCCTCGCCGGGCAGCTGCGTCTGCAGCCACAGCTCGAGCAGGCCCAGCTGCCACAGCCGGTTCCCGCGCAGGGGAGTGAGGTCGGCGTTCGGATCCTGCCGCAGCCGGTCGACGTACTCGGGCCGGAACAGGCCGCGGTCGCGGGCGGCGGCGGAGTGCAGGGCGTCCTCGACGAGCTCGAGGTACGGGCCCTGCAGGTACTTCAGCGCCGGCACCGGGAAGTAGCCCTTCGGCCGGTCGATCACCTCGTGCGGGATGACCCGGCGCGCGGCCTCCTTCAGCACGCCCTTGCCCTCCTGCGCCAGCTTCAGCTCCGGCGGGCACTGCGCGGCCAGCTCGACCAGCTCGTGGTCGAGGAACGGCACCCGCGCCTCCAGCCCCCACGCCATCGTCATGTTGTCGACCCGCTTCACCGGGTCGTCGGTGAGCATGATCTGGGTGTCCAGCCGCAGCGCCGCGTCGACGGCGGTCTCGGCGCCGTCGCGGGTGAAGTGCTCGCGGACGAAGTCGAGGCTGACGGCGCCGTCGGTGAGGTAGGCGGGCGCGACGACCTCGGCCATGGCGGCGTGGTCGCGGTCGAGGAACGCCTTCGCGTAGGTGCCGACGGCGTCGGCGCGGCCGACACCGGCCAGCGGCGGGTACCAGTGGTAGCCGGCGAACACCTCGTCGGCGCCCTGCCCGGACTGCACCACCTTGACGTGCCGGCTGACCTCCTTGCTGAGCAGGTAGAAGGCGACGGCGTCGTGGCTGACCATCGGCTCGCTCATGGCGGTGATCGCGTCGCCCAGCGACGGCAGCAGGTCGGCGCCGACGCGGATGCGGTGGTGGTCGGTGGCGAACTCGCGGGCGATGACGTCGGAGTACTTGAACTCGTCGCCCTCCTCGCCGCCGACCGCGTCGAACCCGATGCTGAACGTGTTGAGGCCGGTCTGGCCCTCCTGCGCGAGCAGCCCGACCACCAGGCTGGAGTCGAGGCCGCCGGAGAGCAGCACGCCGACCGGGACGTCGGCGACCAGCCGGCGGCGCACGGCCACCCGCAGCGACTCGAGGACGGCCTCCTCCCAGTCGGTGTCCGACCAACCGGCCTTCGCGGGGTCGCGGGTGAAGGACGGGTCCCAGTACACCCGCTCGCGGCTGGCGCCGTCGGGCTCGACGACGCGGACGGTGGCCGGCGGCAGCTTGCGGACGCCGGCGAGGATCGTGTGCGGTGCGGGGACGACGGCGTGCCAGGACAGGTAGTGGTGTAGCGCGACCGGGTCGATGGAGGTGTCGACGCCGCCGGCCCGGACCAGCGCCGGCAGCGTGCTGGCGAAGCGCAGCCGCTCGGGCGTCTCGGCGAGGTACAGCGGCTTGATGCCGAGGCGGTCGCGGGCCAGCACCAGCCGGCCGGTGTCGCGCTCGTGGATCGCCAGCGCGAACATGCCGATGAGGTGGTCGACGAAGTCCTCGCCCCAGCGGTGGTACGCCTTGCCGATGACCTCGGTGTCGGACGTGGAGAAGAACCGGTAGCCGTACCCGCTCAGCTCGTCGCGCAGCTCGCGGTAGTTGTAGACGCAGCCGTTGAAGACGACGGCCAGGCCCAGCTCGGCGTCGATCATCGGCTGGTGGCCGTGTGGGGAGAGGTCGATGATGGACAGCCGGCGATGGCCCAGCGCCAGCGACCCGTGCGCGTAGGCGCCGGAGTCGTCGGGCCCTCGGGCCACCATGGCGTCGCACATGAGGCCGACCGAGGCGAGGTCGGCGGGGCGGTTGTCGAACCTGAATTCTCCGGTGAGACCGCACATGTGTTTCGAGCCTACCCACCCTTCCGCTCCCGGGCGCGGGGAACGGGCGCCCCCGATTCCCCTTCTGGGGAGGGGTACCCCCAGTTCATGCCCCGAAACGCAGTTCGGCGGCGGCGCTCTCCGTGAGATGCGCCACCGCCGAACCGGTGGATCTGTGCTATCTAGCCAGGTGCTCGGCTCAGACGTTCGAGCCGTTCACGCGGCGGCGGGCCGCGAAGGCCGCACCGGCGCCACCAGCGGCCAGCAGCATGGCCAGGCCGATCATGGTGGTGGTGTTCGAACCGGTGTCGGGCAGCTCCTCGCCGTCGCCGTCGTCGTCACCCGGGTCCTCGGTGGGCGTCGCGGACGGGGTCTCGCTCGGCTCCTCGGTCGGGGTCTCGGTCGGCGTCGGGGTGGGCTCCTCGGCCTCCGTCACCGTGACGGTGACCGTGGCGGGGATGCCGTCGGTGTGGCCGTCGTTGGCGAGGTACAGGAAGGTGTCCTCACCGGTGAAGCCCTCGGCCGGCGTGTAGACCAGCGTGGTGAGGGTCTCGTCGTCGGTGGTCAGCGAGCCGGACTCGGCCTCGCTCACCTTGAACGTGACGTCGTCGCCGTCGGCGTCGTCGGCCGTCAGGGTGATCTCGACCGGCTCACCGGCGGTGGTCTCGATCTGGACGTCGGCGACCTCGGCCGGAGCGTTGCCGTCGAGAACGGCGGCGATGCTGTCGGTGACGGCGCTCAGCTGGGTGTAGACACCCGGGATGCCCGGGCGGGCGCAGCCCTCGCCCCAGCTCACGACGCCGACCTGGAGGTACTCGCCGTTCTCCTCGACGAGCAGCGGGCCACCGGAGTCGCCCTGGCAGGAGTCGACGCCGCCCTGCTCGAGGTCACCGGCGCACAGCTCGACCTCGGGGCTGGTCTGGATGTCGATGGCCTCGTAGGCGGCGACGCAGTCCTCGTCGCTGACGCCCGGCACGTCGACCTCGAGCAACACCTCGCTGGCCTCGCCACCCTCGGAGGTGGCGCCCCAGCCGATGACCCGGAAGGTCTCGGACGCGTCGAACGAGTCGTCGGAGACGATGTCGATCGGGGTCGCGACCTCGGCCGGCACCTCTTCGCTCAGCTGGACCAGCGCCCAGTCGTTCGGGATGCCGGAGATGTTGCCCGAGCTCACGGACTCCGACGTGAACGTCTGGATGTCGGGGCTGGTGAGGTCGACGGAGCCGAAGTGCGCGACGATGCCGTCGGTCGGGCCGGTGCCGTTGACGCAGTGAGCGGCGGTGAGGACGACGTCGGGCTCGATCAGCGAGCCGCCACAGGCGAACTGGTCGTCGATCACCAGGTAGGTGACGAACGGGTACTCGCCCTCGGGGGCGGGAGCGCCGCCGACGATCTTCGTCTCGAAGTCGGCCGGGGAGCTCTGGACGATGAGGGACTCCTGCGGAATCTCCTCGGCCGCGGCTGCGGTGCCGGCGGCGCTCATGACGGTGAGGCCCGTGACCAGGGCCGCCGCCAGCGCGCCCGCAGCGCGGACGCGCGCGCGGAAGGTCTTCACACTGTCTCCAATTCACATGAATGTCAGTTCAGCATCGAGCCCCCCGCCACCGCGCGTGCCCGCGGACGACAGGAGGGCCCGAAATGCTGGGAATGCTACACGAGGCTGGGATCCGCGGGAACCAACGGGGGGTGAATCGCGTCTAACGCGTTTCCGGCCCCCGGAAGCCCCTGCCGACCGGTGCCACGCAAGGCCGGAGCACGCGCCGTCGCCGCACCATCCGCGCAGGTCAGGGGCGTGTTCCGGGCCGGGTGGCGGCCACGACCGACACCACCGGCAGGAGAAGGATGGCATGAATTGCCGCGATGCCGGGCGTGTCGCGCCGGATCGGCACGGGAAAATTCCCCCGATGGCACCCGGGTGCCGCCACTAGTGTCGGGATGGTGACCGACATCTCGCGCACCGATCCCGTCATCCCCGAACGGCCTACCGTCGACGGGCTGGACGAGGTATGGGCGGCGCGCTGGGAGCGCGACGGCGTCTACCGCTTCGACCGCACCCGCCCGCGGGCCGAGGTGTTCTCCATCGACACCCCGCCGCCCACGGTGAGCGGCTCGCTGCACGTCGGGCACGTCTTCTCCTACACCCACACCGACGTCGTCGCGCGGTACCAGCGCATGCGCGGCAAGGCGGTCTTCTACCCGATGGGGTGGGACGACAACGGCCTGCCGACCGAGCGCCGGGTGCAGAACCACTTCGGCGTGCGCTGCGACCCGTCGCTGCCGTACGTCCCGGGCTTCGAGCCGCCGGCCGACGGCGCCGGGCGCGCGGCGAAGGACCAACTGCCGGTGTCGCGGCGCAACTTCATCGAGTTGTGCGAGCGGCTGACGGCCGACGACGAGCGGGCGTTCGAAGAGCTGTGGCGCCGGCTCGGGCTCTCCGTCGACTGGTCGCACGGCTACCAGACCATCGACGCCGCGGCCCGGCGGGCGTCGCAGCGGGCGTTCCTGCGCAACCTCGCCCGCGACGAGGCCTACCTCGCCGAGGCGCCCACGTTGTGGGACGTCACGTTCCGCACGGCGGTCGCGCAGGCCGAGCTGGAGGACCGCGAGCGGCCCGGCGCCTACCACGACCTCGCCTTCGCCCGGGCCGGCGGCGAGCCGCTGCTCATCGCGACCACCCGCCCCGAGCTGCTGCCGGCCTGCGTCGCCGTCGTCGTGCACCCCGACGACGAGCGCTACGCCGCGCTGGTCGGCACGACCGTCCGCACGCCGCTGTTCGGCGTCGACGTGCCCGTGGTGGCGCACCGGCTGGCCGACCCTGAGAAGGGCACCGGCGCGGCGATGATCTGCACGTTCGGCGACACCGCCGACGTCACCTGGTGGCGCGAGCTGGCGCTGCCCACCCGTCCGGTCGTCGGCCGCGACGGCCGCATGCTGCGCGACGTCCCGCCGTGGCTGGACGACCCCGCCGGGCGCGCGGCGTACGAGCAGCTGGCCGGCGCGACGATGCACACCGCCAGGCAGCGGGTGGCCGAGCTGCTGCGCGCCGGCGGCGGCCTCGTCGGCGAGCCGCGGCCGATCACCCACCCGGTGAAGTTCTACGAGAAAGGCGACCGCCCGCTCGAGATCGTCACCACCCGGCAGTGGTACCTGCGCAACGGCGGCCGCGACGACGACCTGCGTGCGGCGCTGCTCGAGCGCGGCCGCGAGCTGAGCTGGCACCCCGAGCACATGCGGGTGCGGTACGAGAACTGGGTCGGCGGGCTGAACGGCGACTGGCTGGTCAGCCGGCAGCGGTTCTTCGGCGTGCCGATCCCGCTCTGGTACCCGCTCGACGACGCCGGCGAGCCGGTGTACGACACGCCGATCGTGCCCGGCGAGGACGGCCTGCCGGTCGACCCGTCCTCCGACGCACCGCCCGGGTATGCCGAGGAGCAGCGCGGCGTGCCCGGCGGCTTCACCGGCGACCCCGACGTCATGGACACCTGGGCCACGTCGTCGCTGACGCCGCAGATCGCCGGCGGCTGGGAGGCCGACGACGACCTGTTCGCCCGGGTGTTCCCGATGGATCTGCGGCCGCAGGCGCACGAGATCATCCGCACGTGGCTGTTCGCCAGCGTCGTCCGGGCCCACTTGGAGAACGGCGTGCTGCCGTGGCGGCACGCGGCCATCTCCGGCTGGATCATCGACCCCGACCGCAAGAAGATGTCCAAGTCGGTCGGCAACGTCGTCACCCCGCTCGACCTCCTCGACCAATACGGCTCCGACGGCGTGCGCTACTGGGCCGCGAGCGGCCGGCCCGGCGCCGACACCGTGTTCGACCCCGGCCAGATGAAGATCGGGCGCCGCCTGGCGATGAAGGTCCTCAATGTCAGCCGGTTCGTGCTCGGCCTCGGCCCGGTGGCCGGTGACGCCGAGGTCACCGCGCCGCTGGACCGCGCCGTCCTGGCCGCCCTCGACGACACCGTCGCGGCCGCCACGCGCGCCCTCGACGACTTCGACCACACCCGCGCGCTCGAGGTCACGGAGCGGTTCTTCTGGGACTTCTGCGACGACTACGTCGAGCTGGTGAAGGCCCGTGCCTACGGCGACTCCGGCGACGACGCGGGCGCGGCGTCGGCCCGGGCGGCGTTGCGGCAGGCGCTGACGGCGCTGCTGCGGCTGCTCGCGCCGTTCCTGCCGTTCGTCACCGAGGAGGTCTGGTCGTGGTGGCGCGACGGCTCGGTGCACCGGGCGCCGTGGCCCGAGGCCGCCGCCGCCGGTGGCGACGCGGAGCTGTTCGCGACGGCGTCGGCGCTGATCGGGGCGGTGCGCAAGGCGAAGACGGAGGCGCGGCTGTCGCTGCGGACGGAGGTGCCGCGGGCGGTCGCGCGCGTGCTGCCCGGCGCTGCCGAGGCGGCCGCCACGCTGCTCGGCGATGTCAGTGCGGCCGGTCGCATCGCCGTCCTCGACGTCGAGTCCGACCCCGGCGCCGACACGGTCATCGTCGCGCTCACCTGACGAGGAATACCCCCAGGGGGTATGTTGGTTCCATGGTCTGAGGCAACGAGAGGTGAAATGACCATGGAACAGCACGAGCACGTCGCCGCGACGGAGCATCGCGGTGCTCACGACCACGCCGGTCACGCGGGTGCGCCCGCGGGCCACGCCGGTGGGCACTCCGCGCACTCCGGACACGACAAGCACGCCGGGCACGGCGACGGCAGCATGTTCCGGGACAAGTTCTGGGTGAGCCTGGTCCTGGCCGTTCCGGTCGTCGGGTTCAGTGAGATGTTCGCCGACCTGATCGGGTACGAGGTGCCCGGCTGGTCGACGTGGATCCCGCCGGTCCTCGGTACGTTCCTGTTCTTCTACGGCGGCTGGCCGTTCCTCGCCGGCGCCAAGGCCGAACTCGCCGACCGGCTGCCCGGCATGATGACACTGATCTCGCTGGCCATCACCGTCGCGTTCGTCGCGAGCGGGCTGACCACGCTCGAGATCGGCAGCCTCGACCTCGACTTCTGGTGGGAGCTGGCGCTCCTGATCGTCGTCATGCTGCTCGGCCACTGGCTGGAGATGCGCGCGCTCGGGCAGGCGTCGGGTGCGCTGCAGGCGCTGGCCGAGCTGCTGCCCGACACCGCCGAGCGGGTCGGCCCCGACGGCGCGGTGACGGAGGTGCCGCTGGCCCAGCTGGCCGTCGGCGACGTCGTCCTGGTCCGCTCCGGCGGCCGGGTGCCCGCCGACGGTGTCGTCGCCGAGGGCACCGCGGAGGTCGACGAGTCCACCGTCACCGGCGAGTCCAAGACCGTCAGCCGCGGGCCGGGCGACCGCGTCGTCGCCGGCACCGTCGCCACCGACACCGCCATCCGCATCGAGGTCGACGCCGTCGGCGACGACACCGCGCTGGCCGGCATCCAGCGACTGGTGGCCGACGCGCAGGCGTCCAGCTCGCGGGCGCAGGTCCTGGCCGACCGCGCCGCCGCGTGGCTGTTCTGGTTCGCTCTCGGTGTCGGCGCCCTGACGTTCGTCGTGTGGGCGCTGCTGGGCGAGGCGTCGGACGCGGTCGAACGCACCGTGACGGTGCTGGTCATCGCCTGCCCCCACGCTCTCGGGCTGGCCATCCCGCTGGTGATCGCGATCTCCACGGCGATGTCCGCCCGGGCCGGCATCCTCGTCAAGGACCGGCTGGCGCTGGAGCGCATGCGCCAGGTCGACGCCGTCCTGTTCGACAAGACCGGCACGCTGACGATGGGCCGCCCGGCGGTCTCCGGCGTCGCGGCCGCCGGTCCCGTGTCCGAGGACGAGCTGCTGGCGTTGGCCGCCGCGGCCGAGCGCGACTCCGAGCACCCGCTGGCCACGGCCGTCGTGGCGGCGGCGACGCAGCGCGGCGACATCCCGGCGGCGACCGAGTTCCGCTCGCTGACCGGCAAGGGCGTCCGCGCGGTCGTCGGCGGCGCGCAGGTCTCGGTCGGCGGGCCCGGCCTGCTGCGCGACCTGGAGCTGTCCGTGCCGTCGTCGATCGAGCCGCAGGTCGGCGAGTGGGCCGGCGCCGGCTCGACCGTCCTCCACGTCGTCCGCGACGGCGAGGTGCTGGGCGCGCTGGCGCTGGCCGACGAGATCCGGCCCGAGTCGCGCGAGGCGGTGGCGCTGCTGCGCTCTGAGAACGTGCACACGGTGATGATCACCGGCGACGCCCGCAACGTGGCGGAGTCGGTGGCGGCCAAGGTCGGCATCGACGAGGTGTTCGCCGAGGTGCTGCCGGAGGACAAGGACGCCGCGGTCACGTCGCTGCAGCAGCGCGGCCTGTCGGTCGCCATGGTCGGCGACGGCGTCAACGACGCGCCCGCGCTGGCCCGCGCCGACGTCGGCGTGGCGATCGGCGCCGGAACGGACGTCGCGGTCGAGTCCGCCGGTGTCGTCCTGGCCTCCGACGACCCCCGCGGCGTCGTCTCGGCCCGCCGGCTGTCGACGGCCAGCTACCGGAAGATGGTGCAGAACCTGGTGTGGGCGACGGGGTACAACCTGCTGTCCGTGCCGCTCGCGGCCGGCGTGCTCGCGCCGATCGGGTTCGTGCTCCCGCCCGCGGCCGCCGCCGTCGCCATGACCGCCTCGACGGTCATCGTCGCGGCCAACGCCCAGCTGCTGCGGCGGCTGAACCTGCGGCCGGACCAGCTAGCTCGCTGACCGCGTCGCCCTGCTGGACGGCGTCGCCCCGCTGGGCCGCGTCGCCCCGCTGGACCGCGTCGCCCTGCCCTTGCAATGAGCACCCCTGCGCATCGATGCGTCTGGGTGCTCATTGCAAGGGGGCGCGGTGGAGGCGGTGCCGGCGGACGGCCTGGCGGTTGGCGCAGCGGGACGAGCAGTAGCGCTGCCGCCCGTTGCGGGTGACGTCGGCGTAGGCGACGGTGCAGTCGGGGGCGGCGCAGCGGCCCAGCCGGTGCAGCCCGCGCTGGGTGAGGAACCACGCCAGCCCGAACGCCGTGATCGCCGCGAACTGCCGCTCCGGCGGCACGTCGTCGGGGCGGAAGTGCACGTGCGGCGGCCCGTTGTGCAGGCTGATGCGCGGGTGCGCGGTGCCGCGGGCGAGCAGCCGGTTGAGCGCCTCGATGCGCTCCCCGGGCGTCTGCGCGTCGACGACGCCGGCGAGCGCCGTTCGCCAGCGTCGCAGCCCGGTCACGTCCTCCTTGGTGGGAGAGCGCTCCAGCAGCAGGTCGTGCTCGGCCGCCAGCGCGGCGACGTCGGCGGGGGAGTCGAAGCGGGCGTTCACCACCGCGGCGGCGAGCAGCGCGCCCTCGTCGCTGTAATGGTTGAAATGCACAATGCCATGACAGCACCCTTGGCTCATGAAGGGAAGAGCACTGGAGGTGGTCCGCGCGTGCGGCCGGTGCGGCGCCGCCGTCCAGCCGGACCGCGTGACGTCCTGGCACCGCACCGGCGACGGGTTCGTCGGCTACGCCCGCTGCGGCTGCGGCGGGCTGGTGGTGGTGCGTCCGGGGTAGTGAGCCGGGAGGAGAATCGGCGGATCGCCTCGTCGAGGGAGGACCCCATGGGCTTGAGCAGCTTCCGCCTGACCGCGCAGGTCGCGGTCACCGACATGACCCGGGCGACGGAGTTCTACGAGGGACGGCTCGGTCTCTCCGCGACGCGAACGGACGCCGACGGCAGCAAGGTCTACGCGTCGGGCGGTCACGAGTCGCTGGTCGTCTACCCGTCACCGGACCACGCCGGCAGCTCGACCGCGACCCTGGTCGCCTGGTACGTCGACGACGTCGAACGGACGGTCGACGAGCTGACCGCGAACGGCGTGACGTTCGAGCAGTACGAGGGCGTGCTCGAGAGCGGCTTCGACTACGGGACGGACGAGAAGGGCATCTCGGCCCGCGCCGGCGGCGGCAAGGTCGCCTGGTTCAAGGACCCCGACGGCAACCTCTTCTCGATCGAAGGCGACCGCTAGACCCGCAGCACGTCGAGGGCGGCGCGGGCGGCCCGGCCGATCGCGCGGTCGGCCTCGGGCTGGGACCGGGCGGCGACCGTCGAGGCGGTGAGGGCGGCGACGGCGATGCGGTCGCCGGTCGACGTGGTGATCATGCCGGCCTCGTGCCGCAGGTTGAGGAACGTGCCGGTCTTGCTGCTGACGGTGACGGCGTCGGCGGCCAGCTCGGCGCCCATCCGCTGGCGCACCTGGTGGCCCAGCAGCTCGCGCAGCCGCGCCGTCGCCGCCGGGACGCTGACGTCGTCGGTCCAGACGCGCTCGACCAGCGCCACCAGCCCGGCCGCCGTCCCGCTCGTGGCCGCCGCGACGTCCAGCGTCGGTAGCACGTGCCCGCCGCCGTCGGTGGTCGCGCGCACCGCCAGCTCCAGCGCCAGCACGGGATCGTCCGGCGCGACCGCCGCCGCGGCCTCGTACAGCCGCCGCATCGGGTGCCGCACGACGATGCCGTCGCACCCCCAGCCCTGCAGCGTCGCCGTGACCCGCTCCGGCGGCACCAGCGCGAAGACGGCGTCGGCGGCGGCGTTGTCGCTCACCGACAGCATGAGCAGCAGCAGGTCCTCCAGCGCGATGCGGCTCGGGTGCCGGAACAGCGCCGCGCCGGTCGGGCCGGCGGTCATCCGGCCGGGGACGAGATCGACCGGCGTCGACGCGTCCAGCGAGCCGGCCGCGATGAGGTCGAGCACGACCAGCGCCAGTGGCAGCTTGCTCACCGACGCCAGCGCGTACGGCGCGTGCACGTCGAAGCCGAGATCCTCGCCGGTGTCGACGTTGCGGGCGTACAGGGCGCCGCGCAGCCCGGTGGCGGCCCAGTCGGCGCGGATGTCGTGCGCCGTGCGCACCGCCTCGCCGGAGAACCCGAACGCGTCGGTCGTCGTCACCGCCGCTCCTCCGGGTCGTTGACCAGCCCGGCAGCGCGCGCCAGCGCCGGCAGGACGGCGCCGGCCAGCTCGCGCGGCACCCGCGCCCGGCCGGCGACGGCGTACGCGCGGCGCACCGCGACGTCGCCGAGCGGACGCCAGCGCAGCCGGTGCGCCGCGGCCCACGCGGGCGTGCACAGGACGGCGTCGCCGTACTCGAGCGCGCAGGTCAGCGCCTCGGTGTCGGGGGTGCCGACGCGCAGCTGGCCGTCCAGCAGCCCGGCCAGCCGGCCGGCGCGGCGCACCGGGTCGCGCACCCACGGCACGTCGTCCTCGGCGGACAGGTGCAGCGCGCGCGGCCGGCCGTCGTCGCCGGCGGAACGGCGCAGCTGGTCCAGGTGCAGCCGCCGCCCGCGCAGGTCTTCGGTCGCGGTGCCCGCGCCGAGCTCTGCGCCGATCTCCTCCTCGTCCGGCGGGCAGGGCAGCAGCGCGACGTCGAGCCGGCCGCGGCGGACGAGCGCGGCCCGCTCCGCGGCGGGCTGCTCGGCGAAGCTCAGCGTGACACCGGCCGCGGCGGCCAGGCGGCGGGCGGCCACCAGTGCACGCGGGTCGGGCCCGGCCGGGATGCCGGCGCTCAGGCCGGCGGCGCGGGCCGCGGCGGCCAGCTCGCGGAAGTGCCCGGCCCGGGCGACGAGGTCGGCGGCGTGGGGGAGCAGCGTGCGGCCGGCGTCGGTCAGCTCGACCTGCCGGGACGAGCGGTGCAGCAGTGTGGCGCCGAGGTCGCGCTCCAGTGCCGCGACCCGCCGGCTGACCACCGGCTGCGGGGCGCCGCAGAGGTCGGCGCCGCGGGTGAAACTGCGGGCCTCGGCCACCGCGACGAACGCCTCCAGGTGCCGCAACAGGTCCACGGGCAGCCACCATACCCATTCGGCATGGATCGGTGGCGGTTGCGTCTTGGACATCGCTGCGGCCGCCTTGCGACGGTGACGGCGTTGGCCGCACCGCCTCGAGGAGGAACCCCGATGACCCGTCCGCTCAGCCGCCGCACCGTTCTGCGGGCCGGCCTGGCCGTCCCGCTGGCCGCGTCGGCCGGCCTGCTCGCCGGCGGCGGCGCCGGCGCGGCGAGCCCCGGCCCGGACCCGGCGGTCCGCGAGCTGGAGCGCGCCCACGACGTCACGCTCGGCGTCAGCGCGACGAACCTCGCGACCGGCGCCCGGCTCGCGCACCGGTCCGGCGACCGGTTCCCGATCCTGTCGGTGTTCAAGTCGATCGCCGCGGCCGCCGTCCTGCGCGACCTCGACGAGTCGCGGCTGGAGCACCGCGTCTGGTACCCGCCGGCCGACATCGTGCTGAACTCGGCCATCACCGCCGAGCACGTCGACACCGGCATGACCGTCGCGGAACTGTGCGACGCCGCGATCCGGTTCAGCGACAACGCCGCCGGGAACCTGCTGCTGCGCGAGCTCGGCGGCCCGCGCGGGCTGACCGCGTTCGCCCGGTCGATCGGCGACGACGCGACCCGGCTGGACCGCTGGGAGATCGAGCTGAACTCGGCCGAGCCGGGCGACGTCCGCGACACGTCGACGCCCGCGGCGCTGGCCCGCACGCTCGCCGGCCTGCTCGTCGGCGACCTGCTGCGGCCGCGGGACCGGCGGCGGCTGCGCGACTGGATGCTGGCGAACACGACGTCCGGCCCGCGCTTCCGCGACGCGCTGCCGGACGGCTGGCGGCTGGCCGACAAGACCGGCGCCGGCGACTACGGCACGAACAACGACGCCGGGGTGGCATGGAACCCGGCCGGCCAGCCGATCGTCATCGTTGCCATGAGCCGCCGCGACGAGCGCGACGCCCCGCGCGTCGACGCCGCCCTGGCCGACGTGGCCCGGCTGGTGGTGCGGCGGCTGGGCTGAGTGCATTGGGACTAGGGTATGCGGGACGACGGGCGGAACGGGGAGCGATGATCGGGAAGAACAGGGCCCTCGCGGCGATGGCCGGGGGCGTGCTGGTGGCGACGGCGGCGGGGTGCAGCGGCGACGACCGACCCGACGCCACGCCGGTGGCCGAGCAATTGGCCGAGGCGGTCGCGTCCGGCGACTTCGGCGGCGTCCCGCTCGGCGACACCGGCGCCGAGGACGCGAACGCCGCCGTCGAGGCCATGGTCGCGGGCATGGGCGAGGCCACCCGCACCGTCACGGTCGCCGACCTCGCCCGGACCGACGACGAGAACACCCGCGAGGTCACCCTCGACGTCGGCTGGGACCTCGACGGCTCCGCGGCGCCGCCGGTCACCACGGGCACCGAGACACCAGCGGCCACCCCGACGGCCAGTGCGACACCGGACACCCCCGACTGGACCTACCAGACGACGGCCACACTGCGGGTCGCCGACGACACCGAGGCCGGGTGGACGGTCGACTGGTCGCCCGCGGTCCTGCACCCGCAGCTCACCGACGGCGCCACCCTCGACCTCTCGCGCACGCAGGCGCCGCGCGCGGACATCCTGGGCGCGGGCGGCGCGGTCGTCGTCACCGAGCGGCCGGTGTACCGCATCGGCATCGACAAGACCCGGGTCGACGCCGCGCTGGCGCCCGAGTCGGCGGCGTCGCTGGCCGAGCTGGTGGGTGTCGACGCGGCCGGGTTCGCCGAGCGCGTGCAGAACGCGGGGGAGCGGGCCTTCGTCGACGCCATCACGCTGCGCGAGGGCGACGCCGCGCCGCTGCTGGACCAGATCGCGGCCATCGAGGGCGCCGTCGCCATCGACGACACGCTCGCGCTGGCCCCGACCCGCGACTTCGCCCGGCCCATCCTCGGCACCGTCGGCGACGCCACGGCCGAGTTGGTCGAGGAGTCCGGCGGGCGCATCGTCGCCGGCGACGTCGTCGGGCTGTCCGGGCTGCAGGCGCAGTACGACGAGCAGCTCGGCGGCACGCCCGGGCTGGCCGTCGAGCTGGTGCCGCCCGCGCCGGCCGAGGACCCCACGGCCACCGCGTCGCCGGCCTCGGACGCGCCCGCGGACGCGCCCGCGCCGGCCGAGCCGGAGGTGCTGTTCGAGCGCGAGCCGGTGGCCGGCACCCCGCTCGCGACAACGCTCGACATCGATCTGCAGACCCGCGCCGAGACCATCCTCGCCGACGTCGGCCCGGCCAGCGCCATCGTCGCGGTCCAGCCGTCCACCGGCGCCGTCCTGGCCGCCGCCAGCGGGCCCGGCGGCGAGGGCTACTCGACGGCGACGCTCGGGCAGTACGCGCCGGGCTCGACGTTCAAGGTGGTGACGTCGCTGGCGCTGCTGCGCGCCGGGCTGACCGCCGAGTCCACCGTGCCGTGCACGCCGACGGTCACCGTCGACGGCCGCGCGTTCGAGAACTACGACGACTACCCGTCCGGCGCCATCGGCGACATCACCCTGCGCCAGGCCGTCGCGAACTCCTGCAACACCGCGTTCATCAGCCAGAACGGCGTCGCCGACCAGGCCGCGCTGGCGCAGGCCGCGGCGTCGCTGGGGCTCGGCGCCGAGTACCAGGCCGGCGCGCCGGTCTTCCTCGGCGCCGTCCCGGCCGAGGCCGACGGCACCGCGCACGCCGCGTCGATGATCGGCCAGGGCGAGGTACTGGCGTCGCCGCTGGCCATGGCGACGGTGGCCGCGTCGGTGGCCGCCGGGCACACCGTGGCGCCGACGCTGGTCGACCCGCCCGCCGCGGCGCCCGAGAGCACGCTGACGGCCGACGAGGCGGCCGTCCTGCAGGACCTCATGCGCGCCGTGGTCGAGGACGGCAGCGGCGCGTTCCTCGGCGACGTCCCCGGCCCCGTAGGCGCGAAGACCGGCACCGCCGAGTACGAGGCCGACGGCGAGATCCGGCTGCACGCCTGGATGATCGCGACCCAGGGCGACCTCGCCGTCGCCGCGTTCGTCGAGGACGGCGAGTCCGGCTCCCGCACCGCCGGCCCGCTGCTCGAGGCCTTCTTAGGGGGTACCTGACGGATCTTCGGCGGCGCGGATCGACGCCCAGGAACCGACCAGCGGCGTTGTCGTCGTCGGCCGATGGCTCCGCATCGACCTTCTCCTCCGCCTTGCTGGACCGGCCCCTGGACGCCGCCCGCATCCACCAATATCCGTCACGCACCCCCTAGGCGGCTGACCGCCGGGCCGCGGCGAGGTACGGGCGCAGCTGGGTCTCCAGGTGCGAGGCGAGGCTGCGCGCGTACGTCGCGGTGAGGTGGTGGTCGTCGCGCCAGACGACGACGTTGCCGATGACCGCGGGGCACTCGTCGGTCGGGCAGATGGCCCGGTTGAGGTCCACGACGTCGACGTCGCCCAGCTCGCCGGCCGCCACCCGCTGCTCGTCGCCGGCCTTCTCGACGGCGTCGGCGCGCGGCTGGGCGCACTCGGTGAGGCGGTCCGGCTTCGCGCTGACGCACTCGGCCGGGTCCTGGTCGAGCCAGGGCGTGTTCTCCAGCACGACCAGCTCGACCCCGGCGTCGCGCACCGCCTGCCAGCTCTCGCGCAGGCCGTCGGCCAGCCGGTCGGCGCTGGCGTCGTCGCCCAGCTCGCGGCCGTCCTCCCACACCCGGTAGGAGTTGCTGCCCGACGTCACCACCAGCTCCGGCTTGTCCGGCCCGGTCAGGCGGTCCAGCAGCGCCTCGTTCCAGTCGCGGCAGGACGTGTACGGCGCACCGGCCGCCGTCGTGACCTCCACCGAGAAGAACCCGCAGGACGACTTCGTGTACGTCTCGATCCGCCAGCCGTACCGCTCGCCCAGCACGTCCAGCGCGGGCTGCCACTGCGCCGCGTGCGAGTCGCCGGCCAGCGCGATGACGCGCCCGGCGTCGAGGTCGCCGTACGCGCAGCTGGCGAGGTCGGCGTCCTCGGCGTTTTGCTGGCAGCCGTCGGGGTAGATGTCCGGGTTGTCCTCGGGGACGTCGATCGGGTCCGGGGTCATCGCCGGCACCTGGTCGACGGGCTCGCCGTCAGGGTCGCCGGCCGGGTCGGGGGCGAGGACGGCGGCGCCGGGCGCCTCGTCGGCGGTCGCGTACTCCGGCACCGCCTTGACGGTGACCAGCGCGGCCAGCAGCGCCGTCGCCGTCGCCGCCACCCCGACGGCGAACGCCCGGTGCGGCCGGACGGCGAGCGCGCGGGCGTGGTGGATCGGCGCCTCGACCAGCCGGTGCGTCAGCCAGGCCGGCCCGAACGCGGCCAGCACCACCAGCGTCCCCTGCGACGGCGACAGCGCGCCCCACAGCGCGCTGGCGGCCAGCAGCAACGGCCAGTGCCACAGGTACAGCGAGTACGACAGCCCACCCACCCACCGCAACGGTGCGCTCCCGAGCAGACGGGTAGGCAGCGTGGACGCCAGCCCGCCAGCGAACACGCGCAACGGTGCGCTCCCGAGCAGCCGCCCCGGCACCGTCCCGGACGGCGTCGCCACACCCGCCGCGATCACCGCGGCCGTCCCGAGCACCGGAACCAGCGCCGCCGCGCCCGGGAACGCCGTCGCCGCGTCGTAGCTCAGCGCCGCCCAGCCGACGGCCGCCAGACCGCCGCCCGCCAGCGCGCCGGCCAGCCACACCGGCAGCCGCTCCAGCCGCCGCGCGCCGATCGCCACCGCCGCGCCGGCGGCCAGCTCCCACGCCCGTGTCGTCGACACGAAGTACGCCGCGCCGGGCGACGCCGCCGTCAGGTGCACCGACCACGCGAACGACGGCACCGCGACCACCGCGAGCCCGGCCAGCAGCGTCCGTCGCACCGACCCGCCGCGGCGGCGCCGCCGCCACCACACCAGCGCGAGGATCAGCACCGGCCAGAGCAGGTAGAATTGCTCCTCGACGGCCAGCGACCAGAAGTGCTGCACGGGGCTGGGCGCGTCGCCCGCGGCCAGGTAGTCGACCGAGTCGGCGGCGAGGCGCCAGTTGACGACGTACGTCGCCGACGCCGCGATGTCGCCGGCCACCGACGGCCAGCGCAGCGGCGGCAGCAGCAGCATCGTCAGCGCCGCGGTCGCGGCCAGCACGACCGCCGTCGCCGGGAGCAGCCGGCGGATCCGGCGGGCGTAGAACCGGCCCAGCCGCAGCCGGCCGGTCGACTCGACCTCGCGCAGGATCAGCCCGGTGATGAGGAATCCGGAGATGACGAAGAACACGTCCACGCCGACGAACCCGCCGCTGACCAGCGGCAGGCCCGCGTGGTAGGCGAGCACCAGCAGCACCGCGACGGCGCGCAGGCCCTCGACGTCCGGCCGGAACCGAGGACGGGCCTCGGCTCCGGCTGTGGTCGTCGTGGCGGAAGTCAGGCCGGCTGCCCGATCGCCCCGATCAGGTCGGCGAACCAGGGCGTGGACGGATCGAACTCCTTGCCGCCCTTGATGCGGTCGAACTCGATGGCGCGCAGCCGGCCGCCGCGCTCCTCGTCGTGGCCGATCAGCCCGCCCTCGTGCCGCAGTGCGCACTCGACGGCGAGGTCGGTGCAGCTCTTGATGAGGCGCAGGTCGTCGGCGTTGGCGGCGGCGGAGCGGCTGAAGTAGCCGCTCTTCTGCACCATGACCTTCTCGGCGCCGACGCGGGCGGCGAACTGCTTCGCGAACCAGGCGCCGGGGTTGATCTTGTCGATCTTGACGTGGCCGAACGGGTCGCGCGGGACCTCTTCGCCGGCCGCCTCGAGCTCACCGACGATGGCGTCGACGCCGGCGCCCTCGGACAGGAAGATGTTGACGCAGCCCAGCTCGTCCATCAGCGAGCGCAGCCGGCCGGCCTCGGCGTCGAGGTCGAGCTTCTGCTCGGGCACGTACACGGCGTGGACGTCCCAGCGGCGGGGGTCGACGCCCAGCTCGGGCGCCCACTCCTGCGCGGCCAGCCACTTGCGGTAGACGCGCGCCGTGGCGGCCGTCAGCCAGCCGCAGTGCCGGCCCATGACCTCGTGCACGATGAGCATGCGCGGGTTGGAGGAGTGCTCGGCGATGATGTTGCGGGCGTAGACCGAGCCCTGCTCGGCGGCCGTCCAGGCGCCCAGGCTCTGCCGCACCGGCACGATGTCGTTGTCGACGGTCTTCGGCAGCCCGACGACGGTCAGCTCGTAGTCGTTCGTGGCGAGATAGGCCGCGAGGTCGGCGGCCGTGGTGTTGGTGTCGTCGCCGCCGATGGTGTGCAGCACGTCGACGCCGTCGCGGGTGAGCTGCTCGGCCGCCACGTGCAGGGGATCTTGGCCCTCCTGGACCAGCCCGCGCTTCACGCAGTCGGCGACGTTCGTCAGCTTGACCCGGCTGTTGCCGATGGGTGAGCCGCCGAACCGGTGCAGCCGCGACGCCGTGGCCCGCATCTCGGGCGTGACGGTGATGGAGCGGCCGGTCAGCAGGCCCGCGTAGCCGTCGAGATAGGCGATGATCTCGACCTCGGGCGCGATCTCGGTGTACCGCTCGATCAGGCCGCCGACGGCCGACGACAGGCACGGCGCCAGGCCGCCGGCCGTGAGCATCGCGACCTTGCGCACCGGTGTGCTCTCGGGCATGTGAGGTGACCTTCTGTCGGAGGGGACGAATCGCCTGACACCTTATCGCCGGTTCCTGAGACCGCCGGCCGCGCTGTCCGGGGTGTGGGCGTTCACGGCGGGTTCACAGTGCGGCGGCCTACCCTGTCAGGTGTGAACTCCCCGGAGGACCTTGCGTTGTACACCGAGCTGACCGAGGCGGTCGGCGCGTTGCCGGCCGGCCAGCAGCCCGAGTGGCCCGACCCCGCCGCCGTCCACGACGCCGTCGCGCAGCTGCGCGCCATGCCGCCGCTGGTGTTCGCCGGCGAGTGCGACCTGCTGCGCGAGCGGCTGGCCGCCGTCTCCCGCGGCGAGGCGTTCGTCCTGCAGGGCGGCGACTGCGCCGAGACCTTCGCCGGGGTCAGCGCCGACAACGTGCGCAACAAGCTCAAGACGCTGCTGCAGATGGCCGTCGTGCTCACCTACGCCGCCAGCGTCCCCGTCGTGAAGATCGCCCGGCTGGCCGGCCAGTACGCGAAGCCGCGGTCGAAGTCCACCGAGACCCGCGACTGCGTCACGCTGCCCGCCTTCCGCGGCGACATCGTCAACGACTTCGAGTTCACGCCCGGCGCGCGGGTGCCCGACCCGCACCGCATGGTCCGCGCCTACCACGCGTCGTCGGCCACGCTGAACCTCACCCGCGCGTTCGTCGGCGGCGGGTTCGCCGACCTCCACCAGGTGCACGCCTGGAACACCGACTTCGTCCGCACGTCGCCGGCCGGGCAGCGCTACGAGCGGCTGGCCCGGCGGCTCGACCAGGCGCTGAAGTTCATGCGCGCCATCGAGATCGACACCGACCAGCTGCGCACCGTCGAGCTGTACTCCAGCCACGAGGCGCTGCTGCTCGACTACGAGCTGGCGCTGACCCGCGTCGACTCCCGCACCGGCGCGCCGTACGACGTGTCCGGCCACTACGTGTGGATCGGCGAGCGGACCCGCCAGCTCGACGGCGCGCACCTGGAGTTCGCGGCCCGCATCCGCAACCCCATCGGCGTCAAGGTCGGCCCGTCCACGACGCCCGACCAGCTGCTGGCGCTGGCCGAGAAGCTCGACCCGCAGCGCGAGCCGGGCCGCCTGACGTTCGTCACCCGCATGGGCGCCGGGAAGATCCGCGAGACACTGCCGGCGCTGGTGCAGAAGGCGGCGGCCGACGGCCTGGTCGCGTCCTGGATCTGCGACCCGATGCACGGCAACACCTACGAGGCGGCCAGCGGCCACAAGACCCGCCGCTTCGACGACGTCGTCGACGAGGTGCGCGGCTTCTTCGAGGTGCACCGTGCGCTCGGCACCCACCCCGGCGGCATCCACGTCGAGCTCACCGGCGACGACGTCACCGAGTGCGTCGGCGGCGGCGACCCCATCGCCGAGGACGGCCTGGGCAGCCGCTACGAGACCGTCTGCGACCCGCGGCTCAACCGCACCCAGTCGCTCGAGCTCGCCTTCCTCGTCGCCGAGCTGCTCGAGTCCGCGAACTAGGCGGTCTCCCAGCGGAACCCGTCGGGGTCGGTGAACGCGCCGTCGGCGCCGCCGATGACGACGCCGTGCGCGCCGGAGCCGTCCGGGTCGACGCCGGCGACCTTGGCGAGGTCCTTGCGCCGGTTGAGGGTGAGCGTGACGGCGCCGGTGTCGAACTCGGCGTACTTGCGGCCGAAGCTCTTCGCGACGGTGAGGCCGCGGTCCGTGTAGAACCGCTTGCTCGCGGCGACGTCGTCGACGCCCAGCTGGAGCACGAGGTCGTCGACCTGCCGGGTGGCCGGGCCGGTGTCCTTCTTCGACGACGACGCGAACGTCACGATGGTGCCGTCCGGTGCCGCCACGACCCCGCCGTAGCCCCAGAGCGACTTCGAGGCGGGTTTCAGCACCGTGGCGCCGGCCTCGACGGCGGCGGCGACGAGCGCGTCGACGGTGCTCGGCTGCGACGCGACGAGCGACAGCGTGAACCCGCTGAAGCCGGTCGCCGGCGCGTCGGCCGGCCGGACCCGGACCCGCTCGGCCAGGCCGAGGGACGCGTAGAAGCCGGCGGCGGTCGCGGGGTCGGCCACCTCGAGGGTGACGTGATCGATGGTGGTCATGAGGGTTCCTCTTCTCGGTTCGGTGTGGTCAGCGCTGGAGGAAGCCGAGCAGGTTGCCGCTGGGGTCCTCGACGACGGCGGCCAGCTGCCCGGCGCCGACGTCCTTGACGTCCTGACGGACGCGCCAGCCGGCCTCGACCGCCCGGCGCAGGGCCGCGGCGGCGTCGGCCACGTGGCAGTAGCCGACGGGGCCGGTCATGCCGTGGCCGTGGCCGTTCGGGTCCAGCCCGATCTCCTGGTCGCCGACCCGGAAGCCGACGTAGTAGGGCTCGTCGGCGTAGGGCGGCACGCCCAGGACGGTCCCGTAGAGCGCCCGGGCCCGGCCCAGGTCGCGGACCGGGACGATGATGGTCTTGATGCCGTGGCTCACGGCTGCCTCCTCGGTGGATCGGGCCTGCTGGACCAGCCTCCCGCCGGGCCGGCCCCGCCCGCATCCGTGCCGAGCACGGGTCTCGTCACGGAGCCCGTACGGAATACTGGGCGAGGTGTCGAAGCAGGCGGCCACCACGGCCATCTCGGCGCGCGAGGCCGAGGTCCTGGCGCTGGTCGGCGACCACCGCAGTAACGCCGAGATCGCCGCGCAGCTGGTCATCTCGGTGCGCACGGTCGAGACCCACGTGTCATCGCTGCTGCGCAAGCTCGGGGCGCCCGACCGCCGGGCGCTCGCCACACTCGCGGCCGAGGCGGCGCACGCCGAGCGGACCACCCAGGCGCTGGCCGCGCTCCCGGCGCCGCTGAACCCGTTCATCGGCCGGGCCGGGGAACGCCGTGAGCTGCGCGCGGCGGTTGGCGAGCACCGCCTGGTCACGGCGGTCGGGCCGGGCGGCGTCGGCAAGACCCGGCTGGCGCTGGCCGTCGCCGCCGACCTCGCCGCGGACTTCGCCGACGGCGTGTGGTTCGCCGACCTCGTTCCGGTCACCGACCCGGCCATGGTCGGGTCCGCCGTGGCGGGCGCGCTCGGCGTCGGCGAGCAGCAGGGCCGCGGCATCGACGACTCGGTGACGGCCGCCCTGGCCGACCGGCGCGCCCTGCTGGTGCTGGACAACTGCGAGCACCTGCCTGACGGCGTGGCGCCGTTCGTCGAGCGGCTGCTGGCCCGCTGCCCGTCGGTGCACGTGCTGACGACCAGCCGGGCCCGGCTCTCGGTGCCGTTCGAACGGGTCTACTCGGTGCCGCCGCTGTCCCTCGACGGCGACTCCGACGCCGTCGCCCTGTTCGCCGACCGTGCCGCGGCCGTGGGCTGGACCGTCGACGCCGCACACCGGGACCAGGTCGCCGACGTGTGCCGCAAGCTCGACGGCGTGGCGCTGGCCATCGAGCTGGCCGCCGCCCGCCTGCCCGCGCTGGGCTTCGACGGGCTGGTCGCGGGGCTCTCCGACCACCTGCGGCTGCTGGTCGGCGGCTACCGGGCCGACGACCGGCACCGTTCGGTGCGGGCGGTGCTGGACTGGAGCCAGGCGCTGCTGGCCGGGCCCGACCTCGCGTTGCTGCGGCGGGTCTCGGTGTTCGTCGCGCCGTTCACCGCCGCGGCCGCCGAGACGGTCGCGGGGTTCGCCCCGCTCGAGCCCGGTGAGGTCGTCGACGGGCTGGCCCGGCTCGCCGACCAGCACCTGCTCGGCGTCACGGTCTCGGCCGGGGCCACTCGGTACCGGGCCGCGGAGACCATCCGCCAGTACGGCGCCGAGCAACTCGCCGCGTCCGGCGACGACGACGCCACCCGCACCCGGCAGCTGCGCTGGTGCCTGACCACGGCCGCCGAGCTGTCCGACGATCCATCGCCCGGCGGCGCCTGGCGGGCCGGGTTCGACGCGGTGGCCGACGACCTGCGCGCCGCGCTCGGCTGGGCGGCCGGACGTCCCGGACACCGCGGCGACGCCCACCGGCTGGCCCTGGCGCTGGCGGGCCTGGCGTTCACCCGGAACCTGGCCGGCGAGTCCCAGCAGCGCTACGAGCAGGCGGCCGCCCTCGCCGAGGGCCCGGTGGCGGCCGACGCGCTGCGGCGGGCCGCCAACGTCGCCGCGTGCCGCATGCGCGGCGCCGACGCCTACCGCCTCTGGCAGGCCGCCGCCGACGTCTCCCTGCGGGCCGGCGACCACGCCGGCGCCGCCCACGACCTCGCGACGGCGGTCACCACCTACATCCGCAAGGCCGGGACGTTCGCCGAGCCGCCGCCGCGCGACGAACCGGCCGGCCTGCTGGCCCGGGCGCGCGAGCTGGCCGGCGACGACCCCGCGGCCCGGGCGGCGGTGGCGCTGGCCGACTGCGTCGCCCTCGGCTACGCGTTCTTCGCCGGCCCTGACGGTCCCGCCGGGCCGGCCGGGTCCGCGACCTCGGCGGCCGAGCTGACCGCACGCGCCGAGCAGGCCGTCGAGCTGGCCGGCCGCCTCGACGACCCGCTGGCGGAGTGCGCCGCGCTGCAGGCGCTGACCGCGGCCCAGCGGCGGGCCGGCGACACCTTCGCCGCCGCGGCCACCGCGCGTCGCCGCGTCGACCGGCTCGACACCGTGCCGCTCACCCCGGACAGCGCCGACGAGCTGATCGACGCCCTGTTCGTCGCCACGGCGGCCGGCATCGGCGTCGGCGACCTGCCGGCCGCGCGACGGTGGGGGCGGCGGCTGCGTGACCTGCCGCCGCTGGCCGAGGTCGGGCACCTCGCCACGTCACAGCTGATCGTGGCCGACGCGCTCGCGGGCTACGCCACGGACGTCGTCGCCGGAAGCGGCCGCTTCCTCGACTCCTGGACCCGGGCCGGCCGCCCGCCGGCCCGCGGCTTCGGACCGGTCGCCGCGGCGGTCGCGATGATCCACGGCCTGCGTGGCGACGACGCGGCCCGGGCCGACTGGCTCGCGGTCCTCGACCAGCTGGGCGTCGGCCCCGCGGACCGCGCCGGCTACAGTCCCACGCTGGACGCCATCGCGCTGCTGCACCAGGGACGGGCCGACGAGGCGCTGGACGGGCTCGACGACGGTGACGGCGGGCCGGCGCCATGGCGCACCGGGATCCTGCTGCATTGGCACGTCGCGCTGGCGGCCGAGGCCGCCGTCCTGGGCGGTCGGCCCGGCGCGGCCGAGCGGCTCGCGGCCGCCCGCCCGGTCGTCGACGGCAACCCCGTCGCGGGCGCCATCGTCGAGCGCGCGTCCGCCCTGCTCGACGACAACGGCGACCGCCTGCTCGCCACGGCCGCCGCGTTCGAGGAGGCCGGCTGCCCGTACCAGCGGGCCCGGACGCTGCTGCTGGCCGGCGACGCCACGGGCGCCGACGCGCTCGCCGGCCTCGGACTCACCGCCGTCAGGCCGCCTCGGCAGCGGCCAGCGCGCTCGCCGTCGCGGTGAGGACGGCGCCGTGGCCGGCGGCCCAGCGCTCGGCCAGCGCCAGCAGGTCCGGCAGCTCCCGCTCCTCCACCACGAACGACGGCACCGGCAGGGTGGCGCCCAGCTCGGCGAGGACGGGGCGCAGCTGCAGGTCGGCGACGAACCGGTGCGTGGGCGCCGCGGCCACCGTCACCGGCACGGCGACGGTTCCGCGCAACGCCCCACCGGGCAGCCGGTCGAGGAACGCCTTGAGCAGCCCGGTGTAGCTGGCCTTGTACGTCGGCGTGGCCACGACCAGCACCGACGCCTCGGCGGCGGCGGCGAGCGCCGACTCACCGTCGGACGCGAGGTCGCCCAGCCATTGCCCGCCGAACCCGGCCAGGTCGAAGACCGGACCGTCCGGCAGACCGGCACGGGCGGCGACCGCCGACGACAGCGCCGTCGCCACCCCCAGCGTGCGCGACCCCGGCCGCGGGTTGCCGACCACTGTCACGATGCTCATCTCGCGGGAACCTCCAGACCCGATCGAACGACAGAACCCCGCACCGGGACGACGGGCGCGCCGGGCACCACCCGCACGGACACCGTCGCGCCGACGCCGACACCCAGGCGCAGGAACTCGGTGCGGGTCAGGGTGGCCAGCACGACCTGCTCGCCGGTGCTGACCTCGACCCGCACCTCGAACCCGACGCGCACCACCCGCGCGACCCGTCCGGCGACCGCGTCCGGGTCGTCCGCGCCCGGCGCCAGCGCGACGTCGTGCGGACGGACCAGCAGGTCGCCCAGCTGCGTCACCGGCCCGAGGAAGCGCATGACGAAGTCGTTGGCCGGCTCGTCGTAGAGCTGGTCCGGCGTGCCGATCTGCTCCACCCGGCCCTCGTTGACCACGACGATCTCGTCCGCCACCTCCAGCGCCTCCTCCTGGTCGTGCGTGACGAAGACGGTGGTGACGTGCACCTCGTCGTGCAGCCGGCGCAGCCATTCGCGCAGCTCCTTGCGGACCTTCGCGTCCAGCGCGCCGAACGGCTCGTCCAGCAGCAGCACCTTCGGCTCGACGGCGAGCGCGCGGGCCAGCGCCATGCGCTGGCGCTGGCCGCCGGACAGCTGGGCCGGCAGCCGCTCGGCGAACTGCTCCAGGTGCACCAGCGCCAGCAGCTCGTCCACCCGGTGGCGGATCTCGTCCTTCGGCCGCTTGCGGATCTCCAGGCCGAAGGCGATGTTGCGCCGCACCGTGAGGTGCTTGAACGCGGCGTAGTGCTGGAAGACGAAGCCGACGCCGCGCTTGCGGGCCGGCAGCGCGGTGGCGTCCAGGCCCTCGATGCCGACGGTGCCGGCGTCGGCGTACTCCAGCCCGGCGATGATCCGCAGCAGCGTCGACTTGCCGCCGCCCGACGGGCCGAGCAGCGCGGTGAGCTGCCCGGACGGGATGCTGACGGAGACGTCCTCGAGCGCGACGAAGTCGCCGAAGCGCTTGGTCACGCCGGTGATCTCGATGCTCAACGGGGTTCCTCCTTCGGCCGGACGATCGAGACGACGACGATGCAGGCGACGGCGACCAGCGCGAGCAGGAACGCGGTGGCGTAGGCGCCGCCCTGGTCGAAGTTCAGGTACTTCTCCTCGACGACGAGCGTGGCGGTGCGGGTCTCGCCGAGGACGTTGCCGGAGACGACCTTGACGGCGCCGAACTCGCCCAGCGACCGCGCCAGGCTGAGCACCACGCCGTACGTGACGCCCCAGCGGATCGCCGGCAGCGTGATGCGGCGGAACGTCTGCGCGGCCGTCGCGCCGAGGCTCTGCGCCGCCTGCTCCTGCTCGGTGCCGATCTCCTCGAGGACGGGCACCACCTCGCGGATCACCAGCGGCAACGCCACGAACGTCGTCGCCAGCACGATGCCCGGGGTGGCGAAGACCACCTGCAGCCCGGCGGACTCCAACGCCGGCCCGAACCAGCCGGACCGCCCTCCGTACACCAGCACCAGCGCCAGCCCGACCACGATCGGCGACACCGACAGCGGCACGTCCAGCAGCGCGTTGAGCAGCCGCTTCCCGGGGAACGCGTACCGCACGACGAGCAGCGAGATGCCGACGCCGAACACCGTGTTCAGCACGACCGAGACGACCGCGACGACGACGGTGAGCCGCAGCGCGTGCGCGACGTCCGGGTCGTCGAGGATGCCGCGCAGGCTGTCGAGGCCGTCGGCGAAGGTGTGCTGCGCGACCAGCCACAGCGGCCACGCGACCAGCAGCACCAGGTACGCCGTCACGACGGCGCGGGCGACCCACCGGCCGGGCCCGCGGCCCCTACCCACGGCGTCCCACCCGGCGCTGGATGACGTCGAGCGCGACGATCACCGCGAACGAGACCGCCAGCAGCACCGTCGCCACCGCCGCCGCGTTGGCGAGGTTGTCGTTCTCGATGCTGCTGAGGATGCGCACCGACGTCACCTCCGTCCGCAGCGGCAGGTTGCCCGACAGCAGCACCAGCGAGCCGTACTCGCTGACGCCGCGGGCGAACGAGAGCGCCGCGCCGGCCGCGATGGCCGGGGCCAGCGCCGGCAGGATGATCCGGCGGAACGTCGTGAGCCGCGACGCGCCCAGCGACGCCGCGGCCTCCTCGACCTCCCGGTCCAGGTCGGCCAGCACCGGCTGCACCGTCCGGACCACGAACGGCAGCGTCACGAACAAGAAGGCCAGGAACACCGCGGCCCGGGTGTTGGCGACGTCCAGGCCGAGCGGGCTGTCCGGCCCGTACAGCGACAGCAGCACCAGCCCGGCCACGATCGTCGGCAGCGCGAACGGGACGTCGATGAGCACCTCGAGCGCCCGCTGCCCGGGGAACCGGTCGCGCACCAGGACCCACGCGATCAGGGTCCCCATCACCACGTTCACGACGGTGACGAGCAGCGCCGTCCCGACCGTGAGCCGGATCGCCGCGGCCGTCTGCTCGTTCGTCACCGCCCGCCAGAACCCGTCCCACCCGCCGGCGGCGGCCGTCGCGACGACCGCCGCCAGCGGGATCAGCACCAGCAGGCTGAACCAGAGCAGGGCGACGCCCAGCCCCAGCCCGGACCCGCGGGTGAGCCGCACTGAGCTCACTGCGCCTTCCCGGACTCGGCGATGATCCGGGTGATGATGCCGTTCTCCTCGTCGAAGAACTTGTCCGACAGCGCGCTCCAGCTCTCGAAGTCGTTCTCGACGGTGAGCAGGTGCGCGGGCGCCGGGAACGGGTCGTCCGGGTCCAGTGCGCCCTCGACGCCGCTGGTGTCGACGCCGTCGATGACCGGCCGGAAGCCCTTCAGCGCGAACTGGCGCTGGCCGGCCTCGCTGAGCACGAAGTCCAGCCACTCCTGCGCCTTCGGGTCGGCGTCGCTGAGCACCGCGCCCGGGTTCTCGATGAGGAGGGTGGTCTCGGGGATGACCCAGTCCAGCTCCTCGCCGTTCTGGGTGGCGAGGATGGCCTCGTTCTCGTAGGCCAGTAGCACGTCGCCGGTGCCGCCGAGGAAGCTGGTGGTGGCGTCGCGGCCGCTGTTGGGCAGCGCGACGACGTTCGCGAACACCTGGCGGACGAACTCCTCGGCCTCGGCGTCGGTGCCGCCGTTCGCCGCGACGTGGCCCCAGGCGGCCAGCGCGTTCCAGCGGGCGGCGCCGGACGACGCCGGGTTCGGCGTGACGATCTCGACGCTCGGCTGCACGATGTCGTCCCAGTCCTGGATGTTCTCCGGGTTGCCGGGCCGGACCGCCAGCACGACCACCGACGACGACACCACGCCCTTCGTCGGGCCGTCGTCCCAGGTCTCGTCCACCAGGCCGGCGTCGACCAGCCGGGTGACGTCGCTGGTGACGGAGAAGTGGACGTAGTCGGCTTCGAGGCCGGACTCGACCGCCCGGCTCTGGTCGCCGGACGCGCCGTAGGAGCTGCGGAAGCGCACGCCGGCGCCCTCGTCGGTCTGGCTCCACTCCTCGGCGATGGCGACGTTGGCCGCTTCGGGGACCGCGAAGCCCACGATCGACAGCGTCGTCTCCTCGCCCGATGCCGCGTCGGTGTCGTCGCCGCCGCAGGCCGCCAGTGCCAGCCCGCCGACCAGGACGAACGTGGTGACTGCTGCTCTGGTTCGGGTGCTCATGAGTGTGGTGCCCCCTCGGATCGGTCGGATCATAGTAATCACGGTGGATTAGTGGACAATAGAGCAAGTCTCGCATGCTGAGCGAGAATTGCCCGGATAGTGGTCAGTCCAGCCGGCAGCCGTGGCCACGGAGCGTGCGGATCCGCCGTCCGTGCCGGCCGAGCTTCACCCGCAGCCGCCTGATGTGGACGTCGACGGTGCGGCTGCCGGCCCGCGTGCCCAGCGGCCAGACCTGGCCGATCAGCTCGAGCCGGGTGAGCGCGCGGCGCCGGTTCTCGATCAGGTAGGCGAGCGGCTCGAACTCGCGGAACGTCAGCGCCTCGGCCCGGCCGTCGACGACGACGGTGGCGCCGGACCGGCCGGCCAGCGCATCGTCGACCTCGACGAAGACGACCAGGCCCAGCGGCGACGGCTCGGGCGCGTCGAGGGGCGGTGGCGGGGGTGCGATGGCGAGGGGCATGGACGGCTCCGGGGAAAGGTGGCCGGGGTGCGGCCGGTGGATGGGGATCGCGGGGTGGGCGATGGGGTGCGCCGGCTGGTCCGCCGGCCGTCCCGTCGGCTGGTCTGCCTGGCGGGCCGGCTGGTCGGCCGGCGGACCGGGTCAGTGACAGAGCTGGCTGGCGACGCGCATCAGATCGACGGCGCGTCGCTGGGTGAGCAGCAGCCTGGGCACGTCACCCAATTTCCTATGGGTCTTATGGGAAAGCAACCGGCCATCCGTATCGTGGGCACGGCGGCTTAGAGTGTGGGCGTGATCGACCTGCGCAGCGACACCGTCACCCGGCCCACCGCCGCCATGCTGGCCGCGATGTCCACCGCCGGCACCGGCGACGACGTCTACGGCGAGGACCCGACCGTGCGCGCGCTCGAGGAGCGGGTCGCCGGGCTGCTCGGGCACGAGGCCGGCCTGTTCACCGTCAGCGGGTCGCTGGCGAACGTGCTGGGGGTGCGGTCGCTGGTCGCGCCGGGGCAGGAGCTGCTGTGCGAAGAGCGGGCGCACGTCGTCCGCGCCGAGCTGGGCGCCCACGCCGTCACGCAGGGCGTCACCACGCGCACCTGGTCCGACCCCCGTGGCCACGTCGACCTCGACGCCGTCCGCCGCCTCATGACCCCCGACGCGGGGCCGTACCTGGTGTCGACGGCGGCGGTCGCGGTGGAGAACACGCACAACTTCGCCGGCGGCACGGTGCAGCCGCTGGACTCGCTGCGTTCACTACGGGAGCTGGTCGACCCGGTCGGCGTGCGGCTGCACCTCGACGGCGCCCGGCTCTGGAACGCGCACGTCGCGACCGGTGTCCCGCTGGCCGACTACGGCCGCCTCTTCGACACCGTCGCCGTCTGCCTGTCCAAGGGCCTGGGCGCGCCGGTCGGCTCGGTCCTGGTCGGCCCGGCGGCGGCGATCGCCGAGGCGCGGGTGTGGCGCAAGCGGCTCGGCGCCGGCTGGCGGCAGGCCGGCGTGCTCGCGGCCGCCGGCCTCTACGCCCTCGACCACCACGTCGACCGCCTGGCCGACGACCACGCGAACGCCCGCCTCATCGCCGAGGCCGTGGCCGCCGTCGATCCCGCGGCCGTGGACCTCGCCGCCGTCGAGACCAACGTCGTCATCCTCGACGTGGGTGACCGGGCCACGGCCCTCGTGGCTGACGCGGCCGACGCCGGCATCCTCACCGGCACCGTCGGCCCCGGCCTCGTGCGGCTCATCACGCACCTCGACGTGAGCGCCGAGGACGCCAAGCGAGCGGCCGGCGTCCTGGCCGATCTGCTCCGCGCCTGACGCTGCTGCCCACCTGACGCCCGCCCGGCCGACCCACCGGCCGTCCCTCCGGCATCCCGCCGAACAGCTCCCCGCGCCCGCCGGCGCGTCCGCAGTGCGAGACACCGCCGTCCATCTGTTGACCACAATCCCGACCTAGGCGACTATTCCTATAGTTCTGACGGGTTAGGTGGTTGGGAGGCGGCCGGGTGCGTACCCTCGTCCTGCTGGGCCTGGTCGGTTTCGCCGCCCAGCTCATCGACGGCAGCCTCGGCATGGCGTACGGCGTCACCTCCAGCACGCTGCTGCTCGCCGTCACGGCGAATCCCGCGGCCGCGTCGGCCACCGTCCACCTGGCCGAGATCGGCACCACGCTGGTCTCCGGCCTGTCGCACTGGCGGTTCGGCAACGTCGACTGGAAGGTCGTCGCGAAGATCGGGGTGCCCGGCGCGGTCGGCGCGTTCGCCGGCGCGACGTTCCTGTCGAGCCTGTCCACCGAGGCCGCGGCGCCGGTGATGTCGCTGATCCTGCTGGCGCTCGGCATCTACCTACTGGTGCGGTTCACGCTGCGCGGCCTGCCCGTCCGCCGCGACCCGAAGCCGCTCGGCCGCCGGTTCCTCACGCCGCTCGGGCTGGTCGCCGGGTTCGTCGACTCGACCGGCGGCGGTGGCTGGGGCCCGGTCGGCACGCCCGCGATCCTGGCCAGCGGCCGCATGGAGCCGCGGAAGGTGATCGGCTCGATCGACACCAGCGAGTTCCTCGTCGCGGTCGCGGCGAGCGTGGGCTTCCTGATCGGCCTCGGCACCGAGAACATCGACTTCGCCTGGGTGGGCGTGCTGCTGGCCGGCGGCGTGCTCGCCGCGCCGATCGCGGCGTGGCTGGTGCGCATCGTCCCGCCACGGGTGCTCGGCTCGGCCGTCGGCGGCATGATCGTGCTGACGAACGGCCGCACCATCCTGCGCAGCGACTGGGTCGACGCGCCGGGCGGGGTGCGGGCCGTGGTGTACGTGGTGGTCGCGATGGTGTGGGCGGCCGCGCTGGCCTACTCGATCCGCGCCCACCTGCGTCAGCAGCGGGCGGCCGCCACCGCGGAGCCCGAGCTCGTCAGGGTCGGCTGAGAGATCAGAGCCCGACGGGGGAGGGGTCGCCCAGCCGGCGCCCCGCCGCCGGGATGAGTCGCCGCAGCGTCGACGCCAGCTCGCGGACGTCGGCACCGGCCAGGGCCTGGGGGCCGTCGCACAGCGCCGCCTCGGGATCGGGGTGGACGTCGACGAGGATGCCGTCGGCGCCGACCGCGATGGCCGCCCGCGACAGCGGCAGCACGAGGTCGCGCCGCCCGGCCGAATGGGACGGGTCGACGATGACCGGCAGGTGCGAGAGCCGCTGCACGATGGGCACCGCCGCGATGTCGAGCGTCGTCGCCGTGGCGGTCTCGAAGGTGCGGATGCCGCGCTCGCACAGCACGATGTCGAGGTTGCCGCGCTGGGCGACGTACTCGGCGGCCATGAGCCACTCGTCGACGGTGGCCTGGATGCCGCGCTTGAGCAGCACCGGCTTGCCGGCCCGGCCGACCGCCTGCAGCAGCGCGGTGTTCTGCATGTTGCGCGCGCCCACCTGCAGCATGTCGGCGTACCCGCTGACGAGGTCGACGTCGCCGGGGTCGATGACCTCGGTGACGACGGGCAGGCCGGTGACCTCGCGGACCTCGGCCAGAATGTGCAGGCCGACCTTGCCCAGGCCCTGGAACTCGCGCGGCGCGGCCCGCGGCTTGAACGCCCCGCCGCGCAGCATGGTGGCGCCGGCCGCCTTGGCCATCTCGGCCGCCTCGAGCGTCTGCTCGAGCGACTCGACGGCGCACGGCCCGGCGATCAGCGTGAAGGTGTCGGGGCCGATGAGGACCGGGCGCGCGCCGGTGCCACTGCCCACGACAACGGTGCTGCGGGCCGGCTGGTGGTCGACGCTGACCAGCTTGTACGGCGTGGAGATGGCGATGACGTCGGCCACCCCGGGCAGGCCGCGCAGGTTGAGTGCGCGGAAGTCGTCGACGTCGCCGACGAGGCCGATGATGGTGCGCTGGACGCCGCGGCTGACGAACGCCTCGCCGCCGATGGTGCGGACCCGCGCCACGACGGCGTCGATCTGTTCCGGCGTCGCTTCGGGCGACATCACGACCACCATGACGCAACCTCCCGCCTCGTCCCCAGACTCGAAAGTAGGGCACCGAAAGCCTAGTTCGGCAGGGTTGTCCGGGGAGTAAGACAGTTGGTCACAATCAGGTCACTTGACATCTCATGTTGTTATTTCTGGGAACTCGGCTGTAATTCCTTCAGCATCGAAAGATCTTCGGCATAAGCCGGTGGGCCGCCCGGCGTCTCCAGCACCACCGGCAATCCGGCGACCGATTTGTGGTGCAGCAGTTCGCCGAACGCGGCGGCGCCGATGTGCCCCTTGCCGATGCGCTGGTGACGGTCGCGGAACGAGCCGCAGCCGTCCATCGAGTCGTTCGCATGGACGGCCGCCAGCCGGTCCGCGCCGGCGACGTCGGCGAACCGGTCCAGCATCGCCGTCATGCCGCCCGGCGCCGCGAGGTCGTGGCCGGCCGCGTACAGGTGGCAGGTGTCGAGGCAGACCCGCGCCCGAGGATGGTGGTCGAGCGCGCCGAGGTACGGCTCGAGGTCGTCGATCGTCGCGCACAGCGACTGGCCCTGGCCGGCGGTCGGCTCGAGCAGCAGCTCCGGCCCGCCGGGCGTGCCGTCGAGCTCGTCCAGCAGTGGCAGCAGCAGCTCGCGGACCTGCCGTAACGCGTCGTCGCGGTTCCCCGCCGTCACGCACGAGCCGGTGTGGACGACGACCCCGGCGGCGCCCACGTCGCGGGCCCGCCGCAGGGAGTGGGCCAGCGCGGCGGCCGAGCGCTGCGCCGTCTCGGGCACCGGGCTGCCGAGGTTGACCAAGTACGCGGCGTGCACGAGCACCGTCAGGCCGTGCTCGGCCGCGGCGGCGCGGAAGGCGTCGTCGGTGGCCGGGTCGCCGGGCGTCATGGCCCAGCCGCGCGGGTTGCCGAGGAACACCTGCACCGACGACGCGCCCATGGCGGCGGCCCGCTCGGGGACGGTGGCCGGCTTCCCGGCCGCGGGGAGGTGGGTGCCCAGCAGGGCGAGCGCGTCGGTCACGTGCGTCCTCGGTCGGCCGGAGGCCGGGTCAGAAGTAGATGATGCGGACGGTCGAGCCGCGCGGCAGTTGCTCACCGGCCGCGGGCTCCTGGTTCTGGACGCGGTCGCCGCGGCCGCTGCTGCCGAACTCGGGGAAGAGATCGACGGCCTCGGGCACGAAGCCCGCTTCGCGGAGGATTTCCTCGGCCCTTTCCACTCTTTCGCCGCGCACATTCGGAACCTCGATCAATTCCGGCCCGGAGGAGACGATGATCGTGATCTCGTCGTTGCGGAAACCGGTGCCGGAGGCGGGGTCCTGCGAGATGACCAGGCCCGCCTCGACGTCCTCGGAGGTCTGTTCCTGCCGGTTGACGGTGAACCCGGCCTCGGCGAGCGCGGCCTGCGCCTCTTCGCCGGAGCGGCCGGTGAAGTCCTCGATCTCGACCGGCTGCGGCCCGCGGCTGACGGTGACCACGACCTCGGTGTCGCGGCGCACCTGCTCGCCCGGCTCGATGCTCTGGGTCAGGATCAGCCCGGCCTCCACCTCGTCGTGGTAGACCTCGTCCTCGACGCGGACCGTCATCGACAGCGGCGCCGCCAGCTCGTTCGCCTGATCGACGGTCTGCCCGACCAGCTCCGGCACCTCGTAGCGTTCCGGGCCGAGCGACAGCACGTAGGTGATCTCGGCGCCGCCGAGCAGCCGTTCGCCCGGCGCCGGATCGGTGCTCACGACCTGGCCGGCCTCGACCGACTCGGAGTACTGCTCGCCGCCGTTGACCGCGTTGAACCCGGAGTCGTCGGCGCGCGCCTCGGCCTGCTCGGCGGTGAGGCCGAGCAGCGAAGGCGTCGACTCCCACCGTCCCGACCCGTACCACCACGCCGCCGTGGCGACGCCGATGGCCAGCAGCAGCACGAACAGGAACAGGTACAGGCCGCGACGGCTGCGCGCCTGCTCGGTGCGGCGGTGGCTGCTGGTGCGGGCGCGCGCCTCGGCCTGCCGGGCGGCCCGCGTGCCGGCCGGCGCGGCGGCGACGGCCTGCTCCTCGCCGGTGTCGTCGGCGGTGAACCGGATCGACAGCGGCGCGTCGATGAGGCGGGTCGAGCCCGGATGGCTGTCCTCGCCGGCCCAGCGGTCCTCGGCCGTCGCGTCTTCGCCGTCGGCGTCGCCGTCGTCGTCCGGCGGGCCCGGGTCGTCGGGCTCGGCCCGTCCGACCTGGCCGACCTGGCCGGCCAGCACGGTGCCGGCCAGCGCTTCGTCGACGGTGACGCCGGCGGAGTCGCGCGGCTCGGCGTGCGCCGCGGTGAGCTCGGGGTCGTCGTCGGGCTCGGGCAGCGGGGCGCCGGCGATGGCCGCGCGGGCGGAGCGGATGGCGTTGAGGAACGCGCTGGCGTCGGCGTAGCGCTCCATCGGCTCGCGCGCCGTGGCCGTCAGCACGAGGGCGTCGACGGCGGGCGGCAGCGGGACCGACTCGGACGGCGGCGGGACGTCGTCGTCGATGTGGCTGCGGACCACCACGAAGTCCGTCGGGCCCTCGTGCGGCGTCTTACCGGTGAGCAGCTCGTAGAGCATGATGCCGGCCGAGTAGACGTCCGAGCGCGGCGTGGCCCGCTCGCCGAGCGCCTGCTCGGGGGAGATGTAGCTGACGGTGCCCAGCAGGCCGCGGGTGGTCTTCGACGAGCTGCTGTTGGCCCGGGCCAGCCCGAAGTCGGCGACCTTCACCCGTCCGTCGTTGCCGACCAGCACGTTCTCGGGCTTGACGTCGCGGTGCACGATGCCGGCCCGGTGCGCCGAGGCCAGCGCCGACAGCACCGACTCGGCCACCTCGAGCGCGAGGTCGGCGCCCAGCCGCCCCCGCTCGTGCAGGACGTCGCGCAGCGTGCGGCCGTGGATGTACTCCATGGCCAGGTACACGGCGCCGTCGTCCTCGCCCTGGTCGAACACGTTGACGACGTTGGGGTCGGACAGCTGGGCGACGGCCCTGGCCTCGCCGATGAACCGGGCCACGAAGTCGTCGTCGGCGGCCAGCTCCGCGTGCATGATCTTCAGCGCGACGGGGCGGTCGAGCCGGGTGTCGGTGGCCTTGTAGACCGTGGCCATTCCGCCGCGGGCGACGAGCGCCTCGATCCGGTAGCGTCCGTCGAGGAGACGGCCCACCGGTGCGTCGGAGACGGAGAGGTCCACGGGGGGAGTGTACGTTCACCGGAGGACCTGAGCCGATCGACACGGTCCGCCGATCCGTCCCGCCCGATACGTCGCCGCTCGTAGGCGTGCGTCCGATATGTCGTTCTTGCGGGCATTGCTGCGGACCAATACCGGCACTCGGATGGCGCTGGGCGCGTGGGCGGGCTATGGTCGCCGCCCGTGACCGCTGTGCCCCGACGCCGCGTGCCGTCCACGCCCTTCGGCGATGACGACGGCGCGGCCGACCCTCGCATCGTGGCCGCGCTGGCCGCGTACGAGCGGGGCGAGGGCGGCTCCGCCGACGTGCTCGCGGCGCTGGCGGCGGGCCGGCTGCTGATCCCCGTGGTCGCGGTCGCCGAGTCTGTCGACGCCACGGGCGCGGAGAAGGAGACCGCCATGGCGACGGTCCTCACCACCGGCCGCGACGGCCGCCGCGGGCTGCTCGCCTTCACCTGCGTCGAGTCGCTGCAACGCTGGAACCCCGAGGCTCGACCGTCCCCGGTGCCGACCCGCAGCGCCGCCGAGGCCGCCCTCGCCGACGGCGCCGAAGCCCTCGTCATCGACCTCGCCGGCCCCATCATGTTCGCCGTCGACGCGGCCGACCTGCGGTCCCTCGCCTCCGGCTGGCGGCCGCTCGGCCCCTGGCCCGGCGTCGGCCACGCCGAGCCGGCGGTGGCCGCCGCCGCGCGCGCCGATTCCGGTGACGGGAGCGGTGCTTCCCGCGGCGGCATCTGGCGCCGCGTCCGCCGCCGGGTCCGCCGCGCCCTGATCGGCTGACCCCGCTCAACCTGCCCGCCCCGTGCTCGACTTGGCCAGCTCGGCCTGCTCGCCCGGTGGTCGACTGGCCCCGTGCTGCTCGCTCTGCTCACCCGGTGGTCGACTGGCCCCCGTCTTGCTCGCTTGCCCCGTGGTCGACTGGCCCCGTCCGGCTCGCTCGTCGTGTGGCCGACGTTCACGGCGGCGGACGTACGCCCGAGTGCTGCAGTGGCGGCGCGAGGTTGTCGGTGCCCGCCCGTAGGGTGGGCACCCTCCCTAGAGGGGCGGGTCATACCTACCCCAACGCGACGCGTGCGCAGCGCCGTAGTCGTCCCCGCGCCGCTTCCCCCACACACGCAACCGGGCCCTCGGTGGCTTTCGCGCCATCATCATCCAGGTTCTGTGGCGCTATCACGCCCCGAAACCTGGATGATCATGGGACGGAGAGCGGCCAGCGAGCGGCCAGCGGAGAAGAAGCGCAGCAGGGCCAGAAGCCGGGGCCCATTTTCCGGCTGGCCACCGCGGCAGATCAGCGCCAACGAGCGTCCGGCGAACCCAAATGGCCGGACTACGAGTAGACCGGTCCCGTGTACTTCTCCCCGGGCCCCTCACCAACAGCGTCAGGCATCGGCGACGTCTCGCGGAACGCCAGCTGCAGCGTCTTCAGCCCGTCCCGCAACGGCCCCGCGTGGTGCGTCCCCAGCGACGGGGCGGCGGCGGTGATGAGGCCGGCGAGCGCCTCGATCAGCGACCGCGCCTCGTCGAGATCGCGGTGCTCCGGGAGGTCCTCGGCCAGCCCGAGGTGGACGGCGGCGGCGCTCATGAGGTGGACGGCGGCCGTGGAGATGACCTCGACGGCGGGAACGTCGGCGATGTCGCGACTGGCGTCGGCGGCGATGTGATCGGGCGTGCTCATTCATGGTAGGCTCTCACACCGACCGGACCGTCTGACTCGAACCCTCGGGTGAGGCGGCCAGCAAGCGGAGTCCGCTCCCACCCGCAACGATCGCACAGATCGTCGGGTTCCCTGGTCAGGGCGTCCTTTGGGCGCCCTTGTGGTCGTGGCTCAGGAATGTGCCGCGACGCCGATGGGTTTGGCCTCTGCGATGCACGTTCGCGGAGGCCATTCGTGTTTCCGCGGCGTGGTCGAGGCACCACCCCGTCGAATTCAGGAGGAAGGCATCAGCGCAGAGCCCCGCATCAACGACCGGATCCGCGTTTCGGAGGTCCGGCTCGTCGGCCCCAACGGTGAGCAGGTCGGCATCGTCCGCATCGAGGACGCGCTCCGGCTTGCGGCGGAGGCCGATCTCGACCTGGTCGAGGTCGCGCCCGGCGCCCGGCCGCCGGTGGCCAAGCTCATGGACTACGGCAAGTTCAAGTACGAGTCCGCCATGAAGGAGCGCGCGGCTCGCCGGAACCAGTCGCACGTCCTGATCAAGGAGCAGAAGCTCCGCCCCAAGATCGACAAGCACGACTACGAGACCAAGAAGCGCGCGGTCGAGCGCTTCCTGGCCGAGGGTGACAAGGTCAAGGTCACCATCATGTTCCGCGGCCGTGAGCAGTCGCGTCCGGAGCTGGGCTTCCGGCTGCTGCAGCGCCTGGCCGAGGACGTCAATGAGCTTGGCTTCGTCGAATCGTCGCCGAAGCAGGACGGCCGCAACATGATCATGGTGCTGGGGCCGCATCGCAAGAAGGCCGACGCCAAGGCCGAGAAGGAAGCGGCGAAGGTCGAGCGGCAGGCACAGCGGCACGCCGACGAAGAGGCCGAGAAGGCCGAGCGCGCGGCGAGCCGGGCAGCGGCCGAGGCCGAGAAGGCCGAGCGGGAGCCGGTCGAGCGGCCGACCCCCGACAACGAAGACTGACCGAGGAGACAGACGGCGCCATGCCGAAGAACAAGACGCACAGCGGCACGAGCAAGCGGTTCCGGATCACCGGAAGCGGGAAGGTGCTGCGCCAGAAGGCGAACCGTCGCCACTACCTGGAGCACAAGCCGTCCACCCTGACGCGGAAGCTCGCCGGCACCACCGAGGTGTCCAAGGCCGACGCGCCCCGCATCAAGAAGCTGCTCGGCAAGTAAGCGGCGACCGTCCAGTTCACCCTTCGGCCGGTATGGCCGAACTCAGCAAGGAGTACCAGTGGCACGCGTGAAGCGGGCGGCCAACGCCCACAAGAAGCGCCGTGAGACCCTCGAGCGGGCCAGCGGCTACCGGGGTCAGCGGTCCCGGATGTACCGGAAGGCGAAGGAGCAGGTCACCCACTCGCTCGTCTACGCCTACCGCGACCGCAAGCAGCGCAAGGGCGACTTCCGGCAGCTGTGGATCACCCGCATCAACGCGGCGTCCCGCGCCGAGGGCCTGACGTACAACCGCTTCATCCAGGGCCTGCGGCTGGCCGAGGTCGACGTCGACCGCAAGATGCTCGCCGACCTCGCCGTCAACGACCCGGGCGCCTTCAAGGCCCTGGTCGAGGTCGCGCGCGCGGCGCTGCCCGCCGACCGCAACGCGCCGGCGGCCTGAGCGTTCGTTCGCCGAGACCGGGCCTGCGTCGGCAGGCCCGGTCTTCGTCTGTCCGGTGATGATGTGCTCTGGCGGTCGCAGGGTGACCGCCAGGGATCATGATCACCGGAAGGATGCTGGAGACCCATGCTGACCGAACGGTCCGGCCGGGTGCGCGAGGCGCACAAACTGCTGCGCCGGCCCGCCCGCGAGAAGGCGGGGCTGTTCCTCGCCGAGGGCCCGCAGGCGGTCCGTGAGGCGGTCGCCGCCGGGCCGGGCCGGGTGGTGGAGCTGTTCGTGACGGCGGACGCGGCGGCCCGGTGGTCGCCGATCGTCGCCGCCGCCGACGACGCCGGCATCCCCGTGCACGCGGCCGGCGACGCCGCATTGGCGGCGCTGTCGGAGACGGTGACGCCGCAGGGGCTGGTCGCCGTGTGCCGGTCGCTGACAGTGGACCTCGACGTCGCGCTGACGGGGGAGCCGCGGCTGGTAACCGTCCTCGCCGAGGCCCGCGACCCGGGCAACGCCGGCACGGTCGTCCGCTGCGCCGACGCGGCCGGAGCGGACGCCGTCGTGCTCACCCACGGCTCGGCCGACCCGCAGGGCGGCAAGGCCGTGCGCGCGTCGGCGGGCAGCGTGTTCCACCTGCCGGTGGTGTCCGGCGTGCCGGCGGCCGATGCGGTGGCGGCGCTGCGCGAGCGCGGGCTGACGGTGCTGGCGGCCGACGGCGCCGGCTCGCTCGACCTCGACGACGCCGAGGACGACGGCCTGCTCGCCGGCCCGGTCGCGTGGCTGTTCGGCAACGAGGCGTGGGGCCTGCCCGACGACGTCGCCGCGCTCGCCGACCACGTCGTCCGGGTCCCGATCTACGGCCGCGCAGAGAGCCTCAACCTCGCCACGGCGGCCGCCGTCTGTCTCTACGGCTCGGCTCGGGCCGGCCGCCGCGCCACCCGCTAGTGTCACGCGTCTGAGACAGGCCGTTGCCATCCACCTTCTTGGTCGACATGGCGGCCGGAAGGGTTGATGATCATGAACGTGGAGGTCGTCACCCCGAGCGACGGTCACCATCGTCAACGAATCAGCGACGCATGACACCAGGTGTATGGTTGGTGTATGACGCGTACCAACATCGAACTCGACGATGCGCTCGTCGGTGAAGTCATGCGGCGATACGGAGTCGCGACCAAGCGTGAGGCGGTCGATCTCGCCCTGCGCCGTCTCGTCGGTGTGCCGTTGACGAAGGACTTCCTGTTGGGGCTGCGCGGCGTCGGCTGGGGCGCCGATCTGGACGAGCTGCGGTCGGCCGACGCCGCAACGGCCGGATGATCCTCGTCGACACGTCGGCCTGGATCGACTACCTGCGGGCGGCTGACACGGCGGCGGCCAGGGAACTCACAGCGTTGATCCAGCGGGGCGCCGAGGTGTGCACGACCGAGCCGGTGATCATGGAGCTGCTCGCCGGCGCCGACACGCCCACGCGTGCCGACGCGTTGGAGAGGCTCACGAACGGACTGCCGGTGCTGGGCGTCGACCCGAGGCTGGATTTCAGGCAGGCGTCCGCGATCTACCTGGCGGTGCGCCGCCAGGGCCGGACGGTGCGCAGCCTCGTCGACTGCCTCATCGCGGCCGTCGCGCTACGGCATGACGTCGCGTTGCTGCACAAGGACGCCGACTACGACGCCATCGCCAGCTCCCTGCCGTTGCGTGCGCACCTCGTGTGAGCCGTCAGCCGAACGCGGCCGCGAACTCCTCCATGCGCTCCCCGAAGCCGTCCTCGTCGCCGAACCAGACGGCGACGGAGTCGGCGCCGGCCGCGGCGAGGGCGTGCACCGAATCGACCGCTGCCGCGAGCGACGACCGTCCGCCGGCCCATTCGATGCGGGTGCCCGCCCGCAGCGGCTGCCCGGCCAGCGGCCCGGTCTCGCGCAGCGACCGCAGCACCGCGAGCCGCGACGCGAACCCGTCGGCGTCGAGGGCGAGCGCGTGCCACTCGTCGGCCACAGCAGCGGCCCGGCGCAGCGCCGCGTCGGTCGTGCCGCCGACGGCGATCGGCAGCGGCGTCAGCGGCCGCGGCTCGAACACGCCGTGCTCGAACCCGAACCGCGCGTCGTCGTACGAGGTGGCGCCGGAGAACAGGGTCCGGATCAGGCGCAACGCGTCCTCGACGTAGCCGCCGCGGCCCGCGTAGTCGGCCCGGGCGGCGTCGAACTCCGACCGCACCCACCCCGCCCCGACGGTGAGCGTCAGCCGCCCGCCGGACAGCCGGTGCACCGTGGCGGCCTGCTTGGCGACGAGGAACGGCTCGCGAAGCGGCAGCACCAGCACCGACATCCCCAGCCCGATGCGCCGCGTCGCCGCCGCGAGGAACGCCAGCGTCGTCAGCGGCTCGTAGACCCCGCCGTACTCAGGGCCGTACGGCGACGGCGGCAGCAGGTGGTCGGGCAGCAGGACGGCGCCGTAGCCGAGCCGCTCGGCGCCGGCCGCGAGCTCGGTCAGCCGGGACGGCTGCATGGCGGGCGACTCGTTGGGCAGGACGACCCGCAGTTCGGTGTCGGGGAGCATGCGTCGAGACTACGCATTCCTCTTAAGGTGGCCCCATGCCGAACATCGCCACGAACACCACCGTCGATCTCGCCGGGCTGCTCGAGTTCGTCCGGCCGCGCCACCACGGCATCGTCATCACCACCCGCGCCGACGGCGGCCCGCAGGCCTCGCCGGTCACCTGCGGCGTCGACGACTCCGGGCGCATCGTCGTGTCGACCTACCCCGACCGCGCCAAGGCGAACAACGTCCGCCAGCGCCCGCGCGCCAGCATCGTCGTGCTCTCCGACGACTTCGACGGCGCATGGGTGCAGGTCGACGGGCCGGCCGAGATCATCGACCTGCCCGACTCCGTCGAGCCGCTGATCGAGTACTACCGCAACGTCGCCGGCGAGCACGAGGACTGGGACGGCTACCGCGAGGCCATGCACCGGCAGGGCAAGTCGCTGCTGCGCATCACGCCGCAGCGGTGGGGCCCCATCGCGACCGGCGGCTTCCCGCCGCACCTCGTCCCGGACGACGAGCAGGACGGCCACGGTCACGGCGGCCACGGCCACGGCCACTGATGGCGCAGGTCACCGCGGTCAGCGCCAGCCCCACGCACAGCTTCGGCAAGCCGAACCAGCCGGCCATCGCGCTGCTGGCCGGGCTCGGCGTCGACGGCGACGCCCATGCCGGGACGACGGTGAAGCACCGGTCCCGGGTGCGGCGCGACCCTCGTCAGCCGAACCTGCGCCAGGTCCACCTCATGCACGCGGAACTGCACGACGAGCTGACGGGGTCCGGGTTCGACGTCGCACCCGGCGACCTGGGCGAGAACGTCACCACTCGCGGCGTCGACCTGCTCGGCCTGCCGGCGGGCACGCGGCTGCGGCTGGGCGCCGAGGCCGTCGTCGAGGTCACCGGGCTGCGCAACCCCTGCTACCAGATCGACGACTTCCGGCCCGGCCTGCTCAGGCAGGTCGTCGGGCGCGACGCGGACGGTGAGATCGTCCGGCGGGCCGGGATCATGGCGATCGTGCTGGTCGGCGGCGAGGTGCGGCCGGGCGACCCGATCGCCGTCGACCTGCCCGACGGGCCGCACCGCCCGCTCGCCCCGGTGTGACGGTCAGCCGCGTAGACTCGCGGGGTTGCGAGCCCCGCGTGAGTAGACGAGGAACATGTCCGCGCCCAACAGCGACTACGACCCAGTCCAGGTGACCCCGCTCGACGCCGATCAGGTGGCGGCGATGGTGTCCGACGCCCTCGCCGCGTTCGCCGCCGCCGGCGACCTCGACGCGCTGAAGGAGGCCCGGCTCGCGCACACCGGCGACCGGTCGCCGCTGGCGCTGGCCAACCGCGAGATCGGCGCGCTGCCGCCGCAGGCGCGCAAGGAGGCCGGGCAGCGCGTCGGCACCGCGCGCCGCGACGTCGCGACGGCGCTCGCCGAACGCCAGGCGGTGCTCGAGGCCGAGCGCGACGAACGCGTCCTCGTCGAGGAGGCCGTCGACGTCACGCTGCCGTGGGACCGCGCGCCGCGGGGCGCCCGGCACCCGTTGACGACCATCCAGGAGCGGGTCGGCGACGTCTTCGTCGCCATGGGCTGGGAGGTCGCCGAGGGTCCCGAGGTCGAGGCCGAATGGCTGAACTTCGACGCCCTCAACATCGGCCCCGATCATCCGGCGCGGACCATGCAGGACACCTTCTTCGTCGAGAACGAGGACTCCGGGCTGGTCCTGCGCACGCACACGTCGCCGGTGCAGGCGCGGTCGATGCTCACCCGCACGCCGCCCATCTACGTCATCTGCCCGGGCCGCACGTTCCGCACCGACGAGCTCGACGCCACGCACACGCCGGTGTTCAGTCAGGTCGAAGGGCTGGCCGTCGACGAGGGCCTGACGATGGCGCATCTCAAGGGCACCCTCGACCACTTCGCGTCGTCGATGTTCGGCGACGGCATCACCACCCGGCTGCGCCCGTCGTACTTCCCGTTCACCGAGCCCAGCGCCGAGATGGACCTCCAGTGCTTCGTCTGCCGCGGCGCGTCCGTCGGCGACCCGGAGAATCCGTGCCGCACCTGCGGGTCCGAGGGCTGGATCGAGTGGGGCGGCTGCGGCATGGTCAACCCGCGGGTCCTGGTGGCCTGCGGCATCGACCCCGAGCGGTACACCGGCTTCGCGTTCGGCATGGGCCTCGAGCGCACGCTGATGTTCCGGCACGGCGTCGAGGACATGCACGACATGGTCGAGGGCGACGTCCGGTTCGCCGCGGCCTTCGGGATGGAGATCTGATGCGCGTCCCCCTGAGCTGGCTGCGCGACTACGCGCCGCTGCCCGACGACGTCAGCGCGCGCGACGTCGCGGCCCGGCTGATCCGGGCCGGTCTCGAGGTCGAGACCGTCGACGAAGCCGGCGCCGACATCACCGGCCCGCTGGTCGTCGGCCGCGTGCTCGAGTTCACCGACGAGCCGCAGAAGAACGGCAAGACCATCCGTTGGTGCTCGGTCGACGTCGGCGAGGCCGAGCCGCGCGGCATCGTGTGCGGCGCGCACAACTTCGCTGTGGGCGACCTCGTCGTCGTGTCGCTGCCCGGCGCCGTCCTGCCCGGCGGGTTCGCCATCTCCGCGCGCAAGACGTACGGCCACGTGTCCGACGGCATGATCTGCTCGGTCCGCGAGCTCGGCATCGGCGACGACCACGCCGGCATCCTGGTGCTGGGCGACGGCGAGGCGGAGCCGGGGGCCGACGCCGTCGAGTTGCTGCACCTGCGCGACGACGTCCTCGACATCGCCGTCACGCCCGACCGCGGCTACTGCCTGTCCGTGCGCGGCGTGGCCCGCGAGGCAGCGACGGCGTACGGGGTGCCCTTCACCGACCCCGGCGTGCGCGACGACATCGACACGACGGGCGGCGACGGCTACCCGGTGCGGGTCGAGGACGCCGGGCGCTGCCCGGTGTTCGCCGCCCGCACGGTCACGGGCTTCGACCCCGCCGCGCCGAGCCCGCGGTGGCTGCAGCGACGGGTCCAGCTGGCCGGCATGCGGCCCATCTCGCTGGCCGTCGACATCACCAACTTCGTCATGCTCGAACTGGGCCAGCCGATCCACGGCTACGACCGCGACGCGCTGCGCGGGCCCATCGTCGTGCGTCGCGCGGTGGCGGGGGAGAAGCTGACGACGCTCGACGGCGCCGTCCGCGCGCTCGACCCCGACGACCTGCTCATCACCGACGACTCCGGGCCGATCGGCCTGGCCGGCGTCATGGGCGGCGGGTCCACCGAGCTCAGCTCCGCCACCACCGCCGTCGTGGTCGAGGCGGCGCACTTCGAGGCCACCGGCATCGCTCGCACGGCGCGCCGGCACAAGCTGCCCAGCGAGGCGTCCAAGCGGTTCGAGCGCGGCGTCGACCCCGCCCTGCCCGCGGTGGCGGCGCAGCGGGTGGTCGACCTCCTGGTCTCGCTCGGCGGGGCCACCCAGGAGCCGGGCCTGACGGTGGCGGGCGTGGTTCCGGCGCCGGCGCCGATCGAGATCCCGGCCGGCCTGCCCGCCCGCGTCGTGGGCGTCGACTACCCGGCGGACGAGGTGACGTCGCTGCTCACGGCCGTGGGCGCGGCGGTGGCGCCGGCGGGCGGCCAGCGCATCGCCGTCACCCCGCCGACGTGGCGGCCCGACCTCACCGACCCGTACGACCTCGTCGAGGAGGTGACCCGGCTGCACGGCTACGACGCGGTGCCGTCGGTGCTGCCGGTGGCCCCGGCCGGGCGCGGCATCACGCCGTCGCAGCGGCTGCGTCGCCGGGTCGAGCGGGCCGTCGCCGCGGCCGGCTACGTCGAGGCGCCGTCGTACCCGTTCGTCGGTTCGGCGGACTTCGATGCCCTGGGCTTCCCGGCCGACGATGCCCGCCGGGTCGCGTTGCGGCTGGCCAACCCGATCTCCGAGGAGCAGCCGCTGCTGCGCACGACGCTGCTGCCCGGCCTCCTCGCGACGCTGCGGCGCAACGTCGGGCGCGGTGCCTCCGACGTCGCCGTCTACGAGGCCGGCCTGGTGTTCCGCCCGGCGCCGGGCGCGCTGCCGGTGCCGCCGCGGCTGCCGGTCGACCGCCGGCCCACCGACGCCGAGCTGGACTCGTTGCTCGCGGCGGTCCCGTCGCAGCCGCACCGCGTCGCCGTCGCGCTGGCCGGTGAGCGCGAGCCGGCCGGCTGGTGGGGCGCCGGCCGTCCGGCCACCTGGGCCGACGCAGTCGAGGCCGCGCGGGTCGTCGCCCGGTCCGCCGGCGTGACGCTGCGGGTCGAGAAGGACGAGCACGCACCCTGGCACCCGGGCCGCTGCGCCGCCCTGTACGTCGGCGACACCCTGGTCGGGCACGCCGGCGAGCTGCACCCGCGGGTCGTCTCGGCGCTCGGTCTGCCGCCGCGCACGAGCGCCATGGAGCTCGAGCTGGACCGCTTCTTCCCGGCGGGCCTCGACGGCGTCGCCGACGAGCCGGTGCGCGCCCCGTCCGTCTCGACCTTCCCGGTCGCCACCCAGGACGTCGCCCTGGTCGTCGACCTCGCCGTCCCGGCCGCCGATGTCGAGGACGCGCTGCGCTCCGGCGCCGGCGAGCTGCTCGAGTCGGTGCGGCTGTTCGACGTGTTCACCGGCGCTCAGCTCGGCGACGGCAGGAAGTCGCTGGCCTACGCGCTGCGGTTCCGCGCGCCCGACCGCACGCTCACCGTCGACGAGACCACCGCCGCCCGCGACGCCGCCGTGGCCGCGGCCACGCAGCGGACCGGCGCGGTCCTGCGCGGCACATGAGCGTCGCCGGGGTGCCCGCGGCCCGGACGGCGCTGATCACCGGCGCCAGCCGGGGCATCGGCCGGGCCATCGCGGTCGGGCTGGCCGCGCGCGGGGTGTCGGTGGGCGTGGTCGCCCGCGACCGCAACCGCCTCGACGACGTCGTCGCCGAATGCCGGGCGCAGGGCGCGACGGCGGTCGGCGTCACCGCCGACGTCACCGACCACGACGACGTCGCCGCGGCCGTGTCGGCGCTGGCCGGCGGGCTGGACCGCATCGACCTGCTGGTCAACAACGCCGGCGTCATCGAGGGCGTCGAGCAGCCGTTCCTCGACACCGAGGTCGAGGAGACCTGGCGCGTCGTCGAGGTCAACGTGCGCGGCCCGCTGCTGGTCACCCACGCCGTGCTCCCGGTCATGCTGGCCGGTGGCGGCGGCCGCGTCGTCAACCTCAACAGCGGCCTGGGCTATCGCAGCGCCGAGATCTACACCGGGTACGCCGTCTCGAAGGGCGCGCTGGCCCGGTTCACCGGACTGCTCGACCTGCAGTACCGGTCGCGGGGCGTGCGCGCGTTCGACCTCGCGCCCGGCCACGTCGAGACCGAGATGACGACGGCGATGCCCATGCACGCCGGCCGCACCTCGTGGACGGCGCCATCGGACGTGGTCGACCTCGTCGCCGCCATCGGCGACGGCGTCCTCGACGACCTCGGCGGCCGGTTCTTCCGCGCCGGAACGGACACGCCCGAGTCGCTGCTGGCCCTGCGCGACGAGATCCTCGCGCACGACGCGCGGGCGCTGCGCCTGCCCACCGCCGGGCCCAACGACCCGCTCAGCTAAGTTATCCACAGCCCTGTGGATAGCTATTCGCGCCTTTGGCCTTCGCGCGGCAGCATTGGCGGTCGTGACGAACAGGAGGCACGATGGTGGCCATGACCGTTCCGCGCAGCGACGAGCTGCCGCCGCTCAACCCGGGGCCGATCACCCGGGCCGAGCTGGACGCGATGCCCGATGACGGGCGCCGGCACGAACTTCTCGACGGGATGCTTCTCGTGACCCCGGCGCCCACGGGAATGCATCAGGTCGCGGTGATACGACTTGCGCGGTTGCTCGGCGACAGCTGTCCGCCCGGGTTGGAGGCGATCGTCGCGCCGTTCGATGTGGCGCTGGCCAAGGACACGGTGCTTCAGCCGGATGTGCTGGTGGCGCCATGGGAGGACGTCATCAAGCGCGAGCTGACCGGACCGCCGCTGCTGGCGGTCGAGGTGCTGTCGCCGTCCACGCGACGGTACGACCTGCTGCTCAAGAGGTCCCGCTACGAGGCCGCCGGCACGCCGTCGTACTGGGTGGTCGATCCCGACGAGCCGTCGATCATCGCCTGGGAGCTGCGCGACGGCGCGTACGCCGAGGCCGGCCGGGCCGGCGGCGGCGACGCGCTGGAGCTGACCCTGCCGTACCCCGTCCGCATCATCCCGGCCGAGCTGGTCGCCCCGCGCTGAGACTCACTCCCAGCCGGTGCGCCGGCGCACCCAGGCGAGCGTCGTCGCGTGCTGGGCGAGCTGGAAGGCGCGCATGGTCGGAAGCCCGGGCGGCGGCGGCCGCCGCCCGAAGGCGCCGAAGAACCCGGCGAACCCGGCCAGGACCGCCGTCACCTGCGAGGGGTCGACGCCGGCGAGAAGGGGGTGGGCGTCGAGGTAGGGCTCGGGGTCGTGGCCGTGGTAGGCCGCGTTGAGCATCAGCAGCACGGAGTCGAGCCAGGCCGCGCCGCGGAACGCCCACGGCCAGTCCACGAACCACACCCGCGAACCGGACAGCAGGACGTTGTCGGCCCGCAGGTCGAAGTGGACCAAGGTGTCGCCGTCGACGACGTCGAGCGAGGACTCGGCCAGCGCGGCCAGCCGGTCGAGGTGACGCCGCTCCCACGGGTCGAGGTCGTCCGGCGGGTCGGCCGCCAGCGACCGGTAGCCCAGCATCGGCTCGCGCATCTCGTCGCGGGCCAGCCGCGGTGACGGCACCGGGCACGGCGTCAGCGACCGCGACAGCCCCGTGACCGCGTCGGCCACCAGCCGCAGCTCGTCCGGACGCCAGGGCTCGTGCGGCATGCGGCCGTCGACCTCGTCGAAGACCAGCGCGACCCAGTCGCCGTCGTCGTAGGAGCCACGGAACCGCGGCGCGGGAACGCCGGACGGCAGCGCCGCGGCGACCTCGATCTCGCGCCGGTAGAGCCCAGGCGACTCGGGGTTGAGCGGCATGCCGACCGCCTTGACGAACGCCCGCCCGCCGTCGGCGCAGCGCACGCGCGCGGCCAGCCCGGGGGAGAAGCCGCCGGACTGGTTGTCGGCGGCCACGACCCGCGAGCCGAGCACGTCGTCGATGCCGGCCCGCACGGCGACGGGCAGGGACTCCCAGGTCGCACGGACTCCGGACGCGGTGACGGCGGGCATGCGACCATCCTCGCGAACCCCGGAGACCGGCCGCACCCGAATTTCGGCGTGACGGCCACCACGTTGCATGAATTTGCGGAACTCTGCATAATCATTCGCATGGGAGCGACTGTGGCGATCGCGGGAGCGAGCGGTTACGCGGGCGGCGAGCTGCTGCGCCTGCTGCTCGCGCACCCCGAACTCGGCGTGGGGACGGTGACGGCGCACTCGAAGGCGGGCGACCGTCTCACCGCGCACCACCCGCAGCTGATCGAACTGGCCGACCGCACGCTGGCGCCGACGACGGCCGAGACGCTGGCCGGGCACGACGTCGTGATCCTGGCGCTGCCGCACGGCGCGTCGGCCGAGATCGCGGCGCAGCTGCCCGACGACGTCCTCGTGCTCGACTGCGGCGCCGACCACCGCCTCACCGACGCCGCGGCCTGGCAGCGCTTCTACGGCACCGAGCATGCCGGCAGCTGGCCCTACGGCCTGCCCGAGCTCGTCCACGCCGACGGCCACAAGCAGCGCGACGCGCTCCCGGGCGCGCGGCGCATCGCCGTCCCCGGCTGCAACGTCACCGCCGTCACGCTGGCGCTCGCGCCCGGCCTGGCCACCGGCGTCGTCGCGCCCGACGACATCGTCGCGGTGCTGGCCTGCGGCCCGTCCGGCGCCGGCAAGTCGCTGAAGCCGCACCTGCTGGCCAGCGAGATCCTCGGCGCGGCCACCCCGTACGCCGTCGGCGGCGTGCACCGGCACATCCCGGAGATCCAGCAGAACCTCCAGCTGGCGGCCGGCGCCGACGTGACGCTCTCGTTCACGCCCACGCTGGTCCCGATGAGCCGCGGCATCCTCGCCACGGTGACGGCCAAGCTCACCGGCGACGCGGCCGCCGCGCGCAACGCCTGGGAAGCCGCGTACGCCGACGAGCCGTTCGTGCACCTGCTGCCCGAGGGGCAGTGGCCCACCACCGCCGCCGTTCTCGGCGCCAACACCGCCCACGTGCAGGTGACGGTGGACGAGGCGGCCGGTCGGGTGGTCGCGGTCGCCGCCATCGACAACCTCACCAAGGGCACAGCGGGGGCCGCCGTCCAATCGGCCAACCTCGCGCTCGGGCTGCCGGAGACACTCGGCCTGCCGACGACGGGGGTGGCGCCGTGAGCGTCACCGCGGCGGCCGGATTCCGGGCCGCGGGCGTCGTCGCCGGCCTGAAGCCCAGCGGCAAGCCCGACGTCGCGCTCGTCGTCAACGACGGACCCCAGCACACCGCCGCCGCCGTGTTCACGTCGAACCGGTGCAAGGCCAACCCGGTGCTGTGGAGCGAGCGGACCATCGCCGACGGGAAGCTCTCCGCCGTCGTCCTGAACTCCGGCGGTGCCAACTGCTACAACGGCCCCGAGGGGTTCCAGACGACGCACGCCAGCGCCGAGCTGGTGGCCGAGCTGACCGGCGGCCAGGCCTTCGACGTCGCCGTCTGCTCCACCGGGCTGATCGGACAGCCGCTGGACCGGCCGATCCTGGAGAAGGGCATCCGCGCCGCCCACGCCGAGCTGTCACCCGACGGCGGGCCCGCGGCGGCGACGGCCATCATGACCACCGACACCGTCGCCAAGCAGGCCACGGCGGCGGGCGACGGCTGGGTCGTCGGCGGCATGGCCAAGGGCGCCGGCATGCTGGCGCCCGCGCTGGCCACCATGCTGGTCGTCATCACCACCGACGCCGTCGCCGACGCGGCCACGCTCGACGCCGCGCTGCGGGCGGCCACGAGGACGACGTTCGACCGGCTCGACACCGACGGCTGCATGTCCACCAACGACACCGTCGCGCTGCTGGCCAGCGGCGCGTCCGGGGCCACGCCGTCCGAACAGGACCTCACCGAGGCTGTCCGAGCCGTCTGCGCCGACCTCGCGCAGCAGCTCTGGCACGATGCCGAGGGCGCGCAGCACGACATCGCCATCGAGGTCACCGGCGCCGCGAGCGACGACGACGCCGTCGAGGTCGCCCGCGCCGTCGCCCGCAGCAACCTGTTCAAGGCCGCGGTGTTCGGCAACGACCCGAACTGGGGCCGGGTGCTGGCCGCCGTCGGCACCACGAAGGCGGCGTTCGAGCCGGAGCGCATCGACATCTCGATGAACGGCGTCAAGGTCTGCGTCGCCGGCGGGACGGGTGTCGGCGCGCCGTCGGACGGCGTCGATCTGTCCGGCCGCGGCGTGCACGTGCTGGTCGAGCTGAACGCCGGCCCGGCCGCGGCGACGATCCTGACCAGCGACCTCACGCACGACTACGTGCACGAGAACTCGGCGTACTCGACATGAGCGTGACGACGATGGCCGCGCTGGCCAAGGCCGGTGTGCTGGTCGAGGCGCTGCCCTGGCTGAAGCGGTTCCACGGCAAGATCGTCGTGGTGAAGTACGGCGGCAACGCGATGATCGACGACGACCTCAAGCGGGCCTTCGCCGACGACATCGTCTTCCTCCGGCTGGCCGGGCTGAAGCCGGTGGTTGTGCACGGCGGCGGGCCGCAGATCAGCGCCATGCTGGACCGCCTCGGCATCGAGAGCGAGTTCCGCGGCGGCCTGCGGGTCACCACGCCCGAGGCGATGGACGTCGTCCGCATGGTGCTGGTCGGCCAGGTGAGCCGCGAGATCGTCGGCCTGATGAACGCGCACGGGCCGCTCGCGGTCGGGCTGTCCGGTGAGGACGCGGGCCTGTTCACGGCGGAGCGGCAGTCGGCCATCATCGACGGCAAGCCGGTCGACCTCGGGCTGGTCGGCGACGTCGCCGAGGTGAACGCCGACGCGGTCCGCGACCTCATCGACGCCGGGCGCATCCCGGTCGTGTCGTCGGTCGCGCCCGACGCCGACGGCGTCGTGCACAACGTCAACGCCGACACCGCGGCGGCCGCGCTGGCGGTCGAGCTGGGCGCGGAGAAGCTGGTCGTGCTGACCGACGTGGAAGGGCTGTACCGGAACTATCCGGCCGACACCGAGATCGTGCAGGAGCTCACCGCCGGCGAGCTGACGACGCTGCTGCCGTCGCTGTCGTCCGGCATGATCCCGAAGATGCAGGCGTGCCTGCGCGCGGTGGAGGGCGGGGTGCCGGAGGCGACGATCATCGACGGCCGGGTCCCGAACTCGCTGTTGCTGGAGGTCTTCACCGACGAGGGCGTGGGAACGATGGTGGTGCCGTCATGACGGAGCTGGAGCAGGTGCCCGGGCTGGGCGCGGTCGGCAACAACGACGCCTGGACCGCGCGCTACGGCCAGGCGCTGATGAACACGTTCGGCAGCCCGCAGCGGGTGCTGGTCCGCGGCGAGGGCTGCTACGTGTGGGACGCCGACGGCCGCCGCTACCTCGACCTCCTCGGCGGGCTGGCGGTGAACTCGCTCGGCCACGCGCACCCGCTGCTGGTGTCGGCCGTCACGGCACAGCTCGCGACGCTCGGGCACGTGTCCAACTTCTTCGCCAGCGCGCCGCAGATCGCGCTGGCCGAGCGGCTGCTGGACCTGCTGGGCGCGCCCGCGGGCGCCGGCCGGGTGTTCTTCGCCAACTCCGGCACCGAGGCCAACGAGGCCGCGTTCAAGATCGCCCGGCGGACCGGCCGGCCGAACGTCGTCGCGACCGAGGGCGGGTTCCACGGCCGGACGATGGGCGCGCTGGCGCTGACCGGCAAGCCGGCCATCCGCGAGCCGTTCGAGCCGCTGCCGCCCGGCGTGACGTTCGTGCCGTACGGCGACGCCGAGGCGCTGTCCGCCGCGGTCGACGCCGACACCGCGGCGGTGTTCCTCGAGCCGGTGCAGGGCGAGGGCGGCGTCGTCCCGGCGCCGGCCGGCTACCTGGCGGCGGCCCGCGAGATCACCGAGCGGGCCGGTGCGCTGCTGGTCGTCGACGAGATCCAGACCGGCATCGGCCGCTGCGGCGACTGGTTCGCGCACACCGCCGAGGGCATCGTGCCCGACGTCGTCACCGTCGCGAAGGGCCTCGGCGGCGGCTTCCCGATCGGCGCCTGCATCGGCCTCGGCCGGGCCGCCGACCTGCTCGGGCCCGGCGCGCACGGCACCACGTTCGGCGGCAACCCGGTCGCGGCCGCCGCCGGGCTGGCGGTGCTGCACGCCGTCGAGCGCGACGGCCTGCTCGACAACGCCCGCGCCGTCGGCGCCCACCTGCGTGCCGAGGTGCTGGCGCTGGGCCATCCGCTGGTCCGCGGCGTGCGGGGACGCGGGCTGCTGCTCGGCATCGAGCTGGCGGCCCCGCTCGCCGCCTCGGTCGTCTCGGCCGCGCTCGGCGCGGGGTTCGTCGTCAACGCCGTCACGCCCGATACGATCCGGCTCGCGCCGCCACTGATCCTCGACACCGCGCAGGCCGACGAGTTCCTGGCGGCGCTGCCGGCGGTGCTCGACGCCGTCGGGACCGCACCGAAGGAGACCCGATGACCCGGCACTTCCTCCGCGACGACGACCTGTCGCCGGTCGAGTACCTGCAGGTCCTCGACATGGCGGCCGAGCTCAAGGCGGACCGATTCGCCTACCGGCCGCTGGAGGGCCCGCGCGCCGTCGCGGTGATCTTCGACAAGCACTCCACCCGCACCCGCGTCTCGTTCAGTGTCGGCATCGCCGAACTGGGCGGGTATCCGCTGGTCATCGACGCGCAGACGTCGCAGCTGGGCCGGGGCGAGCCGATCGCCGACACCGCACGCGTGCTGGACCGCCAGTGCGCCGCCATCGTCTGGCGCACGTTCGCGCAGCAGCGCCTCGACGACATGGCCGCGGCGTCCGCCGTCCCCGTCGTCAACGCACTCACCGACGACTACCACCCGTGCCAGCTGCTGGCCGACCTGCAGACCGTCCGCGAGCGCAAGGGCACGCTGGCCGGGCTGACGCTCACCTACGCGGGCGACGGCGCCAACAACATGGCGCACTCGTACCTGCTGGCCGGCGCGCTGGTCGGCATGCACGTGCGGGTCGCGTCGCCGGCCGCGTTCGCCCCGTCGGCGGACGTGCTGGAGCGGGCGGCGTCGATCGCGGCGGCGACCGGTGGCTCGGTCGCGCACGTCACCGACCCCTACGACGGTTTCGCCGGCGCCGACGTGCTGGCCACCGACACCTGGGTGTCGATGGGGCAGGAATCGGAGGCGGACGACCGCGAGGCGCCGTTCGTCCCGTTCGCGCTGACGGCCGGCGCGGTCGCGGCGGCCGGGCCGGACCCCGTCGTGCTGCACTGCCTGCCCGCCTACCGCGGCAAGGAGATCGCCGCCGACGTCATCGACGGCCCGGCCAGCGCCGTGTGGGACGAAGCCGAGAACCGGCTGCACGCACAGAAGGCGCTGCTGACCTGGCTGCTCGCGCAGGAGGCGACGGCATGACGCAGCCGGCGACGCGCGCGGCCCGGCACGGGCGCATCGCGGAGATCCTCGCGCAGACCCCGATCCGGTCGCAGACGGAGCTGGCCGAGCGGCTGGCCGAGAGCGGCATCGAGGTCACGCAGGGGACGCTGTCGCGCGACCTCGACGAGCTGGGCGCGGTGAAGATCCGCAACGCCGACGGCTGGCTGGTGTACGCGTTGCCCGGCGAGGGCGGCGACTCCCGGCCGCTGGCCACGTCCAGGTCCGCCGTCGACGCCCGGCTGGTCCGGGTCTGCGAGGAGATCCTGATCTCGGCGCGGTCGTCGGCCAACCTGGTGGTGCTGCGCACCCCGCCCGGCGCCGCGCAGTACCTGGCGTCCGCGGTCGACCACGCGGCCCGCGCGGAGATCCTGGGCACCATCGCCGGTGACGACACCGTCCTCGTCATCTCGGCCGACCCGGCGGGCGGGGAGCGGGTGGCCGCGTGGTTCCTGGCCCTCGCCGAGGGCACCGTGCCCCCGCCGCCGTCATGAACGATTCCGGAGGATCTGTGAGCAGTGCATTGTGGGGCGGCCGGTTCGAGGGCGGGCCGTCGAACGCGCTGGCCGCGCTGTCGAAATCGACGCACTTCGACTGGCGGCTGGCGCCGTACGACATCGCCGGGTCGAAGGCGCACGCCGCGGTGCTGGAGCGGGCCGGGCTGCTGACCTCGTCCGAGCTGGCCGGGATGCTCGACGGGCTGGACCGGCTGGCCGCCGACGTCGCGTCCGGCGAGTTCGTGCCGGCTCTCGCCGACGAGGACGTGCACACCGCGCTGGAGCGCGGGCTGATCGACCGCGTCGGCCCGGAACTGGGTGGCAAACTGCGCGCCGGGCGGTCGCGCAACGACCAGGTGGCGACGCTGTTCCGGATGTACCTGCGCGAGTCGGCGCGGACGGTGTCCGGGCTCGTGCTGGACCTGGTGGACGCGCTGGTCGGGCAGGCTTCGGCGCACCTGGGGGTGGCGATGCCGGGCCGGACGCACCTGCAGCACGCCCAGCCCGTCCTGCTGTCGCATCACCTGCTGGCGCACGCGTGGCCGCTGCTGCGCGACGTCGACCGGCTGCGCGACTGGGACCGCCGCACCGACTCGTCGCCGTACGGGTCGGGCGCGCTGGCGGGGTCGTCGCTGGGGCTGGACCCCGCGTTCGTCGCCGCGGAGCTGGGCTTCTCGACGTCGGCGGAGAACTCCATCGACGGCACGGCGTCGCGTGACTTCGTCGCCGAGGCCGCGTTCGTGTTCGCTCAGATCGGCGTGGACGTGTCGCGGATCGCCGAGGAGGTCATCCTCTGGGCGACCAAGGAGTTCTCCTTCGTCACCCTCGACGACGCCTGGTCGACCGGGTCGTCGATCATGCCGCAGAAGAAGAACCCGGACATCGCCGAGCTCGCCCGCGGCAAGGCCGGCCGGTTGATCGGCAACCTCGCCGGACTGCTGACGACGTTGAAGGCGCTGCCGCTCGCGTACAACCGTGACCTGCAGGAGGACAAGGAGCCGGTGTTCGACTCCGTCGACACGCTGACCGTGCTGCTGCCCGCGTTCACCGGCATGGTGGCGACGCTGCGGTTCAACGCGGCGCGACTGGAGGAGCTGGCGCCGCAGGGGTTCTCGCTGGCCACCGACGTCGCGGAGTGGCTGGTGCGCGAGGGCGTGCCGTTCCGGTCGGCGCACGAGATCGCGGGGGCGTGTGTCCGTGCCTGCGAGGCCCGGGGGCTCGAGCTGTGGGAGCTGACCGACGCCGACCTGGCCGAGATCTCGCCGTCGTTGACGCCTTCGGTGCGGTCGGTGCTGTCGGTGCCGGGCTCGCTGGCGTCGCGGTCGGCGCGCGGCGGGACGGCCCCGGAGCGGGTGCAGGAGCAGCTCTCCGCCGTCCGGTCCGCCGTCGCGTCGGGGCGGGCCTGGGGCTAGGTTCGGCCTCATGGCTCGGGTCGAGGTGGCACAGGGCGACATCACCCGCGAGGACGTCGACGCGATCGTCAACGCGGCCAATTCGTCGCTGCGCGGCGGTGGCGGCGTCGACGGGGCGATCCACTGGGCCGCCGGGCCACGGTTGAAGGAGGCCGGTGCCGCGCTGGCGCCGTGCCGGCCGGGTGACGCCGTCGCGACCCCGGCGTTCGACCTCGACCCGCCGGTGCGCCACGTCATCCACACCGTGGGGCCGGTCTGGCGCGGGGGAGCGGCCGGCGAGGCCGCGCTGCTGGCGTCCTGCTATCGGCGTTCGCTGGAGGTGGCGGACTCGCTGGGCGCCCGGTCGGTCGCGTTCCCGGCGATCTCGACCGGCATCTTCGGTTACCCGCCCGACCAGGCCGCCCGCATCGCCGTCGACACCGTCCGGGCCGCCTCGACCGAGGTGGAGTTGATCCGCCTGGTCGCCTACGACCGCCCGACGTACGACCTGCTCACCGCCGCTCTGGACGCCTGAGGCAGCAGAAACCCCGGCGCGGAACCACAGTGAATGAGAGGCGCGCCGGGGTCCGGCCGGGATCATCGGTGTGACAGCACCTCCGCCGACCAGGACCAGAGTACCGCCGTTGACGACTCATTGACCAGGTGTCATCCTGGAGGGCTAACTACATCGGGAACCCCCGGAGTAGTCCAGAGATGGGCTACCCGGCGGGCTGTGACAGCGGCTCACTGTGTGGCCCCTCGGAAAGAGGATGCACGTGAACCACAGTGACAGGGACGAGCGCACGACGTTGGCCAGGCTTGAACAGCTGCGTCAGCACACCGAGGTCATCAGCCAGATCCTGAGGGATCTCTGGCCACTGATCGCGGGAGCGTTCTCCATCCTGGGTGTCGCCCTGCACCAGTTCGTCGCGCTGCTGAGGTAGCGCCACGAACCGCTGGGAGCGAGACGGGGCTGGCGAGAGCCGGCCCCGTCTGTGCGTGGTCTCAGCGCCGGAGCGCCAGCAGTGAGAAGGCGTTCGGCAGCCGCCCGCGCCAGGCCGCCGCGTCGACGCCGTCGGGACGCCAGAACGGATCGGGGTACTCGGCGAGGTGGCGCAGCTCCAGCTCGGCGCCGACCACCGCCGTCACGATCTCGCCGAGCGTCGCCTGCCGCTCCACCGCGCCGCGGGCCGGGAACGTGTCGTTCACATGACGGCGCTCGAAGTAACCGCGGTCCGGCCGGATCCGCGGCTCGTCGGCGTCCCACGTCCACAGCGGCACCGCGGGGTGCGCCTCGTAGACGAACAGCGACCCGCCCGGTCGCAGCAGCCGCGCCACGTCGCGGGCCCAGGCGGCCAGGTCGGGCAGCCAGATCAGCGCGCCCTTGCCGGTGTAGACGAGGTCCGCGCCACCGGAGCGCAGGGGGGCACCGGGCAGCTCGCCGACGACGTACCGGCACGGCAGGCCCAGCCGGGCGGCCCGCCGCCGCGCCGCCGTCACGGCGACGGCGCTGAAGTCGACACCGACGACCGACCGCGCGCCGGCCCGCACCAGCGCCGCGTCGTCGAGGCCATGGCCGCTCTGCAGGTGCACGACCTCGGGCGCCGCCGCCAGCACCAGGCCCAGCAGCTCCAGTTCGGCCGGCAGCAGCGTCGCCGTCCGCGCCTGCGCCAGCAACTCGTCGTCCTCGCGGACGTGCTTCAGCGAGGCGTCGTCCCAGGCGGCGCGGTTACCGTCCATGATCGCGCAGCCACGCGGCGGCCCGCGTCCTCGAGGCGCGCGCCAGCCACGCGTCCTGGACCTGCTCGGCCAGCTCGGCGCGGGTCAGCTCGCCCAGCCGGCCGGCCCGCACCAGCACCGACAGGTGCCCGTCGAAGTGCGGCGTCGTGAAGTACGGGGTGCGCGGGTCCTGGACCAGCGCCTGCTTCTCGGCCTCGGACTCCACCCACAGCACGATGACGTCGTCGTACCGCTCGCCCGTCTCCGGGTCGACGGCGTCGGGCCGCGGGTTGCGGAAGAACACGAACGACCGTCCGCCGACCTGGTAGACGGGCTTGTGCTCGGTGCCCGGGTACACGGTGACGTGGGGCATCGCCAGCGCCACCTCGTGCACGTCGGCGACCGTCGCGGCCCGCTCGCCGTCGTCCACCATGCCCCCACCCTAGCGACAACGCAACCTGCCGGTGGTCTCGGGCGTCTGACCTGGAAAAGGGGGGTGACGGCGTGCCCGGTGGGCTCCGGACGACCATTGTCACGGCGGTCGCCGCGCTGCTCGCCGCCGTGCCGCTGCTGGCGCTCGCGGAGTCGCCCGGGTGGGCGAGCGCGGTTCCGGCGGCGGTCGTGCTGGTCGCGGCGGCCGGCTGGACGCTGCGCCGGCACCGGACGCCGGCGCCGCTGGTCGTGGCCGTGCAGGTGGTCGTCCTCGGCTGGTGGCTCGGCGTGCTGGCGTCGAACGCCGACCGGGGCGCCTCCCCGTGGCCCGCGCTGCTGCCCGATCCGGCCCGGCTCGCGGCCACGGTCCGCGACGGCGTCGAGGTGGTCCGCGAGAACGCCGCACCGCTGCCGCCGGACCCGGGCGCCGTCGTGCTGCTGGTCGCGTGCGCCGGGGCGGTCGCGATCACCGCCGACCTCCTCGTCGCCGCGCGGCGCCGGCCGGCGCTGGCCGGTCCGGTGCTGGCGGCCGGCTACCTCATCGCGGCCGGCGTGCTGCCGGGCGGCGTCGCGTGGTTCTGGTTCGTGCCGCCGGCGGCCGGCTACCTCGTCCTGCTCGCGGCGGAGGGCCACGCCCGGGTCGCCCGCTGGGGCCGGTTCGTCGGGCCCGGCGCCGGCCACGGCGACCGCCCGGGCCGGGCCGGGCTGCACACCGGCCTGCGCACCAGCCGCCGGGCCGGGCTGGCCGCGGTGTCGGCGGCGGTCGTCGTGCCGGCGCTGCTGCCCGGCCTGGGCGACGGCGTCATCGACGAGTCGCTGTTCGCCCGGCTCGACGACGAAGCAGCCCGGGCGCCGTCCGTCCCCGTCGACAACCCGATCGTCGACCTGCACCGCAACCTCACCCGGCCGCAGGACCTCCCTGTGCTCCAGTACACGACGGACGCGCCGGAGCCGCCGTACCTGCGGGTCGCCGTCCACGACGAGTTCGACGGAAGCCGCTGGCACCAGGGCGAGGGGACCACGTTGCGCCTGCTGCGCGGTGACCTGCCGGCGCCACCGGTCGCCGGCGGCGAGCCGCCCGTCGCGGAGATCGAGATCACGGTCACCGAGAACTACCCGTGGCGGTCGCTGCCGCTGCCGTACCCGCCGCTGCGGGTGGCGGTCGCGGGGGAGTGGTTCTACGACCCGGACACCCTCGAGGTCGGCTCGCCCAGCGGTGACCCGCGCGGGCTGCGCTTCAGCGCCGACGTCGCGCTGGTCTCGTACGACGCCGAACGGCTGCGGTCCGCGCCGCCGCCCGGCCCCGGGCTCGACCCGATGGTCGCGCTGTCCGCTGACGCCGATGTCGTCGATCCGTATCTCGACGAGGCCGTCGGCGCCGCCGCGACGGACTACGACCGGGCCCGCGCGCTGGAGGCCTGGTTCCGCGGCGGCGGCGGGTTCGTCTACGACACCGACACCGTGGACCCCGGCACGGCGACCGGGTCGCTGCTGACGTTCCTCCAGGACCGCCGCGGCTACTGCGAGCAGTACGCGGCGACGATGGCGGTCATGGCACGCCGGCTCGGCATCCCGGCGCGGGTCGCGGTCGGCTTCCTGCCCGGCGACGCGTTGCCCGGCGGCGGCCGGATCGTCACTACGCACGACGCACACGCCTGGCCGGAGCTGTGGTTCGAGGGCACCGGCTGGGTCGCCTTCGAGCCGACCCCGGCCCGGCCGGGCGCCGCGCCCGGCCCCGGCACCCCGTCGCCGCAGCCCGGGACCCCGCCTGCTGAGGCGCCGCCGGCCGAGACCTCGCCGGCGCCCGCGGACGAGCCGGACGACGTCGCCGCCGGCGCCGCCGGCGGTGACGGGGTCCCGCCCGGCGCGCTGGTCGCGGCCGCCGTCATGATGCTGCTGACCGGTCGGCCAGCGATGACGGCGTTCCGGCGGCGACGGCGCTGGCGGCGGGCCGCCGGCCGGCCGCGGCACGAGGCCGAGGCGGCCTGGACCGAGCTGCGCCTGGCCGTCCGCGACGCCGGGCTCGGGCCGGTCCAGGGCACGCCGCGCGCCACGGCCGCCCGGCTGGCGCAGGCCGTGTCCCTCGACGACGGCGCCCGCGCGGCGCTGCGGCGACTGACGACGGCGGTCGAGAGAGCCCGCTACGCGCGGTCGGCCGAGCCGGTCGCCACGCTGCGCCAGGACGTCCGTACCGTCCGGCGGGCCGTGCTGCGGACGCGGCCGCTCCGGCGGCGGGTGCGGGCCGCGCTCTGGCCGGCCCGTATGTCGCCGCCGCCGGTCACCGCGACGGCGCCGCCGCTCGTCCCGCATCGGGCATGAGGTCCGGTCCGTCCGGGGTGTCGACGATGCGCCAGCCGAAGCCCGGCAACCTGACGTCGGTGCGGGCGCCGAACGTGCGCAGCAGGGTCGCGACGTCGCCGGCCGGGAGGCGTGCGGCGACGTCGGCGAAGAGCCGCGGCGCGTCCAGTCCGAGCTCCCGCGCGACGTGCAGGTGCGGCGCGAGCCCCACCATGGTGTCGCGCGGGTCGGCCATGACCAGCTGCTCGGACACCGCGGCCGCCGTCAACGCGTCGCGGAGCAGCCCCGCGGACCGGGTGCGCAGCGCGACCACGACCTGCCGCGCGCTGTAGCGGCCCAGCGCCTGCACGGCCGAGCGGCCGAGCCGCGCCAGCGTCGCGTCGTCGAGGACCGCCGGCAGGTCACGGAGGACCTGTTCGGCCAGGGCGTCGCCGCCGTGGATGCGTTCGAGGTTCGGCCGCACGCCCACCACCTTCGCACACGGTCAACCGCCCGACACGACGGCGAAGCCGCCCGGCCGCAGCGTGATCGTCGTCCGCCCGGTCAGCTCGCGGGACGCCTGCAGCCGGCCGGAGCCGTCGTACACCCGCACGGTCCCGGGCCCGTCGACCTCGACCCGGCGGGGCGTCGCCGCGGCCGAGTGCAGCAGCTCGGCCCGCGCCCCGCCGTCGCCGGCCAGGGCGAGCCGGGACACGTCCGGCCGGACCAGCAGCGCATCCAGCTCGACCGCGCCGCGCGATGCCGTCACCGACACCGACGACGCGCCCGCGGGCACCGGCCGGCGCAGCGGCAGCGGCAGCAGCGCGCCCGGGACCGCGGTCAGCCCCTGCGCTCCGACCCGGTGCTCCAGCGTGCCGACGGCTCGCCCGGACGCCGTCCACGCCGACCGCGCCGTTCCGCCGAGCGGCAGCCACGACACCGGCTCGACCAACCGCGGCTGGTCCGACGGTCCCAGGTCGAACGTCGCAGTCTGCCCAGGCGACAGCGCCAGCAGCGACCCGCTCCACAGCGACTCGCCGGTCCACGCGGCCTCCGGCGCCCGCACGGTCCCGGTCGTCGACGTCGCCGCCTCGGCCTCGACCAGCCGCAGCCCGTCGCGCGCCACGACGTCCGTCAGAGCGGCGGCGCGCTCCCGCACCTCGGGGTGCGCGTCCAGCGCCAGCATCGACAGCTGCCCGTGGATGGTGCTCTCGGCGCCGCTGTTCCGGTTGATCGTCCCGTCGGCCGCGACGCCGTCGTACGTCACGCCGGTCGCGGGGTCGTACATCGGTTCACCGGCGGGATTCGCGCCGAAGTACCACGCCGCCGTCAGCCCGGCCAGCTCGCCGAACGCCGGCCGGTCCGCCGCCTCGCCGACGGCCAGCAGCGACTGCAGCCGCGAATCGACGCCGTAGGCGATCTGCACCCGCTCGGTCGGCGTCGGCATCCACCCGTTGTCCGCGCCGCCCGCCGTCAGCAGCGTCGGCACGAACCGCGCGGAGTCGACGACGGCCGGGCGCAGCAGCTCCGGCGACGACAACGCCGTCGAGGCCGCCAGCGACGCCGGCAGCTGCGACCCCCACGCATGCCACATCGACCGCGACCGCGCCCACGGCAGGACCGCGCCGTACGGCCACGCGTCCGGGTCGCCGCCGCCCATCGCCGCCACGCCTTCGGCCAGCTTGCGCAGCGCGCTCCGCGCCGGCCGGTCCGACGGCGCCGCCGTCGTGTACGCCGCCAGCCCCAGCACCGCCTCCGCCGTCGCGTCCGCGCCGTCCACGATCAGCCACGACGGCACCCGTAGCCCGTCGGCGACGGTGTACTCGCCGTACCGCGTCAGGACCTGCCGGTCGACGGCGTCGACGGCCAGCCGGAGCCGATCCTGGAGGAAGCCGGCGAACGCCGGGTCAGCGTCTTCGAACGCCGCGTACCCCTCGCCGAACGCCCAGATCGTCCGCGCCAGCCAGTAGCTCGGCCCGGAGTCGGACGGGTCGGGCAGCTCGACCGGCTCGGCGCTCGGGTTCAGCTCGCCGTCGGGCTGGATCCAGAGGACGACGTTGCCGGCGTTCGGCCCGCTGGTCGTCTGCAGGTAGGCCAGTGATCGCAGCAGCTCGTACGCGTTCTCGCGACTGGCGGCGGCGCCCGTCTGCCGCCAGTGCCGCAGGTAGACGACGGCCGCGCGGGACACGTCGTCGGCGTTGTAGGCGCCCTGCGACCAGTGTCCCGTCGCGGGGTCGAGCCGCCCGCCGCCGATCCGCTCGAACGTCCCGCCCGCCCGCGCGTCGGCGTACGTCCACGGGAAGGTCAGCGCCGGCTCCTCGGCCAGCCGGTAGGTCGTGTGGCCGGCCACCTCCGCAGGCGATGCCTGGTCCAGCAGGAAGTCCAGGTGCGCGGTGTTCGCCAGTGGCTGGACGGGGTCCGGCTGGGGCGCCGCCCCGGCCACGAGCGTCCCGGTCGTCAGCAGCGTCGCGGCCAGGGCCGCCGTCCACGAGCTCCGCGTCATCGCGGCTCTCCCTTCGGTCAGAGGTCCGTGCGGTCCAGGCGGGCGACCCCGATCTTGCTGTCGGCCATCCCGTAGAAGACGTAGTGCGCGCCGCCGATCTCCTCGATCGCGGTGGGGAAGACGACGTTCGGAACGATGCCGCTGCGCTCGTCGTCGGTCTCCGGCGCCAGCAGCGGTTGCGGCGTGCGGGCCAGCACGACGGACGGGTCGGCGGCGTCGAGCAGCAGGGCGCCGGCGGCATAGTTGACGCGCTGCTGCTGCGCGACGCCCGACGCGAGCACGCCGGTGACGCCGTGGTGCAGCAGCAGCCAGCCCTCGGGGACCCGCAGCGGCGCCGGTCCACCGCCGATCTTCAGCTCCTCGAACGGGTACTCCGGGCCGGCGAGGAACCGGTGCTCGCCCCAGTGCACCAGGTTGCGGACGTCGGCCAGCGCCGATGCCAGCGGCACGTACGAGATCCAGACGCTGTGCCGCTCGTCGGTCACACCGCGCGGCAGCACGACGCCCTGACCGGGGCGGATCTCGCCGAGATCCCACATCGGACGGTGCAGCACGGCGAGGCTCTCGACCCCGGACGGCGACGTCACCGGCGTCGGGAAGAACACGGTGTCCTTGTTGTGGAACAGGTTGAGGTCGACGTCGAGGTCGTCGTCGTAGGCGAACAGCGCCGGCCCGAGCCGCCGCCACGTCCGCAGGTCGTCCGACACCGCCAGCGCGGTGCGCGGCCCCAGCGGCCCGTACGCGACGTACGTCATGACGTGCAGCCCGAGCGCGCCGATCCAGGTGATCCGGGGGTCCTCGACGCCGCTGTGCGCGGCGCCGCGCTCCCAGGCCCGGTCCGGCTCCAGGACGACGCCCTCGCGCGCCACGCCGACCGGCACGCCGTCGTCGTCGATCACCACGCGGGCGAGGCCCACCCGCGACACGTTGCCCGCCGCGACCAGCCGGGGGAGCAGGTACAGGACGCCGTCCGGGTCGCGGCCGGAGGCCGGGTTGAGCACCCCCTCGGCCTCGAGCGGCTCGCCGTCGAGCGGGGCCATGACGACCCCGAGCCGGGTCAGCGTGTACGGGACGGTGGTGGAGACGGGCATGCCTAGCCTTTCACGCCGGAATCGAGGTTCGTGCTGGTGAAGTAGCGCTGGAAGACGATGAACAGGACGACCGCGGGCGCCGCCAGCACGACGGCGCCGGCCAGCACGGCGCCGAACGGGTTGGCCGCCGACGCCGCCACGTTGCTGATGTAGTTGGCCAGCGACACCGCCAGCGGCTGCATCGACTGGTCCTTGGTGATGAGGAACGGCCACAGGAACTCGTTCCACGGCCCGATGAACGTGATCAGGACGACGGTCAGAAGCACCGGCCGGACCAGCGGCAACGCGACGTTCCACAGGGTCCGCAGATCGCCCGCTCCGTCCACAGCCGCCGCGTCGAACAGCTCGCGGGGCAGTTGCAGGAAGTACTGGCGGAACACGATCACCGCGGTCGAGTTGATAGCGAACGGCAGGATCATCCCGAGGTAGCTGTCGGCCAGCCCGTAGTCGCGGGCGATCAGCACGTACAGCGGGATCATCAGCAGCTGGAACGGCACCACCTGCACCAGCAGCGCCAGCGCGAACGTCGTCCCGCGGCCGCGCCACCGCAGCACCGCCAGCGCGTACCCGGCCAGCACGCCGAACACGACCGTCCCCAGGATCACCCCGCCGGTGAAGATGCCCGAGTTCACCAGCCCCTGCAGCAGGTCGATGCGCCCGTCGATCGCGGCGTAGTTGTCCAGCGTCAGGTTCGACGGGTCCGGGAACGCGCCGGCCGGGGTGGGGTCGGGTGCGGTCTGCAGGGACCCGATGACCATGTAGTAGAAGGGGAAGAGGAACGCCAGGGCGCCCACACCGAGCACGACGTACCTCGTCACGGAGGCTCCGCGGCTCACGACTCACCACCTCCGACGAAGCGCCGCTGCAGCCACGCGACCAGCAGCACCAGCAGCACCAGGATCACGCCGATGGCCGCGGCCACGCCGGGCGTGCCCTGCTCGATGCCGCGCTGGTACATGATCAGCACCGGCGACGCCGACGCGCCGTTCGGCCCGCCGCCGCCCGTCAGCAGGTACGGTTCGGTGAACAGGTTCGCGCCGATGATCGTCGACAGCAGCAGCACCAGCACCGTCGCCGACCGCACCGCGGGCACCGTCACCGACCAGAACGTCCGCAGCCGGCCCGCTCCGTCCGTCGCCGCCGCCTCGTACAGCTCCTTCGGGACGTTCTGCAGCGCCGCCAGGTACAGCAGGATGTAGAAGCCCAGCTGCTTCCAGGTGACGAAGAACGCGATCGACGGCATCGCCCAGAACGAGTTGATCAGCCACGGCGGGTCCGGCGCCAGCGGCCCCAGCACCTCGTTGACCAGCCCGTCCCCGCTGAACAGGAACAACCACACGCCCACCACCGCGACCGACGCCGTCACGTACGGGACGTAGAAGGCGACCCGCAGGAAGATCCGGCCGCGCACCACCTGGTTGAGCAGCGTCGCCAGCACCAGCGACAGCACCACGGTCAGCGGCACGTTGATGACCAGGAAGATCCCGATGTTCACGAACGAGCGGCGCACGTCCGGATCGGTCAGGACGTCGGTGTAGTTGTCCAGCCCGACGAACGGCCGGTCGACGTCGGCGCCGGGCGCGGCGAAGAAGTAGTCGTGGAACGACATCCACACCGCGAAGCCCAGCGGCACCGCGAACACGACCAGCACGTACGCCAGGTACGGCGCGCTGAACAGCAGGCCGGACGGGTTGCGGCCCAGCAGCCCCCGCGCCCGTCGCCGGCGCGCGGGCGGTGCCGGTGCGCCGCCCGCGGCCCGGGCGTCCGTGTCGACGACCGTCATGCCCGGCCGCCCGTCAGGACTGGCCGGCCAGGCCGTCGATCTCGTCGGCGGCGCCCTGCAGCGAGTCCTGGAGGTCGCCCTCGCCGAAGATCACCGACTGCGACCACGCGTCGCGCAGCGTCTGCCACACGGCGACGGAGTTCGCGATGTTCGGGACCTCGACCGTGCGGGCCGCCTGGTCGCCGAACGCCTCGTACGCCGGGTTGGCGGCGAAGTAGTCCGGGTAGGTGCCGGGGAGGTCCTGGCGCATCGGCATCTGGCCGGTCATCTCCAGCAGCAGGCCGTCCTGCTCCTCGCTGGTGGCGAACTTCAGCACGTCCCACGCCGTCGCCTGGTTCTCGCACGCGGTGTAGAGGCCGATGTTCTTGGCGTCGCTGAACGTGTAGGTCTCCTCCGGGGCGGTGCCGGCGGATGTCGGGACGGGGACGGCGCCCCAGTCGATGTTCTCGCCGTAGACGCTGATCGCCCACGGGCCGACGATCGCCATGGCCGCCTGGCCGTCGGCGAACGAGTCGCCCTGGTAGGCCTCGCGGCTGGCCAGGCCCTCGTCGTACAGCGTCTTCCAGAACTCCGCGACGCTCTGCCCGGCGTCGTCGGCGAACGTCGCCGCGCCGTCCTCGACCAGCGGCGTGCCGCCCGTCTCGGCCGCGTAGAGCGGGTAGAAGTCGAACCAGTTCTGGAAGAACTCGCTGGTCGGGGCCGGCCAGATCGCCTTCGGCGCGGCGCCCGACGCCACCAGCGTGCGTGCGGTCTCGAGGAACTCGTCGTGCGTGCCCAGCGGCGGGTTCTCCGGGTCGAGCCCGGCGGCGGCGAACATCGCCTTGTTGTAGAAGATCATCACCGGGTTCGACTTCCACGGCAGCTGGAAGTACTCGCCGCTCGCCGACTGGTACTGCTCGGCGATGTCGCCGCTGCGCGCCGTCACGTAGTCGTCGCCGTCCTCGAAGCTGGACAGCGACACGAGGCCGCCCTGCCGCTCGAAGTCGGGGACCGCCACGGGCGCGGTGTTGAAGATCAGGCACGGCGCGTTGCCCGCCGTGATGGCGGCGCCGATGACCTCCTCGCTGCTGGCGCCGGCCGGGATCTCCTGCGCCTCGATCTGCTCGTCCGGGTGCTCGGCGTTCCAGGCCTCCACCATCTGCTCGCCCCACGCGACCTCGGCCTCGTTGTTCGAGTACCAGATGGTGATGTCGCCGCGGCCGCCGTCGTCGCCGGTCTCGGCGTCGTCGTCGCTGCCGCCGCAGGCGGTGACGGCGAGCAGGCCGGCGGCGGTGAGGGCTGCTGCGGTGGCTCGGGTGCGTCGTTGCACGGTGTCTCCTTCTGTCGGCCCGGACGGCGTCAGCGGCCGGCCCGGGTGGGGGGCTCTGAGTGGCTGGCGGTCGACTCGCGCGGCACGAAGCGCGCGGGCGGCAGGTCGGTGTCACCCGGCTCCTCGCCGGCGATCGAGCGCAGCAGCACCCGCGCGGCGACGGCGCCCCAGCTGACCGCGTCGGTGGCCACGGTGCTGAGCGCGGGGAAGAGGTGCTCGCCCACGTCGCTGCCGTCGAAGCCGGTGACGGAGAGCTCGTCGGGCACCCGCAGCCCGGACCGCTGCGCGACGCCGAGCCCGGCGATCGCCATCGGGTCGTTCGCGTAGACGATCGCCGTCGGCCGGTCGGGGCGGGCGAGCAGGTCGCGGGTCGCGCGGGCGCCGTCGGCGGCCCGGAAGTCGGTCTCGACGACGAGCTCGGCCGGCAGCCCGGCGCGGGCCATCGCGTCCTCGAACGCCTTCCGGCGGCGGCTGCCGTGCAGCATGCGGGCCGGCCCGGCGACGTGCGCGATGCCGCGGTGGCCGAGCCCGACCAGGTGGTCGACGGCGGCCTCGATGCCGGCCCGGTCGTCCATCGACACCGCCGGGAACGGTGACGGCGTCTCCGGGTGGCCAAGCGTGACGGCGGGGATTTGGAGCTCCTCGGCGAGGGCGATGCGGGCGTCGTCGTGGCGCAGGTCGGTGATGAAGACGCCGTCGACCCTGCGGTCGGCGACCAGCTTCCGGTACGCGGCCAGCTCGGCCACCTCGTCCGGGACGACGCTCAGCACCAGCGCCTGGCCGGCCGGTGCCAGTTCGCGCTCCACGCCCGCGATGAACGACGGGTAGAAGGGGTCGCCGGTGATGATCTCCGGGTCGCGGGTGATGACCAGCCCCAGAGCGAACGCCCGGTTCACCGACAGGGCGCGGGCCCGCAGGCTCGGCTGCCAGCCCAGGTCGCGCGCCGCCTCGAGGATGCGGTCGCGCGTCTGCGCCGAGACCCCGGGCTTTCCGTTGAGCGCGAACGACACCAGCCCCTTGCTCACGCCTGCCCGCCGCGCGACGTCGGCGATGGTGACTGGGGATGGTTCGGCGGGCATCGGCGGTCGCCTCTCGCGTCTAAACCGGTTTAGAATCGGAGCCTATACCGGTTTAGGTTTGCTCGCAAGGGAGTGGACGGCCGATGGGTGAGGCAGCTATGCCGCCGCCCTGGTCACCCGATCGGCTCAACCACCGAGCGCCGACGGCGGCGAGGTCACCCGGCTGCCTGCCAGAGGCCGAGCACGTTGCCCTCGCTGTCGCGGAAGTAGGCCGCGTACCCCATGCCCATGACCTCGGCCTTCGGCAGGACCACCGCGCCGCCCAGTCGCTGCACCGCCGCCAGCGCCGCGTCGACGTCGTCGACGCCGATGGTGACGATGGGGCCGGGGCGGTCGGCGTCGCGGGTGAACATGCCGCCGTTGATGGCGCCCGCCTCCTTGGGCCGCCCGGTCTCGTCGACCGGGGTGGTGGCGACCATCGTGTAGTCGACGTCCGGCATGGGCGTGACGTCCCAGCCGAAGGCGTCGCGGTAGAACTCGCGGGCCCGCTCGACGTCGTCGGCGGGGATCTCGAAGTGAACGACTTGTCCGGTCATGGCGACCGCCCCCTCGAACTGCTCCTTCGTCGAGCCTAGACCCGTTCCGCCGCCCGGAGCTGACGTAGATTCGAAGCAGCCGACGGAGCACATGAAGGAGCCGACCATGGCGCACAGTCCCAGGACCATCCAGCCGGGCGACGTCCAGGACGAGCGGGTGGCCCGGTTGTCGCTGACCGCCGCCTACACCTGGGCCTACCTGCCCACCGTCCTCGACGACGAGGGCCGCGCGGTCGACAACGCCGCCGTGGTCAACGGCCGGCTGTGGGCGCTGCGGTTCGACGAGCACCCGACGGCCGCCATGTCCGACGACCTCGACGCGCTGGCGTTCGAGGGGCTGATCTGCCGTTACGCGGTCGACGGCCAGGCGTATCTGCACGATCCGGCGTGGCGACGGCGGCAGCGGCTGGTCCGCCCGGCGAAGTCGGCGCTGCCGCGCTGCCCGGTCCACGACTCCGGCATCCGCGAGTTCGTCGGCGACACCATCACGTCGGTCCAAGACCAGGTCGGCTCGATCCTCGGCGGCGCCGCCACCAACGCCGGCACGGCGAGGGTCCGCGACACTTTCGCCCGCATCGTCGAGGACGTCACCTTCCCCGTCGACCCCTCCAAGGCGACGGCGTACGGCCAGCGCATCCGCGACTTCCTCGGCGGCGCACCCGCCCGCCACGACGATCACCTCGACGACGCGGAGCGCTTCCCGGTCGCGGGCACGCCCGGCGCCGCGCCCGAACCGGCCGGCGAGGTCGAGTACGACGCCAGCGGCGCGGCGGTCGGGAAGGACGGCGCCGACGCCGCCCCTGGGCCCGTCGCGGACGAGCGGCCCGCGGCGGACGACGTCTGGCGCGCCGCCACCGACCACCCGGCCGAGCCGGCCGACCCCGCAGAGCCGGCCGACCCGGCCGACCAGGCGGACCCGGCCGACCCGCAGGACCCGGCCGACCCCGCCGACCCGCAGGACCCGGCAGATCCCACGGATCCCGCCCGCTGACCCCCACCTTGTCAGTGCGCCGGGCCAGAATGGCCACGTGTCCCGCTGGGTCCTGCACGTCGACCTCGACCAGTTCATCGCTGCCGTCGAGGTGCTGCGCCGTCCCGAGCTGGCCGGCCGCCCGGTCGTCGTCGGCGGCGACGGCGACCCGTCCAAGCGCGGCGTCGTCGCCACCGCGTCGTACGAGGCCCGCGCGTTCGGCGTCCACTCGGGCCAGCCGCTGCGCACGGCGCTGAAACGCTGCCCCGACGCCGTCTTCCTGCCGGTCGACAAGCCCGCCTACGAGGCCGTCTCCGCCGACGTCATGCAGACGCTGCGCGAGTTCGGCACCGTCGAGGTGCTCGGCTGGGACGAGGCGTTCCTCGACGTCGGCGACGACGACCCCGAGGGAACCGCCCGGCGCATCCAGCGGCGCGTCCGCGAGGCCACCGACCTCGACTGCACCGTCGGCATCGGCGAGAACAAGCTGCAGGCCAAGCTGGCCACCGGGTTCGGCAAACCGGCCGGCGTCGCCACGCTCACCTACGATTCCTGGTTCGACGTGCTGGGCGAGAGCTCGACGGACGCGCTGTGGGGCATCGGCGCGAAGACGGCGAAGAAGCTGGCCGAGCTCGGCATCCACACCGTCCGCGACCTCGCCACCACCCACCCCGACGACGTCGCCAAGAGGTTCGGCCCCACCATCGGGCCGTGGCTGGTCCGCGTGGCCCGCGGGGTCGCGTCGGCGCGGGTCAGCGGCGAGCCGTGGCTGGCGAGGTCGCGCGGCAAGGAGTTCACGTACCAGCACGACCTCGACGACTGGGACGAGGTCGCCCGCGAGGTGGCCAGGCTGGCGCACGAGGTCGCCGGCGAGGTCGTCGCCGAGGGCCGCCCGGCCGTCCGCGTCGTCGTCAAGGTCCGCTATGCCCCGTTCTTCACCTCCACCCACGGCCACAAGCTTGCCGAGCCCACGAGCGACGCCGACGCGCTCGCCACGGCCGCGCTGGTGGCGCTGTCCCGGTTCACCGACCGCCGCCCGGTCCGGCTCCTGGGCGTGCGGGCCGAGTTCGGTACCTGACGAACCGACCTCCCGAATGCTCTGGACTCCGGACCTGGGGGAGAGGACCATGTGCCCAGGGTGGGAGGGCGCGTCCGCAGGCGCGAGGGAAACGGGGTGGAACGATGGGGATCGTGTCTCCGGGGTTCCGGAGAAGAAGGCACGACGCTGACGTCCAGCTGCCGCCGGGGCAGTACCTGACCGAGGACTTCCCGGTGCTGTCCGCCGGGCCGACGCCGAACATCTCGCTGGACCGGTGGGAGTTCACCATCGCCAGCGAGACCGGCCAGGAGTACCGGTGGACGTGGGACGAGCTGCTCGAGCTGCCGGCCGAGGAGCCGACGGTCGACATCCACTGCGTCACGAAGTGGTCCAAGCTGGCCACGTCATGGCGCGGGGTGTCGCTGGACCTGCTGATGGAGGACGTCGACACGACAGCCGACTACGCGCTGGCGCACTGCTACGGCGGCTACACGACGAACCTGCCGCTCGAGGACCTGCTCGACGGCAAGGCGTGGGTCGTCTACGAGTTCGACGGTTCCGAGCTGGCGCCGCAGCACGGCGGGCCGGCCCGGCTGCTGGTGCCGCACCTGTACTTCTGGAAGTCGGCGAAGTGGCTGCGCGGCCTGCAACTGCTCGAGTTCGACGAGCCGGGGTTCTGGGAGAGCGTCGGCTACCACAACTACGGTGACCCGTGGCGCGAGCAGCGCTACGCGGGCGATTGAACGCCCGCCTCGAGTGGCGCGTCGCGACCCTCGCCGGCATCCGCACCGAGACCGCGACCGCCCGGACGTTGCTGCTCGACGTCCCCGGCTGGCCCGGCCACGTGCCCGGGCAGCACGTCGACGTCCGGCTGACCGACGAGGACGGCTACAGCACCCAGCGCAGCTACTCGCTGGCCGCACCGGCCGACGGCGACCGCGTCGAGCTCACCGTTCAACGGGTGAACAACGGTGAGGTGTCGGAGTACCTGACGGACACCTTCGCCGTCGGCGACCCGGTCGAGCTGCGCGGCCCGGTCGGCGGCTGGTTCGTCTGGCACCCGTCGCGGACGGCGCCGGCGCTGCTGGTGGCGGGTGGGTCGGGCATCGTCCCACTGATGGCGATGGTCCGGGCCCGGCGCGAGGCGCGCAGCCGGGCGCCGTTCCGGCTCATCCACTCCGTCCGCTCGCCGTCCGACCAGTTCTACGCGTCCGAACTGCGCCGCGCCGCCCGCGACGACGGCGGGCTCGACATCGCGACGCTGTTCACCCGGTCGGCGCCGGCCGGGTCCGTGCGGACGCCGGGCCGCATCGGGCCCGCCGACCTGGAGCTCTACGGCTGGCCGCCGCAGTTCGAGCCGACGTGCTTCGTCTGCGGCCCGACCGGGTTCGTCGAGAAGGTGGCGAACACGCTGGTCGGACTGGGCCACGACCCGCGCCGCATCCGCACCGAGCGGTTCGGCCCGACAGGAGACTGACATGACTGACGACTACCAGGACGGCAACGCCCTGGCCGGCCCGCTCGCCGAGCTGTTCGCCGTCGACGTCACCGCTGCCACCGGACGCTGTGTGAGCTGCGGCGACACCCGCCGGGTCGCGGACCTGCGGGTGTACGGCCACGCGCAGGGCTGGGTGGCGCGCTGCCCGAGCTGCGAGCACGTCATCCTGCGGCTGGTCCGGGCGCCCGACGCGGCGTGGCTGGACCTCCAGGGGACGGTGAGCCTGCGCGTCCCGCTGCCGCCCGCCTGACGCCGTCGTCGATACTGGCGCGGTGGAGACGGCGACGATCGACCGCGCGTTCCTGGCCCGACCCGGCCTCGAGGTGGCACCCGACCTGCTCGGCAGCGTGCTGCGGCACACGACGCCTGAGGGGACGGTGGCGGTGCGGCTGACCGAGGTCGAGGCGTACCAGGGCGCCGAAGACCCCGGCTCGCACGCGTACCGCGGGCGCACGCCGCGCAACGACGTCATGTTCGGGCCGGCCGGCCACCTCTACGTCTACTTCACCTACGGCATGCACTTCTGCGCGAACGTGGTGTGCGACGTCGACGGGACGGCGACGGCGGTGCTGCTGCGGGCCGGCGAGGTCGTCGAAGGCGCCGCGCTGGCCGCGTCCAGGCGGCTGTCCGCGCGGACGGCGCGCGAGTACGCCCGCGGCCCGGCCCGTCTGACGTCCGCGCTGGGCCTCGGCCGCCCCGACAACGGCGTCGACCTGTGCGCTCCCGGCTCGCCGACGCAGCTGCTCCCGGGTCCGCCGGTCGACGGCGGCCGGGTGCGGACCGGCCCGCGGGTCGGCGTCAGCGGCATCGGCGGCGACGGCGTCGCGTTCCCGTGGCGATTCTGGCTGGACGGCGAGCCGAC